>JBKPOO010000069.1:0-41021 GCA_046733175.1 Pseudomonadota bacterium
TCCGTCCGCATTTGTGCATCGCCGGATGCAGCCGATGCGCGGGCTTCAAAGCGCCGAACGTGACCGTGAGATCGAATCGCGGAACCTCGCCGAGCAAAGCGCCGCTGTCCGTTTCGACGCCGCTCGGCAAATCGCAGGCGATCCGTACGACCGCGCGATCACAAAGGCTTTGCAATTGCTGCGCGATTTCCTCGTCCAGGCCGCGCTTGACGCCGGTTCCGAACAAGGCGTCGATGACGAGCGGGGCGGACTCGCTTGCATTCGAGAGCTCCTCGACGCGGCCGTTCCACTTCGAGCGCGCCCGTTTGGCGGCGTCGCTCTTCGGCTCAGCGAGGGCTGCCACCCGCACCTCAACGCCCCGTTCGGCCAGATGTCGCGCCGCGACATAGCCGTCGCCGCCATTGTTTCCGGGTCCGCAGAGGATGAGGGCGGGCATGGGCCCAGCGAAGCGATAAGCCGCCTCGGCGAGAGCGGCCCCGGCGCGCTCCATCAAGTCTTCGACCTTCGCGCCGGCATCGATCGCCCGCTGCTCGGCGGCACGCATCGCTTCAGCAGTCAGGATCGGGCGCCCTTGGGTCATGGCGCTGAGCGTCTAACGCAAATGCGTCGCCAGGCGCCACCATTCGCGCGGCACTCGGTCGGCGGCGGAATCTCGTGCCTCCTCGCTGGCGAAGAGCGCGAAGCAAGTCGCGCCCGACCCGGACATGCGCACAAACCATGCGCCGGGCTGAACCGATAGCCAGGCATGCACGGTCTCGATTTGCGGGACGAGCGCTTTGGCCGTCGCCTCGAGGTCGTTGCGACCCACCCGCCAGTCATCGAGCGGGCCATGATCGATTCCGTCCCAGCCGAGGAATACGTCCGCCGTCGCAAGCGTCACACGCGGATTGATGAGCAAGACCGGCGCACCGGAAATTTCGGAAAGGTCGATGTGCGTCAGCTCGTCGCCTGCGCCGGCGCCGCGCATCGGCAGGCTGAGCAGGCAGGCCGGAACGTCGCTTCCGATCCGCGGCGCGACGGCTGATGCGTGCGCCGGATCGATTCCCCACAACGACGTCAGCAAGCGCAGTGCGGCCGCGGCGTCGGCGGAACCCCCGCCGATCCCTGAAGCCACGGGGAGTTGCTTGTCCAGATGGATGGCCGCGCCCTGATCATATCCGGATTCGGCCTGCAGCTCGCGCGCAGCCCGCATCACCAGATTGTCCTCGATCCCGAGGAGTTCGCCCGCAAATGGCCCCGACACGGTCAGGAAGAGCCCGTCTGCCGGTTCGGCGCTCAGCCGGTCGCCGTCGGTGCAAAATGCGAAAATCGTTTCGATCGCATGCCGGCCATCCGGTAGGTGCCCGCGCACATGCAGCGCCAAATTCAGCTTCGCCGCGGCGATGTCCTTACGCGTCAAGGCGCGGCGTTGGCGGGCGTCAGGCCCGATGCGAGCTTGGCCTTTACTCGGGCGGCGATTTCATCCTCGGCGGTGACCAGCGACGCGGCCCAGGCGAACCGCGCCTCGAACTTCCGACCCGATTTGAATAAGGCATCGCCGAGATGCTCCTGGATCTCCGCCTGGTCCGGGTCCTTCTCGGCGGCGCGCTGGAGCGTGCCGATCGCGTCCGCGGTCTTGCCGCGCTTGAACTGAGCCCAGCCGAGCGAATCGGTGATCGACGCGTCGTCGGGGGCAAGCTCGCTCGCCTTGCGGATCATGGCCTCCGCATTCTCCATGTCTTCGCCGCGCTCAAGCTTCGCGTAGCCCAGGAAATTGAGCAGCAGCGGCTGCTGAGGCGCTAGTGCGAGACCTTGCTGCAGCGCCACGCGCGCTTCGGGCCAGCGCTTGCCTTCTTCGAGCGAACTCGCTTGCAGCAGGAGCAGTGGCCAGACTTCGTCCTTCAGGCCCTCGGCTCGAGCGAGAGCGACAGACTTGCCGTACAGGTTGGCGGAGTCATCGTAGCGCTTCATCGAGCGATACACATCGCCGAGGCGCGACAGGTCGCCGACCGTCGCGTTCGGACCCAGGCCCGGCCCGGCCGCTACGGCGTACGCCTCGTTGAGCCGCTTCTCGTCCGTCAGGATGCGAACCTGAATATCTCGAACCTGCGCGATCAGCGCATCGTTCTGCGGCACGCTCCGAAGGACGCTGAGGGCCTGGTCTGACTGGTCATCGCCGTCCAAAAGCAGCGAAAGGAGCACGGCAGCGCTGCTGTTCTGCGGGTTAGCAAAGCGAGCCACTTGTACGAGACCGATGGGCGGGGGGCCTCGTTCGAGCCGCGCGAGATCCGCGGCAAAAGCGGTCAGCACTTCGCTCAACGCCTTCGCCGACGTATCGATGGCCTGCCCATTGGGCTTGCGCGATTGGACCCGCTGGCGGGCCGGCCCGACTTCTGTGCCCAAGCCCTCCAGGATGGAGAGCGCCCGCGCCTCGTCGCCGGCCGCGAGGAAAGCATCCGAAAAGGCGAGCCTCAGCCGCGTTTCGCGGGCGCCGGCCGTCGCGAGCGCGCGCCGGGCAAAGGGCTCGGCATCGGCGCTTCGGCGGAACTTCAACAGCAGGAGCGCATGTTCTTCGGCGCGTAGCGGCGCAAGCAGGCTGTTGGGCGGTATCTGGTCGATCGATTCCAGCGCTCCGGCCAGATCGCCGCGGTCAGCTTTGATCCACGCCGTGACAAGCGGCGTCAGGAAATCGAGAGACCCCGTCTCCCCGGGGGCGGTAAGCCAGGGCAGAGCGCGTTCGGGCCGGTTGCGCCTCAGCTCGTCGGAGGCCAGCAAAAGTCGCGCGTCTCCGGTCAGCTGCGCGGCCGGAATTTGCCGCGCAAGCTGCAGGGCCATGTCCATGCGGCCTGCACTGATCGCCTCGCTGAGCGCCTTTCGGGCGAGATCGACTTCTTTCGGCTGGGCCTCGGCAAGCGCGGACAGAAGCGCGGCGGAGCGCGCATGATCGCCGGTCATCGACGCGGCACGGGCCTGCAGATAGACGAGCGACGGGTCGCCCGGCGCGGGCTTCAGCTTCGCCGCCGCCGGCGTGGCCCCGACGACCAGCGCCGCGATTGCCGCGGCGCCGAGCAACTTACATGTTCGGGTAATTGGGGCCTCCTCCGCCTTCAGGCGTGACCCAGTTGATGTTCTGCGTCGGGTCCTTGATGTCGCACGTCTTGCAGTGGACGCAGTTCTGCGCGTTGATCTGCAACCGCGGCTCGCCATCGCCATCCTCGACAAACTCATAAACTCCCGCCGGGCAATAACGCTGCTCCGGGCCCGCATAGACGGGGAGATTGATTGCAGTCGGTATGTCAGGATCCTTGAGCGTCAGATGAACCGGCTGGTCTTCCTCGTGGTTGGTGTTCGAAACGAACACCGACGATAGCCGGTCGAAGGTCAGAACGCCGTCGGGCTTGGGGTAATCGATCGGCGCGACATTCGTCTTCTGCTTGAGAGTCGTGTTGTCGGGCTTGTGCTTCAGCGTCCACGGCACGCCGATCCTCAGATAGTTCAGCCACATGTCCAGCCCGGCATAAAGCGTTCCGATCAGGCCGCCCCAATGAGCGACGGCCGGCTGGGCGTTGCGAACCATTTTGAGGTCGCGCTCGATCGGGCTCGACCGAAGAGCCTTCGGATAAGCATCGAGCAGGTCACTCGAGCGGTCTTGGGCGATCGCGTCGAACGCGGCCTCGGCGGCGAGCATGGCCGATTTCATCGCGTTGTGGGTGCCCTTGATCCGGGGCACGTTCACGAACCCGGCCGAGCAACCGATCAGGGCGCCTCCGGGGAAAACCAGGTCGGGTATCGCCTGCCATCCGCCTTCGTTGATGGCCCGCGCGCCATAGGAGACGCGCCGTCCCCCTTCGATCTCCGCGCGGATCGCCGGGTGAGTCTTCCAGCGCTGAAGCTCCTCGAAGGGCGAAATGTAGGGATTGGCGTAATCGAGCGAGACGATGAAGCCCAACGCGACCTGGTTGTTCTCCTGGTGGTAGAGGAAGCCGCCGCCCCAGGCGTCCGTCAGCGGCCAGCCCTGCGTGTGAAGAACTCGCCCAGGTTTATGCTTCTCCGCAGGAACGTCCCACAACTCTTTGACTCCAAGACCGAAAACTTGGGGACCGCTGTCCTTCCTCAGGTTGAAAATCTCGGTCAGCCGCTTGGTGAGGTGGCCGCGCGCGCCTTCGGCGAAGAAAGTGTATTTCGCGTGGAGCTCGATCCCCGGCTGGTAGTCGGGGCGGTGAGTCCCGTCGCGCGCGATCCCCACGTCGCCAGTTGCCACGCCTTTGACCGACCCGTCGTCGTTGAACAGGATCTCGGACGCCGGAAATCCCGGAAAAATCTCGACTCCAAGCTCTTCCGCCTGCCCTGCCAGCCAGCGGCATAAATTTCCGAGGCTCAGCGTGTACATGCCCTTGTTGCGCATGAAGGGCGGCATGAGGATTTCGGGGATGCCGAACTTGCCCTTCGCCGTCAGGATCCAATGGTGATTTTCGGAGACCGGCACGGTGAGCGGCGCCCCCCGCTCCTTCCAGTCTGGAATCAATTCATTGAGCGAAACCGGATCGACGACGGCGCCGGACAGGATGTGCGCTCCGATCTCGCTGCCTTTTTCGAGCACGCAGACGGAAATTTCGCGGCCGGAATCGGCCGCAAGCTGCTTCAACCGGATCGCAGCGCTGAGCCCCGCCGGGCCGCCGCCCACGATGACGACGTCATAGGGCATGGATTCACGCTGGCTCATCGTCTCTCTCTTCGTCGCGCTGTCCACACATTTCGACTCAAATGCCCTGCACATTCCTTGACCGGGGCGTCAATGGCACGGAGGAAGCAGCTGTGGGCGGGGAAGCGGATTCGATCGGCATTGCCGAAGCGCGCAGCGCACTGGCCTGGTGGCTCGAGGCCGGGGTCGACGTCGTCGTCCAAGAGGAGCCGCGCGACTGGCTGAAACCGGCACAACGAAACGCGGCCCCCGCTCCCGTCGCAAATATCGCGGAGCCCAGCCACGAGACGCTGGCACAACTGCAGGATTGGCTCGCAAGCAGCGCCCAGCTTCCGCTCGCGTCAGCCACAGCGCGCCGAATCCTGCCTCATGGGCCGGAAAGAGCCGCGGTGATGCTGCTCAGCGACGCTCCGGCGCTCGAGGATTTCGCTGCCGGACAACCGATCGGCGGCGACGCCTGGATTCTGGCCGGACGAATGCTCGCAGCGATCGGTCTTTCGGGTGACGAGGCCTACAGCGCGTCCCTTTCCTGCTTCCACTCGCCGGGCGCCCGAATAAGCGAGAAAGAGCGAGAGGCCTGCGCCGAAATCGCTCGTCGCCACATCGGCCTTGTCCAGCCGAAACGCCTGATCCTGTTCGGCGACGGGCCATGCCTCGCCTTGCTTGGCAAGCGGCTCGTCGAGGCGCGCGGGCATATCCACAAGGTCGAAGGGGTTCGCGCCGTTGCGACCTTCCACCCGCGGCACCTGATTAAGCGTCCGTTAGATAAGTCGTTGGCATGGAGGGATTTGTTGCTGCTGATGGAGGATGAATCTTGAAGGCTGGCCTGCTCGCATTCGGGACCTTGATCTTGGCCGCACCGGTTTGCGCGCAGTCGGCCGGGCCGGATCCGCTGGCGCCGCTTCCGACCGATATCCAGCAGCCTGCGCCTCAACCCACGCGGCCGACTTCGACAGCGCCAATTGTAGCTCAGCCCATCCCAGCCATTCAGCAACCGCTCGCCCCGATCCAGACCGTCAGGGCACCGAAAGACTGGCGCGGGGTTTTCGATGCGATCGACTCGGGGGATTGGGCCGCCGCTCGCGCTGGGATCGCCAGCCTGCCTCCCAATATTGTCGCTTCGGTCGCCCGGGCCGAACTCTACACGGCGAAGGATTCTCCCACCGTGGACCTCGGCTCGCTGCAGGCCTTGCTCGCCGAAGCGCCGGAACTTCCACAGGCACAGCAACTCGCAACCATGGCCTGGAAGCGCGGCGCCGCGAACATGCCCTGGTACGTCCCGGAAAAGCCGACTTACACGCTCGGCTCGGCACCGGTGCGTTACAAGGCGAAGCCCGTGCAGGGCGAACCCGCCGCGGACCAGCTGCGCGCCATGCTCGATCCTTTGGTGAAAGCCGACGACGCCAGCGGGGCGGAAGCCCAGCTTCTGACCTATGCGCCGCAACTATCGATCGAGGCGCGAGCTGAAGCGGGCACCCGAGTGGCCTTCGTCTACTACGTGCTTGGGCTCGACCTCGACGCACGGCGCGTGGCCGATACGTGGCGGCAGGGCGCGACCGGCGAATGGGCCTCCCAGGCGGCCTGGATATCGAGCCTCGCCTCATGGCGGCTGGGTGACTGCAACGCCGCCGTTACGACGTTCCAGCAGGTCGCGCAGGTCGCCCAGCAGCGTGAGCTTCGGGCCGGGGGCTATTATTGGGCCGCCCGTGCTCAGCAGGCGTGCCGGCGGCCGTGGGCCGTGACGCCATTGCTGCGGGCAGCGGCAAGCGCCGACGAATCGCCGGAAAGCTTCTACGGCCTGCTAGCCCGCGAGACTCTCGGCATGTCGACGCAGCTACCGCCCGATCGATTGATCGGCTCCGATCCGCCGATCGAGCAATATCCGAACGTAAAGCGGGCGATCGAGCTTGTGCGGATAGGCGAGCCGGCCCTTGCCGAAGAGCTGCTTCGGCACCAGGCGAAGATCGGTGCTCCGTCCGAGCATCATGCGCTCATCGAACTTGCCAAGAGGCTGGATCTGCCCGCTGCGCAGCTGTGGCTGGCCAATAACGGCCAATGGGGTGCCCGGTCCGACGCGGCCGACCGCTATCCCAATCCGCGCTGGAGTCCTTTGAACGGCTGGCGCGTGGATCCCGCCCTCGCCTTCGGCCACATCGTCCAGGAATCGGCTTTTCGCCGGACGGCTGTGAGCATCGCCGGAGCAGTCGGGCTGATGCAGGTGCTGCCGGTGACCGCCCAGCTGATTTCGCAGAACCGGGGCGTGCCCTATTCGCGCGCGGCGCTGACCAATCCGACCTACAACCTCGAATATGGCCAGAGCTTCATCGAGATGATGCGGCGCGACACGGGAACCGCGGGTCAGCTGCCCCGGGTCATCGCGTCCTACAACGCAGGCCCCCTTCCAGTCGCAAGATGGGCGATGATCAACGATCGCGGCGATCCGTTGCTGTGGATCGAATCCATCCCTTATTGGGAAACGCGCTATTACGTTCCGGCTGTCCTTCGGAACATGTGGGTTTATCAGGGCCTCAATCATGAGCAGACAACGACGCTCAAGGCCATGGCGGAACATCGCTGGCCCGCTTTCCCGACGAGCATGACGCGCCTGAGTCATTAAAGCGGCCGTTCTTGCTTTGTTCCATGGTTCGGCGTAACCTTCGGGGATGCCGGTCGAGTCGAGCAACGGACGCGGGGCGACGCGTAATCCGACCCCAACGCGCTTCAATCTCAAAGACCGGGTGGTGGAAGGCGAATGGCTCGATCAGGTCGAAGCGCTCGACGGCGTGCCGAGGCGCCGAACCACCGTCACAATCGAACGCCCGAAAGCGATCCTGACCCGCAACAGTTCGCCCGACCTCGGATTCGACCGCTCCATCAATGCTTATCGCGGCTGCGAGCACGGTTGCATTTATTGCTTTGCCCGGCCGACGCATGCCTATCACGACCTGTCGCCGGGCGTGGACTTCGAATCGCGGCTGTTCGTGAAGCCGAACGCGGCCCAGCTACTCCACTCGGCGCTGTCGCGGCCTGGCTATGAGTGCCGTCCGATCGCCATGGGCACCAATACGGATCCCTATCAGCCGATCGAGGAACGGTGGCGGATCACGAGGTCGGTCATCGAGCTTTTGCTGGAAACTCGCCATCCGTTCACCATCACCACCAAATCCGACCGCGTCGTTCGCGACATCGACCTGCTGAAACAGGCGGCGGACTTTAGGATTGCTTCGGCCGCTATTTCGGTCACGTCGCTTGATCCGAAAATCGCCCGAACCCTCGAGCCGCGGGCTCCCCAGCCCAGGAAGCGGCTCGCGGCGATGAAAGCCCTGAACGATGCCGGCGTTCCCTGTTACGTCGCCATTGCTCCGGTCGTGCCGCAAATCACGGACCATGAGCTCGAACATATCGTCGAGGCCGCGGTCGAAGCGGGAGCGCCGGGAGGCTTTTACCTGCCCGTGCGCCTGCCCCACGAAGTCGCGCCGCTGTTTCGCGCCTGGCTCGAGGAACATTATCCCGACCGCGCGGCCAAGGTCATGGCAACGATCCGCTCGCTTCGCGGGGGACGCGACAACGACCCCAATTTCTTCAGTCGGATGCGCGGCCAGGGCCCGTGGGCCGAGCTCTTGAACACGCGCTTCGAGATCGCGTGCAAGAAATATGGACTGAATCGCGCCAAGTTCGCGCTTCGGACCGATCTTTTTCGCCCGCCGGAAGGCGACCAGATGCGCTTGCTCTAGGCGTTCTTATCGATTGGCCGGCAAATTTAATCGACGGAGGTCCGTGACTCCGCTCCCTCCCCTGCCCTAGGCGTTTGTGATGACCCGAGCCTTATTTGTCGCGCTTCTAGCCGCATCCGCAGCGCCCGCGCTGTCGCAAACGTCCATCGCTACGCTTCCGCCTCCGGTCGTCGAGGATCCCAAGGTGGCAGCGCTTCGCGACAACGCGCTGGCCAACGATCACTATGCCTGGGACATCGTCGAAGGCCTGACCACGGAAGTCGGCCAGAGGCTTGCAGCGACCGAGGCCGAGCAGCGCGCTCGCGACTGGGCGGTTCGGCGATTGACGGCGATGGGCTTTTCCAACGTCCATGTCGAGCCGTTCGACATGCCCGTCTGGACGCGCGGCGCCGAAAGCGCCGAGATCCTTTCGCCCTTCCCGCAAAAGCTGGTCGTGGCCGCCCTCGGCTACAGCGGCTCGACAGGCCCCGAGGGGGTCACCGGTCAAATCGTCCATTTCGACAGCGTCGACGCTCTCCGCCTCGCTCCCGACGATGCTGTCAAAGGCAAGATCGTCTTCATCGATCATCATATGATGCCGGCGCAGGATGGGTCCGGTTACGGCCAGTTCGGAGCGCCTCGGCGGCAGGGCCCGACCATCGCGTCGAAAAAGGGCGCGCTGGCGATCGTCATCCGCTCGATTGGGACCGATCATCACCGCAACCCGCACACGGGCGTCCAATATTTCACCGACGGAGCCACCCCCATCCCCGCAGGTGCGCTCACGGTGCCGGACGCCGAACAGCTGGTTCGAATCCTCAAGCGCGGCCAGCCCGTCATGATGCACCTGACCCTGGTCAGCCAGAAGACGGAAGGCGGCCATTCAGGAAATGTCGTTGCCGAAGTCCCGGGGCGCGATCCGAAAGCTCCAATCCTGCTCGTCGGCGGGCATCTCGACAGCTGGGACCAGGGCACCGGAGCGATCGACGACGGCGCCGGCGTCGCGATCACCACGGCGGCGGCCAAGCACATCATGGATGCGGGCCGCCCCATGCGCACCATTCGCGTCGTCTGGTTCGGCGCGGAGGAGCCCGGCGGCTTCGGCGGCGCAGCGCTGGCGAAGGCGCATGCCGCCGACCGCTACGCTATCGCCGGCGAAAGCGATTTCGGTGCGGACCGCATCTGGCGCTTCAGTTCGCAGGTGATGACGAGCGAGCCGGCGACCTATGCGCAGCTCACCGCCGTGCTCGCTCCGCTTGGGATCACCAAGAACGACAAGGGCCAGGCCGAGGGCACCGATGTCGAAGAGACGATCAAGGCCGGTGCTCCATGGGTTTCGTTGGGCCAGGACGGAACGCGCTATTTCGACTGGCATCACACGCCCGACGATACGCTCGACAAGATCGATCCCGAGCAGCTCCGTCAGAATGTCGCCGCATGGACGGCGATGCTGGCGGTCCTTTCCGGCGGAATTACGCCGGAGCCGAAACGGGGCAAGCGGCGTTGACCCCGCGAAATTCAGGGAGGACTCAGATGCGCATCTTACTTGCAATCCCGCTCTTGCTTGTCGGCGGCTGCAATGTGTCGAAGGACGACGCCAACAACACCGTCAGCGTCACCGTGAACGAAGAGGTCGCGGCCAATACTGCGAGCGATGTCGGGAACGACGTCCGGAATATCGCGAACGACGTGGGCAACGAGGCGGGCAAGATCAACGACAAGGTCAAGAACACGGACGTCGACGTCAACGTGAACACCAACGTGAAATCGGAGAACAAGTCGCGGTAGATTCGGCACCGCGCTGATTGCGGCTTCGGACCGTCCCGCGGTCCTCCAGGCGCGGTGGTCGGGGAGACAGGATTTGAACCTGCGACCCTCTGCTCCCAAAGCAGATGCGCTACCAGACTGCGCTACTCCCCGACGACCTCAGCAGCCGGCTTGACCACCATGCTCGACCATCCCCGGATGGTCTGCGCCTGGTGGTGGGCCCGGAAGGATTCGAACCTCCAACCTAGCCGTTATGAGCGGCCGGCTCTACCGTTGAGCTACAGGCCCTCACCGGCCCGTGCCAGATAACCAAGGCTTTGTCCCCCGCCAAGTCAGGCGCGCGGGAATGTCAGCGAGATCGAATCGGGCGTTGCGAGGAGAGTTGCTCCCGCGATCCGTGCAAGCCCCCGGGTAAGGTGCAACCAAAAGCTCTGAGTGACCTCGGCTTCTCCAGATTCGAAAAGCTCTTCGTCCGACATTTCACGCAAGACTGCCGGGCGGGTGATCGAGACGCGGCAGTTTTCCTCCGCCTGTTCGACGGAAAGCCTCAACCGTTCTCCTTCGGCGGCGCATTCGATCACTGCGCTGCACATCCGGAAGATGATCCGGTCGGCGAGCTCGGCTTCGATCGGGACGCTAAGATCCTTCATGGTCCGCGACGCTTCGAGGTCGACGCCGCGCCCCTCGGCCATTTCGCGGAGCGACGGAGTCATGCGTTCGACGAGCTGACCGAGATTGACCAGCTGCCGCGCCCCGTCCGAAGAATGGATTTTCGCGGCGAAATCGAGATCGTCGATTGCCCCAAGCAGAAGATGCGCCTGCGACACGATGTCGGATGCGCGCTCGCGATAGCGCCGGTCCGCCGGGCCGAGATATTGACCGTCGATAATCTCCGCGAATCCGATGATTGCGTTCAGCGGCGTCTTGATCTCATGCACGAGTTCGCGAAGTGAGTCCGGATCGGCCAACATCTCGGGCGCGGCGCTGCGCTCGGCGGGCGGCGGAAGGTCGCGCAAGGCGATTCCGCGATAGCCGCGAAAACGTCCGTCGGCGGGATCGAACGCCGGAACCGCACTGATCTTCCATTCGCCCGAGACGAGCCCGTCACCCGGCACGGTCAACGCCGAATCTCGGAACGGCGCGCGCATCGCGAAGGCGCGCATGACGTCTTCGGCAACCCGTGCCCCATTCTCGCTTCGAGCGATCGACCGGCCGATCAAAGCCCCGCGGGGAGCACCCTCGACCCAGGCGATTTCGCCCGACGGGCCGCATTCCCAGCGGAACAGTGCCGGCGCTCCCGAAGGGACGGTCATGGTCGCCGCTACAGCCTTTTGTTCGCGGGTCCGCCGGCGTCTTTCGATCCTGGCAACGACGTCGCTCAGCGAAGGTCCGGCGGCTGCTCGAGGTCGGCGCTCGGCGGGTTTGCGCGGAGTCGGGCGTTCCGGTTTTTCTCGTGGAGCGCGCTCGACCAAAGCCTCGGTTGCGTCGGGCACGGCCGAGGTCGTGAGTTCCGGATGGAGCGTTTCCACGAAGCGCCTGGTTTCTTCATCCGCGCTGGCCAGCAAGGTGCGCCACTGCCCAGCGTCGAGGCTCGCGGCAGCAAGCACCGGGGCCGAAACGGTAAGCTTGTCGGCGGCAAAACATTCGAGCAGGCCGAGTGGCAGCGGCAGCGCGGCCACGGCGCGGGCAGCGGCGGCTCGAAGCGATTCGTCCACATTCCGGGATTCGGCGCGGATTGAATCCAGCGCCTGGGCGACGACCGGGCTCGAGCTGTTGGGCCCTGCGCGCGCGACGAGGTCGACCAGCTGCCTCCAGCGAACCGCCGTATCATGGCGGTCGCTCGCAGGCTGGTTGAGCACAGTCAGCAATCGATCGTCGAACCGCACCGGCTTTTCCGCATCCTCCAGACGCACCGATTACAAGCTCTATGCGGCAGTTTACTTTGCGCTAATAGCTATCTGCTTAACCATCCCGAAACGGGACAGTTCGGCAGGCCTCGAGGGACGTCATCAGAGGCGCCGAAGGACGCCCGCTGGGCGCCCTCGCAACACTCACGCGCCCAGGTAGAGGAGCCAATATTTCGCAATGTCGGCGCGCGCGCCCGTCACCGCTTTGAACGCGGCCACAGCTCCCGCTTTGTCGTTGGACCGAGCGAGCGCCATTCCGAGATGGATGTTCGCAATGTCCTTATCCACTCCGCCCTTGGCCAGCGCCTTGCGATAGAGGTCGGCTGCCTTCGCATATTGGCCCATGCCGAAATATCTGTCGCCCACGCGGACCATGGCGGTCCCCGTCTGAGCGATCTTCGTCGCCTCGACGAGATCGGCCTCCGTAAGCTTCTGCTTGCTCTTCAGGCCGGCAATGATGTCGCGGAACAACGGCGAAGCCGGATCGACACGCTTGGCCGCGATCCCGGCGTCGATGACCGACTGGGCTTCGACATAATTCTGCTGATCGGCAGCCGCGGTCGCGAACAAACTATAATCGGACGAGCTCGACAGCGCGTTCATCGCCTGCATCAAGCGGAGCAAATCGAGCGTGCCCTCGACATCCGGCTTGGCGATGTTGCGGTAGATGGAGATCGCGTTCCGCCAGCTGTCCGGGCTGGGATAGGCAGCCACCCACTGCCGCCCAAGATCGATCGCTTCCGGAGACTTTGAATCATAAGCAGCTTGGACGGCGCGCCGGTAAATGTCTTCCGTCGGCTTCTGGCCCGCGGCAAGACGCGCTTTTAGCGTCTGCTGGAACAGGCCCGCGGCGTCGGCATTCTGACCAGCCGCGCTCTTCGCCTGCGCAAGCAGCTCGGTTGCACCCACATCGTTCGGCGTCAGGGCTGTCGCGCGCTGGAACGACGCAACCGCCGCGGCCGTCTGTTTCGCGTTGAACTGCTGGATGCCGAGATCCATGTACAGTGCCGCGAGCTTCGTCGCGTCGAGAAAGCCCGACGCCTCGAGCGCCTGAACTGCCGTCGCGAGGGCGCCGACGTCCTTGGCGTTCAATGCGGCCTGGCGCTGGAAGACCCCGATCAGGTACCGGTCTTCCTTGGTCTTCGCCACGGCCTGGGCGGCGGCAACCTTCGCCGGAATATTGGCCACGTCGTTGGCCTTCACCGCATTCTGCAGCTCGATGATGGCTTTCAAAGCGCCCGGGGACGGCTTGACGTCGCCCGGCTTGGCTTGTTGCTGCTGCTGTTGCGCTTCCCGCTTGTCGCTCTCCTGCGAGCGTGTGAGCTGGGCGGCTGCCGGGACGGATCCGATCGCAAGCACGATGCCGAGCGCGGTGGTGGTGAACTTCATCGGTTTCTCCCCCGAATGGAGACGGTTTGAAAGGGAATGTGCGCGCGAGCGCTTAGTCGTTCGCGGCTAGCACGCCAAGCTCTATGCGACGCACGGCCTGAACCCCCATTGAACCATTGACGCACTCGGAGCCCGCTTCGCCCGGCATACCGTCGAAGTGACAAGGATTGTTTCGGAACCTCAAGACTTTGCAGCTGTTGATTGAGATCGGACCCCGAGTGAGCGGGTCGGGGTGCTTCGTCTACGGAGGCACTTATGAGACAATTTGCAATTCCATTCCTCCTGATTGGCACCGCCGCGCTGACGGCGTGCGCGGAGGCGCCCCTTCCGCCGCCTGGCGCCGTTCCGGCCGAAGCCGCCGCCGCTTCAGGTGTCTGCGGCACTTACGGCTATGTCGACGTGAATAACGACGGCTGGATCAGCGGCGACGAATGGAACACGTTCCGCACGAAGTCTTACAGCGGCTGGGACGTCAATGGCGACGGCCGCATCAGCCGGTCGGAATTCGAACAATGCTACCGAGCGGGCGGATTCTACCGGACCAACTACTACAACCCGGATTATTGGACCAATTACTGGTCCGCCTTCGACGCCAACGGCGATGGCTATCTAAGCGCCGACGAATATTGGTCGGCCTCGACCTGGGCGCGAATCGACCGGAACGGCAACGGCCGCATCGACCCTGACGAATGGGTCTGGTGGAATCCGTAATGCCCTAAGCCATGCCTCGCGCGCGTGCGCGTGTACGCGCGCGGGGTGGCGCTCTTGGGAGTCATGTTCTAGATAGGCACCGGGGGGCGCGGCATTACGGCCGCAACTCCTGCGTGCATCCCTATCAATAGGACATTTTTTTGGCCTCCGAACCGCCGGTCGACGATCTCGACAACGATCAGCAGCCGCCATCGGGCGGCAGTGACATAGCCCCCATCTCCATCGTCGAGGAGATGAAGACCTCCTACCTCGATTATGCGATGAGCGTGATCGTCGCCCGCGCCCTTCCCGACGTGCGCGATGGCCTGAAACCCGTTCACCGCCGAATCCTCTATGCCTGCCAGGAAGCCGGCTATGTGGCCGGACGGCCGTATCGCAAGTCCAGCCGCATCGTCGGCGATGTGATGGGTAAGTATCACCCGCACGGCGATGCGGCGATCTACGATGCCCTCGCCAGGATGACGCAAAGCTGGTCGATGCGGGTCCCGCTGATCGACGGGCAGGGAAATTTCGGATCGATGGATCCCGATCCCCCGGCGGCGATGCGATACACGGAGGCACGGCTCGCCAAGGTCGCGAACTTCCTCCTTGGCGACATCGACAAGGACACCGTCAACTTCCAGCCCAACTATGACGCGTCCGAACGTGAACCGCAGGTCCTCCCCGCGCGCTTTCCGAACCTGCTCGTCAACGGCGCGGGCGGGATCGCGGTCGGAATGGCGACCAACATCCCGCCGCACAATCTGGGCGAGGTGATTGCCGCCTGCCGCGCTTACATCGACGATCCGGCGATCGGCGTCGAAGGGCTGATGGAACACGTCAAGGGCCCCGACTTCCCGACCGGCGCCTTCATTCTGGGGCTGTCCGGGATCCGGAGCGCTTATACGACCGGCCGCGGCTCGATTATGATGCGTTCGCGCTACGCAATCGAGGAAGGCCGTGGCGAACGGCGCTCGATCGTACTCACTGAAATTCCCTATCAGGTCGGAAAGACCGGCCTGGTCGAAAAGATCGCCGAGGCGGCGAAGGACAAGCGTGTCGAGGGTATTTCCGACATTCGCGACGAGTCCAACCGGCAAGGCGTCCGGATCGTCATCGACCTCAGGCGGGATGCAACTCCCGAGGTCGTGCTCAACCAATTGTGGCGGCATACTCCGGCGCAATCGTCCTTCCCGGCGAACATGCTCGCGATCCGCGGGGGACGCCCCGAGACCCTAACCCTGCGCGACATGATCGAAAGCTTCGTCCGCTTCCGCGAAGAAGTGATCACGCGCCGGTCGAAGTTCGAGCTGCTGAAGGCCCGCGAGCGCGCCCACCTGCTGCTCGGTCTGGTCGTCGCGGTCACCAATCTCGACGAGGTGGTGAAGCTGATCAGATCTTCGGCAAGCCCGGCCGTCGCGCGCGAACGGCTGCTCGAGCGCGAATGGCCGATGGAGGAAATCCGGCCGTACATCGCGCTCGTCGAAGCGGTCGAGCCGCAAAAGCGCGACAAGGCATATCGCCTGTCCGACGCGCAGGTTCGCGCCATCCTCGAGCTCCGGCTCCATCGCCTCACGGCCCTCGGCCGGGACGAGATCGGGAGTGAGCTGGCCGAACTCGCGACCAACATCGGCGAGCTGCTCGAAATTCTCGCCAATCGCGCCCGACTTTACGAAGTGATGAGGGAGGAATTCGACGAGGTCGAGGCTGAGTTCGCGACCCCTCGAGTCACCGAGCTCGCCGCCGCGGCCGACGGAATCGAGGACGAGGACCTGATCGAGCGCGAAGACATGGTCGTCACCGTGACGCTCGCCGGGTACATCAAGCGCACTCCCCTATCGGTGTTTCGCGAACAGAAGCGCGGGGGCAAGGGCCGCGCGGGAATGGCGACCAAGGAGGAGGACGCGGTCACGAACCTGTTCGTCACCTCGACCCACAACCCGGTCCTGTTCTTCTCCAATCTCGGGCGCGTCTACCGCCTGAAAGTCTGGAGGTTGCCCGAAGGCGGTCCGAACACCCGCGGACGGCCGATGGTGAACCTGCTGCCCCTCGCCGAAGGCGAAACCATCTCGACCGTGCTGCCCTTGCCAGAGGACGAGGCCGAATGGGGCGGACTGCACATCATGTTCGCGACCGCGCACGGCACAGTTCGCCGCAACAGCATGGCGGCCTTCACCAACATCCCGTCCAACGGCAAGATCGCGATGCGGTTCGGAACCGGCGCGGCCGAGGATTCCGAGGGCGACGAAAGTGACGAGCAGACGGATCCCACCGACAGGCTGATCGGCGTGTCGCTTCTGACCGAGGAGGACGACGTCCTGCTTGCGACCCGAAGCGGCAAGGCGATCCGATTCATGGCGACCGACGTTCGCGAATTCCAATCGCGCACGTCGACCGGAGTTCGCGGCGTTCGCCTCCTGGGCAACGACGAGGTCATGTCCATGTCCATTCTCCACCGCGTCGGCACGAGCCAGGAGGAGCGCGAAGCTTATCTGAAGTGCCCGCCGTGGCGCGAACGCGAAGACGTCGAGTGCACCCTCGCAGCCGATCGGTACGCCGACCTTCAGGAAAACGAGCAGTTCATCCTGACGGTGACCGAAAACGGCTACGGCAAACGCTCGTCCGCTTACGAATATCGCCGGACCAACCGCGGCGGCCAGGGCATCACGAACATCGACACGTCGGAACGCAACGGTCGCGTCGTGGCCTCCTTCCCGGCCCACCAGGGCGAGGCGCTGATGCTGGTCACCGATCAGGGCAAGATGATTCGCACCACTGTCGGTGACATCCGAATCATGGGCCGCAACACCCAGGGCGTGACGATTTTCCGGGTCGCCGAAAACGAGCATGTGGTCAGCGTCGCCAAGATCGAAGAGAGCGACGAAGAGGAGCTCGAGATCGAGGGCGGTGATGAGCTCGCGCCCGAGGAAGGCGCCGTTGTCGGCGAAAGCGAGCTTGAGAAGCCGGCCGATCCGGAGCAAGAATAGCGCGTCCAGCCCGGACTTGGCTGCGACGAACAGCGGCACCGGGCTGCACCGGGTCGCGTTCTCCCAGAACACGAGGTTCGAGGAGGTTCGTCTATGCCACTTCCGCATAATGCGCTGGTACTGGTCGCCGATGGGCGAAAGATGCTGTTCTTCCGCAATTACGGTGACGAAGATCAAATTGACCTTCGGACCGAAGCCCATGATGCGCGCTTCGACCGGAAGGACCGGGAGATTAAGGCCGACGCGCCGGGAACGACGAGACAGGGCTTCGGCTACGGCCGCTCGACCTATGAAGAAACCGATTTCCAGCAGCAGGAAGAGGATCGGTGGATCAAGGATGCCGCCGACGAGCTGAAGTCCCGCGCCTTGCGAAACGACTTCGACGATCTGGCGATCATCGCTCCGCCCAAGGCGCTCGGCGTTCTGAAAAAATGCCTGCACAAGGAAGTGGAGAAGCGGATTGTCTGTACCGTGAACAAAGAGATGAGCGGGCGACCGATCCCGGATATCGAAGGGCTTCTGGACGGCCACACCCGGGCCTCGGAGCTTCCCGCGGTCTAAGCTCGGTGTGTATTACTAACCTATAGCACTACCCACCATTGTCGTGTCGCCGACACTCTCTCTAAGTTATTAGAATTGCGGTGGTTTTCGGTTTGGCACACTTCTTGAGATGACTCTCGCGCAGCACTCGGCTGCGAATGAAAAGGGAGTATCTCATATGATCTTAGCAACCGTGGTTGCGGTCGCCCTCGGCCTAACCCCAGTCAACGGCAACGCCGCTCAGACCGTCAGTGGCGATTATACAAAGGCAGTCGGTCTCTACAGCCAGACCGTCGACCGCCGGGGAACGAGTCACGTGCGCGGAATCGACTCGCGCGGGGTTCCCTATGAGCTCGTGCTCGACAAGCGCGGATATGTCGAAGCGACCGTCGGCGACCGGATGGTGACGTTCCGCGTCCAGGAAGCAGGTTGAACCCAAGCGGCGTGGAAACCAGGCCCGGCCGTTGGCGCGGCCGGGCTCATTCTATGGATCAGCCGCGTTCGCCCCGCTGCCCCACGGGTAGCGGAGGCGGAGGCGGTGGCAGCGGTGTGACGTTCAGCATCTGCGCCTGGCTAAGGTGCATCTGGATCGTCGGGATCGCCTGACCAGCCGCAGCCTTGATCGCCGGTGCGTCGCCCATCGCCATGTAATTCTGGAACAGCCCAAGCGCTTGCTGGTGGCCGCTGATCTGGGCGCCTTTATAAGCCATGTCGAAGCTTGGCCCGCCGCCCGCTGCCCGAAGCTGGTCGAGTGCCGCCTGTTGCTCGGGAAGCAGCGTCGGAGCCGGCGGCGTCAGACCCGCGGCCGTCGCGGCTCCAGCCAGCGCCTGGCTGAGCCGGGCATGATCCGAAATCATCATGTTGGCGAAGTTTCGCACAGCCGGGTTCTGGGACATTTGCAGCGCCAGCTGGCTCGACTGGATCTCGAACTGGTCGCCGCTCGCCGCGTGGGCCAGGAAGCCGGGCGCCATCAGCACGTTGTTAAGATCGACGGCGGGCGGAGGCGGTGGTGGTGGTGGTGGTGGTGTGGTTTGACAACCGACCAACAAGCTCGCGCCGACGATCAGGATTGCCAAGTTTCTCATTCGATCGGTTCCTTCCCGATGCATTCGTTGCGGCAGGGTAACCGGTTAGCCCCTGCGCGGTTCCTATGGCTGATCGATCGCAACTCAGGCGAAGAGATGACGAACGTCCGCGGCGGGCGCAACGGCCTGCAGCAAAAGCGTCCGATGGCATTGTGCCGGCTCCCGCTCCATGCACAAAAGCGCGCTCGGTTTTTCGCGGGCCAGATCCATCATCAGGGCCGATTGGGCGATCGCCTCGGGGAGCTCGAGCTGCCCGGCATAGATGCGCTTCAGGTCGTCATGGCGACCGGCCCGCGCGGCGGTCCTTCCTTCGGAGGGAGTACCAAGCGCCTTCAAGTGGACATATTCGATCCCGGCCTCCTTGAGCGCGGCCTTGAGCGGCGATTTCGAAAAACCCGGCCGCCGCGAAAGCGGAAGCGCTCGAACGTCGATCACGCGTTCGACACCGGCCTGGCGGAGCGCAGCGAGGAATTCGCCGACCGTTGCTCCTTCATAGCCGATGGTGAAGATCCGCATCCGGGTTTCCTAGCGCCTTAACGGCTTGTTGGCGAAACTCACGCTAACAGCCGCTCGCGGGAAGCGTGGCGTATGGAACATTTCGACCTCGATGCTGCCGTTCATGCCGGCGTGATCCGCAGCGATCAGGCGGATGCTCTTCGCCGTTTCGACGAGTCCCAGCGGCATGCGCCCGGTGCGACCGAAGAGCGCTTCCGTCTCGTCAGCGGGTTCGCCGACATTATGGCCGCGATCGGAATTGCCATGGTTGCCTGGGCCGGCATCGTCGTTGTCGCGCTCGCGCCGTTCCTTGGGATCTTTCTTCCCCTCGCATACTGGCGGGGAGCCATCTACTTCACCGAGCACCGCCGGATGATGCTGACCAGTTTCATCCTCTTCGCCGGATTCGCTCTCTCGGCGGCGATGGGGGCGCTTGCGATTGCTCTGTTCATCCTGGGCAAGTCGCCGCTGAAAGCGTCGATGGCCGACCTCGCAAACTCGTGGGCGGTGATGGTCGCTACGATCACAACGGGTGCGTGCTGGATCTATTGGCGCCGCTTTGAACTGCCCGTCGCTTACGCGGCTTTCGCCGTGGCGCTGATCAACATAGGAGTGGACCTCGTCCGGTTGATTTTCCCCGAACTGTCGAGCCTTGGCGTCGATCTCGTCGGCGCGACCGCCGGGCCAATTCTCTTCGCTTGGGCGATGCGCTGGGATATCAGCGACGTCCGGCGCGAGACCATTCGAAGCGATGTCGCCTTCTGGCTGCACGTCTGCGCCGGCTTTTCGATCGTAAAATCGGCGATGACCTTGCTCCTCGGAACCGCGCATGATTCCACCGGCTGGTGGCGCATGTTCTCGCATCCGGCGAGCCCGACCGCCGCCGACGCAGCGGCCGTTTTGGGGCTTTTCGCAATTTTCGCGGTCGTCGCGCTGATCGTCGACCGGCGATCGCTGCTCAGCTCGGGCATGTTCTATGCGGTGCCGGCTCTCGGCGCGCTGATCGGCGGTGGTGCGCTGATGTTCGCGCCGGCACTCCTGGTGACCGGAATTTGCCTGATCGTCCTTGCCGTGCAGTGGCTACCGTTGCGGGAACGCTTGCTGCGTCTGCTCCCCGCCAACATATCGGCGCAGCTGCCGCGACCGCAGCTCAAGGCTGTGGGGCCGAGGCCCGTTTACTAGGCGGCATCCGCGGCGCTAACGGGCCGCGTGACTTTCGACATTCACATCGTCGGCGGAGGCCTCGCCGGAAGCGAAGCGGCGTGGCAGTTCGCCGAAGCGGGTTTGCGGGTCCGCCTGAGCGAAATGCGCGGAGGCGGCGACACGACGCCCGCTCACGAGACCTCAAGCCTCGCCGAGATGGTCTGCTCCAACAGCTTCCGCTCGGATGACGCCGAGCACAATGCCGTCGGCTTGCTTCACCAAGAGATGCGCGCGCTCGATTCGCTGATCATTCGCGCTGGCGATGCGCATCGCGTCCCCGCTGGCTCGGCTCTCGCCGTCGACCGCGATGGCTTTGCCGCCGAGGTCACGCGGGCGATCGAGCAGCACCCGAACATCTCGGTCGTCCGCGAACGGATCGATACGCTGCCGGATCATCCTACCATCATCGCGACCGGCCCGCTGACGGGCTCCCGGCTCGCGCAGGCCATCGGGGCCGAGACGGGGACGAGCGCCCTCGCCTTTTTCGACGCGATCGCTCCCATCGTCCATCGTGACAGCATCGACATGTCGATCGCCTGGATGGGTGCGCGCTGGGATAAAGGAGGAAAAGATTACATCAATTGCCCGCTCGACAAGGCGCAGTACGAAACCTTCGTCCAGGCGCTAATCGACGGCGGGAAGATGCCCTTCAAGGATTGGGAATCGGACACGCCATATTTCGAGGGCTGCATGCCGATCGAGGTGATGGCGGAGCGCGGACTCGAGACCTTGCGTCACGGCCCGATGAAGCCGGTCGGCCTTGACGATCCGCGGACCGGCCGTTGGCCTTATGCCGTAGTCCAGCTTCGCCAGGACAACAGGCTCGGCACATTGTGGAACATGGTCGGTTTCCAGACGAAGTTGAAGCATGGCGAGCAGGTGCGCATCTTTCGCACGATTCCCGGCCTCGAAAATGCCGAGTTCGCACGGCTCGGCGGAATCCACCGCAACAGCTTCATCAACTCACCCCGTTTGCTCGACGGCGAGCTTCGCCTGAGGTCGAAGCCCAACATCCGCTTCGCCGGCCAGATCACCGGCTGCGAGGGATATGTCGAAAGCGCCGCCGTCGGGATCCTCGCAGCGCGCTTTGCGGCGGCGGAGGTGCGCGGCGAGACGCTCGTTCCACCACCTCATGAAACCGCCATCGGCGCCCTGCTCGCCCACATTACCGGGGGCGCCGACGCCGAGACCTTCCAGCCGATGAACGTCAACTTCGGCCTGATGCCGCCGATCGCCGGTCGCCACAAACGTGCTGACCGGAAGAAGGCTTACACCGACCGCGCGAGGGCGAAGCTGGCCGAGTGGCTGGAGCAGGTGCGCGAGCCCGAACTAGCCTGAGCACCCGCACTTCACCGGATGCTTCGGCGGAGGCGGCGCGGTGAGGGCATATTCGGCCGGGGTGAGCCAGCCCGAACGGTCTTTGTCCGCGCCGTGGAATTTCTCGATAGTCTTCGCGGCCCATTCGTCGAAGGACAGCGCTCCGTTGCCGTTGGCGTCGAGCTTCGCGAACGCCTTGCGGCGCGCGGTGAATATTTCCTCGGCTTCGATTCGTCCGTCCTTGTTCTTGTCAGCGCGGCTGAAGCGTTTTTGCTCGCGGCTTTTCGGATCGGCCTCGGGCGCGTGGAGCGGCCCAGCGGGGGTCAGGAACGCGCTTGCCGCTCGCGGCTTGGGAGCGGCGGGAAGAGCCGGCGCCTCGGCGGCACGCGACTGCCACAGGAAAAAAGCGCCAGTCAGGAGCAGGAAACAGGCCGCAGCACCGGCGAGAAAACGCGCCATGAAAATCTCCTTCAAGGGAGATTCGGCACCGCCGCACACTCCGTTTCGGAGGCGTATCTGTCAACTCCGGGGAATTTTTCCCGAGATCATCGACCGAAGCGCCCAAAGCAGACGGTGCGGGCCATAACGGTCGCCGTGCACGAGTTCATAGGCGCACCGGAAGACAAACATGGTAAGTGGTAAAAGCTCCTTCGGAGTCCGTTGCTGAGGCAATTCGGCGATCGCCGATGTGGCGCGGTCTCGAAGGAGCGCGCGCGATGCTGGGTCGCTACAGTGCTTTGCTGCGTCTGCTAGCGACCAAACGACGCCGAAGGGCTCGGCCTCTGATCGCTGCCCGCCCAGCAATTTTGCACCGATCCCAAAGAGGATCTTCCCCCGCTCAGCGACCGCGTCTGCCACCAGATGGTCCCAAGGAAAGGGGCTGAGCAATGCAAGCCAGCAATACTCGAGTTGCGCCAGTTCCGCGCCGCGCACGCCAGCCGGAATCAGAGTCGCGGAAACGGCTTGCAATCGCGGCTCGGCCAGAGGGGCAATACTGCTGTCGAGTTCCTCGAGCCGCTCGCGCCACCAGGCGAGGCGGATGGCTCCCAGCTGCACCGTGAGGGTAGTCGAGATGACATCGGCGAAAGCGAGATCGATATCCCACAGCGCACGTAGAGCCGGACGAACTTCCGCCGGCGCAGCCTGGAGGGCAACTTGCCGGGGGCGGTCGAGCCTTCGCTCAGCGATAGGTGACGGCCTTCACGGCCTCGACCACGTCCGACGCCTTGATCAGCGCCAGCTTCTCGAGGTTCGCGGCGTAGGGAAGCGGGACGTCGACGTCGGCCACCCGCACCACGGGCGCGTCGAGGTCGTCGAAGCCTTCGGTCATGGCGATGGCGATGATCTCCGACGATATGGAGCAAACCGGCCAGCCTTCCTCGACCACCACCATACGGTTGGTGCGCTTGAGGCTCTCCAACACCGTCGCCTTGTCGAGCGGGCGCAAGGTGCGGAGGTCGATGACCTCGGCGTTGATCCCCTGCCCCATCAGCTCCTGTGCGGCCTCCAGCGCGACCCCGACCCCGATCGAGTAGCTGACGATGGTCACGTCCTTGCCGGGCCGGACGATCCGCGCCTTGCCGATCGGAAGAACGTAATCGTCCATCTGCGGAACGTCGAAATGCTGGCCGTAGAGCAGCTCGTTCTCGAGGAACACGACCGGATCGTCGCTGCGGATCGCAGCCTTGAGCAAGCCCTTCGCGTCCGCGGCGCTGTATGGCGCAATCACGACGAGACCCGGGACATGCGCGTACCAGCTGCCGTAATTCTGGCTGTGCTGGGCGGCGACACGAGCAGCCGCACCATTTGGTCCGCGGAACACGATCGGGCAGCGCATCTGCCCGCCCGACATATAATTGGTCTTGGCCGCAGAATTGATGATGTGATCGATGGCCTGCATCGCGAAGTTGAAGGTCATAAACTCGACGATTGGCCGGAGGCCGCCCATCGCGGCGCCGGTGCCGACCCCTGCGAAGCCATATTCGGTGATCGGCGTGTCGACGACGCGCCTGGGGCCGAATTCCTGGAGCAGATTCTGGGTGACCTTGTAGGCGCCCTGGTATTCGGCAACCTCCTCACCCATCACAAAGACGCGGTCGTCCTTGCGCATTTCCTCCGCCATCGCGTCGCGGAGCGCCTCGCGCACCGTAAGCGTGACCAGAGGAGTCCCTTCCGGCACCTCGGGGTCGTCGCGAGTAGCGGCGACGTCAGCCACCAGGTCGCGCGCCGCGGTCTCCATGAGGTGCGGCGTCGGTTCCTGCGATTCGGGGGCCGGGACGGCCGGCTTGGGCCCACCCTCATCCGATCGCCCTGAGCTTGTCGAAGGGCCGTCCTTGTCTTCGTCAGAGGGAGAAGGCAGTCCCTCGACAGGCTCGGGACGAACGGTGTTTATGGATTCGCCATCTCCCGCGAGGATCGCGATCGGCTGACCGACCTTCACCCCGTCGGTCCCTTCGGGCACCAGGATCTTGGCGATCTTGCCCTCGTCGACGGCCTCGAACTCCATCGTCGCCTTGTCGGTCTCGATCTCGGCGAGGATGTCGCCCGATTTGACGTCATCGCCTTCCTTGACCAGCCATTTGGCGAGCGTCCCCTCCTCCATCGTTGGCGAAAGCGCGGGCATTTTGAGCTCGGTCGCCATCAGTAGCTCTCCACCAGCACGTCGGTGTAGAGTTCGCCCGCCTCAGGCTCCGGCGCATCCTCAGCGAACTTCGCAGCTGCGACGACAATATCCTTGATTTCCTTGTCGATTGCCTTGAGCTCCTCCTCTTTCACCCCGAGCTTCTCAAGCTCCTTCGCGGCATGGTCGATCGGGTCGTTATGCTCGCGGACGTCCTGCACTTCCTCGCGCGTCCGGTAGCGCGCCGGGTCCGACATCGAATGGCCGCGATAGCGATAGGTCAGGAATTCGATCAGGATCGGCCCCTTGCCGCTGCGAGTCCACTCAAGGGCAACATCGGCAGCGCCCCGCACAGCGAGCACGTCCATGCCGTCGACTTGCAGGCCCGGAATGCGGTGCGCCTCGCCGCGCCGGTAGAGCAGAGGCTCGGACGACGAGCGCGCGATCGATGTTCCCATCGCATATTTGTTGTTCTCGACGACGTAGATGACCGGCAGGTCCCACAGCTTGGCCATGTTGAAGGCCTCGTAAACCTGGCCCTGGTTGACCGCGCCGTCGCCCATGTAGACGAGGCAAACGCCGCCATCCTCGGAATATTTGTGCTTGAACCCGAGGCCCGTTCCGAGCGGCACCTGCGCCCCGACGATCCCGTGTCCGCCGTAGAAGCCGTGCTCGACGCTGAACATGTGCATCGAGCCGCCCTTGCCCTTGGAGATTCCGGCCGCGCGCCCGGTCAGCTCGGCCATGATGAGCTTGGGATCGATTCCATAAGCCAGCATGTGGCCATGGTCGCGATAGCCGGTGATGACGCTGTCCTTGCCGACGGTCATGGCCGACTGCAGGCCGACGGCGACCGCTTCCTGGCCGATATAGAGGTGACAAAAGCCGCCGATCAGCCCGAGACCGTAAAGCTGGCCGGCGCGCTCCTCGAAGCGGCGGATGAGCAGCATTTCGCGATAGAGCTTGAGTAGCTCATCCTTCGACGCTTTGTATCGCCCGGGCTGCGCGGGGCGCTCAATCTTCGGCTCTGCGGGCGCCGCCGGGGCGGCAGCTTTCTTGGCGGTTTTCGCCACGGCACTCTCATCGTCAGTTGGAAGCGGCCCGCCTATAGGCAGGGCTTGGGAAAGCGGCAATCCTTGCTCATGGCGTAAGGAGAGCTAGTCTCCGGCTATGAAGCTGGTCATGATCCATTTGCCGTCGCGCTTTTCGAACCTGGCGCGATAGTCGATCACGTTGCGTACGGCGGACAGGAGGACATAGCCCGATCGCCCGTCGGTCAGGCGCGCATGAAGCCAACCTTCCGGAATGGCTCCAGATGCATCATCCAGGATTTCGACGAGCACATGATTGTCGAGCGCGAGTACGAGCGAAGCTGCATCGTCCGGCCGGCTGCGCAGCGCCGCGCCCTTCTCGACCGCGAAGAATGGCGGAAGGCCCAGGCCGTAACTCGATAACTCGTTGAAATTGCCGGGCGCGATGCGCGAACCGTCATATTGCTCGCAGCCAAGGTGGAGGACCTCAGCCAGCTCAGACCACAATGCGCTGTCCGCCGGGCTATCCAGTTTCCATTCGCGAACGAACCCAGGCCAGCCGCCTTCGTGGCCGAAGCTGTATTGGATGTTCGATGCGAGCAGTGGACGCAACTCACCAACGTTCTTGCTTGCAACCGCGTGCAGCAGGCGCTCGCGGTATTCGACAAACGCGGCGTCGTTACGACATTTGTCTAATGGTCGCGCTCGCGCCGGCTCAGCCTGGCCTGCCTGGGCGGCCGCAATAAAGAGCCAAATCTGCATGGTCCCACCGGATGGCCCGTATCGCGCTCGCCGCCTATCGAAATACCAAGGAGAGTCTATTCGAGCGGAACGATGACCTCGTCCTGGCGCACGAGCCCCAAGTCTTTGCGAACCAGCTCGTCGGCCATGTCCGGATCGGCTTTCCGCGGGTCGAGGAGCGCGGAATGGTGTCTTAGCTGCGCCTTCTGCTGGTCGAGCTGGACGAGCTCGGCCTGCCGCTCCTTGAGGGCGCGATGATAGCCGCCCCAGGCGAGCAGGCCGTTGGGGCCCGCGACCGCATGAGCCGCGAAGGTACCCACGACCAGAACCGCAAGGGCCGGCATCGCCACCCTCCTGATCAATGCGAAAATGCGGTTCGGTGCTTGCATGACTCCGTGAGAAGAATCACGAAGACGTCATGAAGGCAAGAACAATCGAATGTTTTGGTGGATATTTCGCGGATAAGTGGTGGATAAAGCTGTGAATCAGCTGGGCTTATACGCCTTGATCGCGCTTCGGCCCGCGTAACGCGCGGCAGGTCCGAGCTCCTCCTCGATCCTCAGCAGCTGGTTATATTTCGCGGTCCGGTCCGACCGCGCAAGGCTGCCCGTCTTGATCTGGCCGCAGCTCAGCGCAACGGCGAGGTCGGCGATCGTCGAATCCTCCGTCTCGCCCGAGCGATGCGACATCACGGCTGTGTAGCCGTTGGTGTGGGCGAGCCGCACCGCGTCAACGGTCTCGCTCAAGGTCCCAATCTGGTTGACCTTGATTAGGATGGAATTGGCGATGCCATGGTCAATCCCCCATTGCAGCCGAGTCACGTTGGTGACGAAGGCATCATCGCCGACCAGCTGGACCTGGCTGCCGAGCTTGTCGGTCAGGGCCTTCCAGCCCGTGGCGTCGTCCTCCGCCATACCGTCCTCGATCGAAGCGATCGGATAGGACGAGGCAAGGCCCGCGAGAAAATCCGCCATTTCCACGGGCGACAGGGTCTTTCCCTCGCCCTCCATCCCGTAAGTGTGATCTTTGTAGAACTCGCTCGCCGCGCAATCGAGCGCGAGAAGCACATCGCCGCCGAGCTCGTAGCCCGCGCTACTGACCGCTTTCTCAATGAAATCCAGCGCTTCACGGCTGTTCCTGATAGCCGGGGCGAACCCGCCCTCGTCCCCGACCGACGTCGAGAGCCCGGCCGAATGCAGCGCGGCCTTCAGCGCGTGAAAGATTTCCGCCCCGCAACGCAGGGCCTCCGCGAAGGTCGGCGCGCCCACTGGCATCACCATGAATTCCTGGAAGTCGATGCCATTATCGGCATGCACTCCGCCGTTCAGGATATTCATCATTGGAACCGGGAGCAGGTTGGCTTCGGCTCCGCCCAGATAGCGGTAAAGCGGCAGACCCAATGACGCAGCGGCCGCTTTGGCCGTTGCCAGGCTGACCCCAAGGATCGCGTTGGCCCCGAGCCGTCCCTTATTTTTCGTCCCGTCGAGCGCGATCAACGCCCGGTCGAGCCCGGCCTGGTCCTCGGCGTCGCGACCCGCCACCGCGCCCGCAATCTCGCCATTGACGTTGGCGGCGGCCTTCTCGACGCCCTTGCCGTCCCACCGGCTCTTGTCGCCGTCACGCAACTCGACTGCCTCGTGGGCGCCGGTCGAGGCGCCGGACGGCACGGCTGCCCGGCCCAGGCTGCCGTCCTCGAGCCGGACGTCGACCTCGATTGTTGGATTGCCGCGGCTATC
The DNA here is from genome assembly GCA_046733175.1 of Pseudomonadota bacterium. Taxonomy (GTDB): domain Bacteria; phylum Pseudomonadota; class Alphaproteobacteria; order Sphingomonadales; family Sphingomonadaceae; genus Sphingomicrobium. The sequence continues at coordinate 27,903 of JBKPOO010000069.1, forward strand.
GAGGATTTGGCGCGCGCGGACGGTGGCAATTCGCGTCATGGTGACCTTGTTTCGTAACTGGAACGAGCCATATCGGCTCAAAGCCCTAATAAGCGGCGCGTCGGGGCGTGCAACAATTGGTCTGACGCGCAGGAACGAAGGGCGCCGGCTTATGGTTGAAGCCGGAAGAGGAGGTATGAGTTATGACTGACGACAGGACCGCGGACTTGCCGGAAGGAACGGACAAAGTGATCGAGGGTGCATCCGGTCGCTCCACCACCGTGGTCGTGGAACCGACACCCGTTGCGGACTCGGACAAGAATCTCGCTGATCGCATCCGGCGCGGCACCGAGAATCTTTCGAGTCAGGCCGGCGAGAAAGCTCGCGGCCTCGTCGGCCAAGGCCTCGAGCGGTCGGCTGAGGCTTTGGGCAACGTCGCCAAGCTGGTTGGGGATACCGCGCCCGGAATCGAGGAGCGGCTTGGACCAGATTATGGCGATTTCGCGCGCCGCACCGCCACCGCGATAGAAAGCGCTGCCAATGCGATCGCCGAAAAGGATCCCGACGAGCTGATCGAGGATACGCGCGACTTCGTCCGAAACTCGCCGGGGATCGCGCTCGCGGGAGCCGCGGTCGTCGGTTTCGTCCTTGCACGGCTGTTCAAGACGGGCCTCGCGAAGGACGAAGACGACGATGATGACGATTGATGCTCAAAAGGACTGAAACAGGAGGGGAGCCACCCCAGCCCGAAGGCGCCGACGAGCGGCCGATCGGCGAGCTCGTCCATGAGCTCGTCGAGGAGGGCAAGGCCTATGCCAAGGCCGAGCTCGATGTTCTCAAGGCCATCGCCGCCGCCAAGGGCAAGGCGCTCATCTTCCCCGCAATTCTCTTCGCCGCGGCGTTCATTGTTGCGCTCGCGGCCGTGACTGCGCTCGCCGTAGGTGTGGTGATTGCGATTGCGAAATTCGTGGGACCGCTCGCGGCAGGCGTGATCGGCTTGCTGATCTTCGCGGCAATCGCCGGCGGATGCGGCTGGTACGGCGCAGAGCGCCTGAAGCGCGACCTGTGAAAGACAGCGCCGAAGTCACCGCGCTGAAGATCGAGGCGGAGCGGCGCCGCGCGCGGCTGATGGCCAGCGCCGACCAGATCCAGCAGCGCCTTAGCCCCAAGCGGCTGACGAGCGATGCCTGGCAGGGGGCGAAGGAAAAAGGCGCTGATCTCGCCGAGAATGCGGTCGATGCAGTTAAGGCGCGGCCGCTTGCGGCGGGCGGAGTAGTTGCCGCGATCACCTTGTTCCTCGCTCGCGAACCGCTGATGGACCTCGCCGGCAGGCTGGCGCATGGATTCACGGCGAAACGAGAAACGAAACGCAAGCAAAAAGCGTCGAAGAAGTCGAAGAAGGATACGGAGGCAGTCGAATGACCGACCAGGACAGACCCGCAATCACTCCTCGCCAGCGTGCGATCGACGCTTATGAAGGCGCCCGCGACCGAGCCGCCGGAGGCCTCAACGAGGCGCCGTTGCTGGCACTTGCAGGAGGGCTCGCCGCCGGGGCGCTGATCGCCGCGCTCCTTCCGCGCACCAAGGCTGAAACCCGCGCGCTGAAGCCGGCCGCCCGCCGCGTCCGCCAGACGGCTGAGGCCGCTCTCCAGGCCGCCAAGGACAAGGGTAACGACAAGCTCAACGAGCTTGGGCTCACCCGCGAGAAGGGAGAGGAGACGATCCGATCCCTGTTCCAAGGCGTTACGGATGCCGCAAAGGCTTCGGGCCAGGCCGCCGTCGACGCGGTCAAAAACCAGCGCTGACGATTGCCTGATTTTCCTGCTAGCAGGCGGACATGAGCAAGCTTCACCTGGTCTTCGGCGGTCGGGTCAACGATCCGCAGGGGCTCGACTTCGACCTCGACACGATCGACCTCGTCGGCATTTACGACAGCTTCGCCGCCGCCGAGGACGCCTGGCGCGGCAAGGCCCAGCGGACGGTCGACGACGCCGAGATGAAATATGTAATCGTCCACCTGCACCGGCTGCTCGAGCCCGATCTCGGAGGGAGCGTGCCGGGAATTGGCCGGCCTAAGGCCACAACCTAAGCGTTGCGATACTTCCACAGCAGCAGCGGGCGCTGGAGCAGCAGCCCCGCCGCGAAGCCGCCGATATGCGCCGGAGTGGCAAGCAAATAGCCCTGCCCACCCATTAGCCAGCCTAGCATCAGCTGCAGGATTACCCAGGCGACCAGCAAATGCACGATGTGCAGCCAGCGATTGGTTCGGGGCGATCGACCGACAAGTTTCGGCCGCCCGAAGCTTAGGGCGAAGGCGGCAACGACCGCGCTGATCGCGCCGCTCGCGCCGATCATCGCCACCGAGCCAAGTTGGTCGGTGAACCATTGCGCTCCAGCCGCTGCATAAGCACCCACGACATAGATTACGACCAGGCTCGTGCGGCCGAGGGCCCGTTCGACAGCATTGCCGCACCAAAGGAAAACAAGGAGGTTGGTCGCAAGGTGAAGCAGGTTCGCGTGGACCAAGGTCGCCGTCAGCGGCGTCAGGATCGTCGGGACCGCCGGCCAGGAGGTGGTCGCTCCGCTGAGCCGCGCGGGAATGAAGCCCATTGCGGCGGCAGCATAGTCACTGAGACCAAGCATGGCGGCAACCAGCCACGCGAGCGCGGTCAGTGCGGTGATGATCGCCGTCGCGCTTCTGAGAAGGCGGCCCACCGGACCGATCAGACGAACTCGATCTTCTTGATCTCGTAATAGCGGTCGCCGGACGGCGTCGACACTTCGACTTCTTCACCCACGGTGCGCCCGATGAGCGCCCGGCCGAGCGGCGAATTGTAGCTGATGCGCCCATCCTTCGCGTCGGCCTCGACCTGGCCGACAAGCTGGTATTTCACCTTCTTGTCGTCCTCGTCCTTAAGCGTAACTGTCGCTCCGAACACGACCTTGTTGCCGGAAAGGGTCGTTGGGTCGATCACCATCGCCCGGCTGAGGCGGTCTTCCAGGTCGGCGATCGTCGCCTCGATCTGGCCCTGTCGCTCCTTGGCGGCATGATATTCGGCGTTTTCCGAAATATCGCCATGCTCGCGCGCCGCCTCGATCGCCTCGACGATCGCCGGACGCTCTTCGTTGCGCAGCCGCCGCAGCTCGTCATTGAGCTTGCGGTGACCTTCCTCAAGCATCGGCACCTTGTCGGCACTCGCCATTTGCAAAAACCCTTTCAAAACCCAGCCCCGGCGCGCCTGCCTCGAGGCGTCGCGATTAGCGCGGAGGGTGTGTGGAAGCTCTTCTAAGAGGCGGAATAATAGGATTGGAGCGAGGCGACTTCAAGCGCGTGGCCCCTCAAGGCCTCAATCGAGCGCGCAGCGGCGAGGCTCGCCGCGGCCGTGGTGAAATAGGGAACCTTGCGCTGGAGCGCGGTCGCGCGGATCGAATGGCTGTCTTTCAGCGATTGCCAGCCCTCGGTGGTGTTGAACACGAGGGCGACCTCGCCGTCGGTCAACTTGTCGACGATGTGGGGTCGCCCCTGGGCGACCTTGTTCACCCGCTCCACGGGGATTCCCTTGGCCGCGAGATGTTCGGTCGTGCCGCCGGTCGCGATGATCTTGAAGCCGAGCTCCACGAGCTTGTGCACTGCCGGAACGATATGGTCCTTGTCCGCATCCTTGACCGATACAAACGCGGTCCCGCCTTGCGGCAAGGCCATGCCGGATCCGATCAGTGATTTGGCGAACGCGATGTCGAAATCGCGATCGATTCCCATGACTTCCCCAGTACTCTTCATTTCCGGTCCTAGCACCGGATCGGTTCCGGGAAAGCGCGCAAAGGGGAAGACCGATTCCTTGATCGCGATATAATCCAGCGCGTGCGAGACTTCGCCGAATTGGCCGAGCTCCTCGCCAGCCATGACGCGGGCCGCAATCTTCGCCACAGGCCGCCCAATGGCCTTGGCGACGAAGGGTACGGTGCGGCTCGCGCGCGGGTTGACCTCGATCAGGTAAACAGCCTCATCCTTGACGGCATATTGGACGTTCATCAGGCCCCGGACCCTTAGTGCCAGCGCGAGCTCCTTCGTCTGGCGCTCGATCTCCCGAACGATGTCGGCGGTGAGGCTGTGCGGCGGGATCGAGCAGGCGCTGTCCCCCGAATGGACCCCCGCCTCCTCGATATGCTGGAGCACGCCCGCGACCGTGACGTCATTGCCGTCGCAAATCGCGTCGACGTCGACCTCGATCGCGTCGCGCAAATACCGGTCGATCAGCACCGGGCTGTTCCCCGACACCGCGACCGCCGTCGCGATGTAGTGATCGAGCTGCTGGGGCCCGTCGACGACCTCCATGCCGCGTCCGCCGAGGACGTAAGATGGGCGGAGGAGCACGGGATAGCCGATCCGCTCGGCGACCCGCAGCGCCTCGTCACGGCTCCGAGCGATGCCGTTGGCGGGCTGCTTGAGCCCGAGCTGCTGCACCAGCTTGGCGAACCGCTCGCGGTCCTCGGCAAGGTCGATGCTGTCGGGCGAGGTTCCGAGGATCGGGACTCCGGCGGCCTGGAGTTGGGCCGCGAGTTTTAGCGGCGTCTGGCCGCCCAGCTGGACGATCACGCCCAGCAACTCGCCCTTCTCCTGCTCGCGCCGGACGATTTCGAGCACGTCCTCCGCCGTCAGCGGCTCGAAATAAAGCCGGTCGGACGTGTCCGGATCTGTGGAGACAGTCTCGGGGTTGCAGTTGACCATGATCGTCTGCAAACCGGCGTCGCGCAGCGCGAAGGCGGCGTGGCAGCAGCAATAATCGAACTCGATCCCCTGCCCGATCCGGTTCGGGCCGCCGCCGAGGATGATCACCTTGCGCTCGGCTTCGACTTCGGCCTCGTCTTCGGGCTCGTCGAATAGCGGCGCCTCGTAGGTCGAATAGAGATAGGGCGTCGTGGCGTCGAACTCGGCCGCGCAGCTGTCGATTCGCTTGAACACGGGCCGGACCCCGAGTCTCAGGCGATGATCGCGCACTTCCGCCTCCGTCACGCCGCCCGTCATCGCCCGAATCGCGCTGTGGACCACGCCCGAGCCGCCCGCGGCGACCGCCTCGCTCATCGCGCGCTCCATCCCGGCCGAGCGAAGTGACAATTGCGCGAGCCGGGCATCGGCAAAGCCCATCGCCTTCAACCGCCGCATGCCGACCGCATCGGCCGGAAGCCCATTGATGCGCACCTCCTCCTCGGCTTCGACGATCTCCTGGAGTCGCTCGAGGAACCAGGGGTCGAAATGCGCGATCTCGGCGACCCGCTCGACGGTGAAGCCCTGGCGGAGCGCCTCGGCGGCGACGAGCAAACGATCGGGGGTCGGCCGCGCTAGCTGGCTCTCGATGTGCGCCGGGTCGGCATTTTCCAGCTCGCGCACCCGATCGAGCCCACACAGGCCGATCTCTAGCCCGCGGAGCGCCTTCTGGAGGCTCTCGTGGAAGCTTCGACCGATGGCCATCACTTCGCCGACCGATTTCATCGACGTCGTCAGGATTGCGTTCGCGCCCTTGAACTTCTCGAAGGCGAAGCGCGGGACCTTGGTCACGACATAATCGATGGTGGGCTCAAAGCTGGCCGGGGTGGCGCCGCCGGTGATGTCGTTGGCAATCTCATCGAGCGTGTAACCGACGGCGAGGCGTGCAGCGACCTTGGCGATCGGGAAGCCGGTCGCTTTGGACGCCAGCGCGGAACTCCGCGACACGCGCGGGTTCATCTCGATCACCACCATCCGCCCCGTCTTCGGATCGATTGCGAACTGGACGTTTGAACCGCCTGTTTCGACACCGATTTCTCGGAGAACTGCGATCGATGCCGACCGCATCCTTTGATATTCCTTGTCGGTCAGCGTCAGGGCGGGGGCGACGGTGATCGAATCGCCGGTATGAACCCCCATGGGGTCCACGTTCTCAATCGAACAGATGATGATGGCATTGTCCGCCCGGTCGCGGACCACCTCCATCTCATATTCTTTCCAGCCCAGCACCGATTCCTCGATCAGCACCTCGGTGGTGGGCGACGCTTCGAGCCCGCCGGTGACGATCTGGACGAACTCATCGCGGTTGTAGGCGATGCCGCCGCCTGTCCCTCCGAGCGTGAAGCTGGGGCGGATGATCGCCGGCAATCCGACGCGGTCCAGCGCCTTGAGCGCCTCCTTGAGGCTGTGAGCGATCGCCGAGCGCGGGCTTTCAAGGCCGATCCGATCCATTGCCTCGCGGAATTTCAGCCGATCCTCGGCCTTTTCGATTGCCTGGGCGTTGGCGCCGATCAGCTCGATCCCCAGCTTGTCGAGCGTTCCGTCCTTGTACAGCGCCAGCGCGGTGTTGAGCGCCGTCTGTCCGCCCATGGTGGGGAGCACCGCGTCGGGCCGCTCCTTCTCGCAGATCCTGGCGACGATTTCGGGGGTGACCGGCTCGATATAGGTCGCGTCGGCCAGCTCGGGGTCGGTCATGATCGTCGCCGGGTTCGAATTGACCACGATGACGCGATAACCCTCGGCTTTCAAAGCCTTGACGGCTTGGCTTCCCGAATAGTCGAACTCGGCGGCCTGGCCGATGACGATCGGCCCAGCGCCGATGATCAGGATCGAGGAAATATCGGTGCGCTTTGGCATCAGCCGGCCGGGAACTGCATGTTGACGAACACGGGCTTGAGCCCGTTCTTCCGGGCCCAGCGGGCGACGCAGGCGCGCTGCTCGACGGTCGGCTGCTGGCGGATCGCGAGGAGGAGCTTGATCTCACTCTCGTCCTGGATCAGCTCGCCGAGCGCGAGCCCACAGGCGCGCGCCACGTCATTCAGCTGCGTTTCGGTATGCATCTGTGGCTTCACGCAGGCGGAGAGTGCGAGGATCGCAAAAAGCGGAAGGAAGAGCCTCACTTCATCGCCCCAACGAACTTTTCGAAGAGATAGAAGCTGTCCTGCGGCCCAGGGCTCGCCTCGGGGTGGTACTGGACGCTGAACGCCGGGCGGTCAGTGAGTTCGATCCCGCAATTGCTGTCGTCGAACAGCGAGACGTGGGTCTCGCGCACGGACTTGGGGAGGCCTTTGCGCTCGACCGCGAACCCGTGGTTCATGCTCGTGATCTCGACTTGCCCGTCGGCAAGGCGCTTGACAGGATGATTGGCTCCGCGGTGGCCCTGGAACATCTTCGACGTCTTCCCGCCGACCGCGAGCGCGAGCATCTGATGGCCGAGGCAAATGCCGAAGAGAGGCTTCTTCGTCTCCAGCATCTTCTTGATCACCGGAACCGCATATTTGCCGGTCGCCGCCGGGTCCCCGGGCCCGTTCGAGAGGAAGAAGCCGTCCGGCTCGTGCGCCATGATCTCGTCGAAGGACGCCGTGGCGGGGACGACCGTCACCCGGGCGCCGGCCTCGACCAGGTTGCGGAAGATGTTGCGCTTGGAACCGTAGTCGACCGCGACGACGTGCGGCCGCTTCTTGCCGTCGCTGCCCATCTCATAGCCCTGCCCCCAGGCCCATTTGCCCCCGGTCCAGCGTTCGACCTGCAGCCGGCTGACCTCTTTCGCGAGGTCCATTCCCTCGAGCCCCGGCCAATCGGCGGCCATGCGCTGGAGCCGGTCGAGGTCGAACTTACCGTTCGCGCTATGCGCGATCGTCACCGTCGGCGGACCTTCGGTGCGCACCAGCTTGGTCAGGGCCCGAGTATCGATCCCCGCGATTCCGATCCGGCCCCACTTCTTCATCCAGTCGCCGAAGCCCTCGTTCGACCGGTAGTTCGACGGTTCGGTCACCACTTCGCGCACCAGGCAGCCTAGCGCATGCGCTTCGGCCGCTTCGACGTCCTCGTCGTTGGCGCCGACATTGCCGATATGCGGAAAAGTGAACGCGATGACCTGCTTCGCGTAGGACGGATCGGTCATCACCTCCTGGTAGCCGGTCATGCTCGTATTGAAGCAAAGCTCCCCCACCGCCTGCGCTTCGGCGCCGAAGCCCTGGCCCCATATCGTTCGGCCATCGGCGAAGACCACGACTCCCGTCGCGCCCGCTGGAATGGGCGCGTGCGGAGCGTGGGCGTCGGCCATGGGCGAAAGAGCCTTCCGTCAGGGGTAAACCAGCGATGTCGCTAAGGCATTTCCGCTATGCGCTTTATGCGGCAGGGTCAACGCTGGTCAGCGTGAAAATGCAACGCTAGGGCAACGGGCATGATCCGCGACGACATCAAGGCCGCAACCATCGCCGCGATGAAAGGCGGCGACAAGGAAACGACAGGGACTCTTCGTCTTGTCTCAGCCGCCATCAAGAACCGCGACATCGAGGCTCGGACCGGCGGAGCGCCGAAGGATGACGACGCGCTCGTCACGGAAGTTCTCCAGAAGATGGTGAAGCAGCGGCGCGAATCCGCCGAACTCTATCGAAAGGGCGGCCGCGAGGATCGAGCCCAGGTCGAGGAAGAAGAGATAAAAATTATCGAAAAATTCCTCCCGCAGCAGCTGAGTGACGAGGATGCGAACCGATTGGTCCGCGAAATCATCGCGGAAACGGGCGCGAGTTCGATGAAGGACATGGGCCGGGTGATGGCGCTGGTGAAGGAACGGCTCGGGCCGTCGATCGAGCCCGCGAGGGCAAGCGCGCTGGTAAAATCTGCGCTGTCCTAAAGAAAGGCCCCGCCGCGCCGGGCGGCGGAGCCCAAACAGGATTTCCGATTTCTTACGCGTGTGCAGCTTTTCCGGTCGTTCCCGCGCCGGTCAGGCCCATCACGCCGTCCATCGTCAGTTCGTACAGGAGCATCGCAAGTGCGGTGGCAAAGGCGCCTGCAATACCTGTCTGGAGATTGCCGCAGATGGCGGCCAGTTGGGCTCCAATGGCCGGAATATGGCTTAGAGCCGCTCCGACAGCCGGCAGCGCAATCACGGCCGCCGCGGCGAGGACCATCCGCTCTCTCGGCATCGAGAGGCCGGCGATCAAGCCGAGTACGACCAACACCAACGCTACATCCATGCCGCCAAGGGCTACGAACCCGGCAACGATCGCGAGCAGAATGTAGAGAGCGCGGGCGAGCCCGCCGATCTTCTTCAGCATATAATCCCCCTCCTTATGGCTCCTCTCCGACGGTCTTTCGCCGCCGTACTTCGGAACGCCGACAGATTAGCTCAAACAAGCTCATTCACGACCCGAAATGAATCGTTTCAAATCAAGGCGCTGCCTGCCGGGTTAATTCTTCACCCGAAGCATATGCCGCGATTCCTTGAGTCGGCTAAGCGCCTGAGTCTGTGGATAAGTCCTGCTTTACGTCTTGCGGACCGGCGATTCGCGGTGCCAAGCTCGGTTATTCGTTCGTCCTGAGCGAAGTCGAAGGGCGTTGGCACGGCATTCATGCAGTTCTGGGTCTATTTGCTGCGCTGTGCTGACGGTTCCTATTACACAGGACATAGCGACAATCTCGAAGGCCGCCTTTCGCAGCACCAGGAGGGCACATGCTGCGATTGGACGAGGCGGCGTCGGCCCATCGAACTGGTTTGGTGCGAAGCGGCTCCGACGAGGTATGAGGCCCTTGCGTTTGAGCGGCGCATCAAGGGTGGGACCTGGTCCAAGAAGGAAGCGCTAATCGCGAGTGATTGGGACTGCATCAGCTGGCTCGCGCGACCGCCTCACGAACGCCCTTCGACTTCGCTCAGGACGAACGAAGGGTTTGAGAACGGCACCACGGAGGGCGAGGAACGCCCTTCGACTTCGCTCAGGACGAACGAAGTGGGTTCAGTGCAATGACGTTAAGCCCTGCCTGGCTCGATGAACTGCGAGCGCGGACCGTGCTCAGTGCGGTGATCGCGCCGTCGGTGAAGCTGATCCGCGCCGGGCGCGAGTGGAAGGCGTGCTGCCCGTTCCACAACGAGAAGACGCCGAGCTTCACCGTCAACGACGACAAGGGCTTCTACCATTGCTTCGGCTGCGGAGCGCACGGCGACGCGATCCGCTTCCTCACAGATCATCGCGGAATGCCGTTCATGGACGCGGTGAAGGAGCTTGCGGGCAAGGCCGGGATGGACGTCCCCGCTCCCGATCTCAAGGCGAAGGAGCGGGCCGACCGCGCCGCCTCGCTGACGGACGTCATGGCCGAGGCCGCGAAATATTATGCCGAGCAGCTGAACGGCATCAAAGGCAGTGACGCCCGCGATTATCTGAAGCGCAGGGGCATAAGCGACGAGACCATCCAGCGCTTCGAGCTCGGCCTCGCTCCGGATAGCCGCAACGCCTTGAAGCGAGCCCTCGACAAGCTCGGCGAGGACAAGCTTGTCGAGACCGGAATGCTGATCCAGCCCGAAGAGGGCGGAAAAGACAGCTACGACCGGTTCCGCGGGCGGCTGATGTTCCCGATCCGCGACGCTCGCGGCCGGGTGATCGCGTTCGGCGGGCGGATCCTCGGCGAGGGGGAGCCGAAATATTTGAACTCCCCCGACACGATCCTCTTTGACAAGGGGCGTACGCTCTACAATATCGACCGCGCCGGCCCCGCGAGCCGAACCGCAAAACGGCTGATCGTGGTCGAAGGCTATATGGACGTGATCGCGCTCGACCGCGCCGGGATCGCGGAAGCGGTCGCGCCCAACGGCACCGCGCTCACCGAGGGCCAGCTCGAGAGGCTGTGGCGGCTCGACCCCTCGCCCATCCTCTGCTTCGACGGCGACAATGCCGGAAAGAAGGCCGCGGTCAGGGCTGCCCTGCGCGCTTTGCCTTATCTCCGCCCCGACCGGACGCTCCGCTTCGTGGAGCTGCCCGCGGGCCAGGACCCCGACGATGTCGTGAACTCCGGCGGTCGAGAAGCGCTCGAGGCGCTGCTCGCCGAGCCGGAGGCGCTCGATGCACGGCTGTGGCGGCACGAACGCGACGCCCAGCCCCTCACCACCCCCGAAGCCCGCGCCGGCCTTCGCCAGCGCCTGCTGGAGCATGCCAACACCATCGGCGATCCCGAGCTTCGCCGGCTCTACCGCGACCAGTGGCTTCGGAAGTTCGACGAAGACGTTGCGCCTCCGCGGAGCTTCGAGCGCCGCCCGTTCGCTAAAGGCGCGCGCTGGGTCACTCCTGAGCCGCCCGTCGGAGCCAGGGCCCGAGCCATCGCCGCGCAGGGCATAGACGCTCCCACCGCCCGAGCGCTGATCCTCGGTTTCGCCAATTTCCCGGAGGAAATCGCGGCGCATTGCGAGCAGCTTGCGCATATTCCGATCGCCGACAAATCGACTGCAAAACTCCGCGACGAACTGGTCAACGCCGCCTTCTCCGGAGCCGCGCTTGATCGAACGAGCGTAACTACCATATTGGGCGTCGACGGAGCGTCGGGCGGAAGCGGCCCTCGCGCCATGGGCTTTTCCTTCACCCGCCGCGACAGCGACCCCGACCGCGCCCGAAGCGATCTGGCCGCCGCCGTGGAGATCATTGCGGCAAGCGAAGAGGTGGAGCAGGCCCTGGTCGACGCAACCGAACGGCTGAAGCGGGATTTCACCGACGAGGCCTTAGAGGAACAACGGCGCCTCATCGCGGCGCAGCAAGGATTGAGACAGAGGCTGGCGTCACTCGCCGGCACGGATTAAGCGACGGCCAAGAAGAACAAAGGCTTATGGCGAAAAACGACACACAGGAACTCGACGCCGCGGAAGAAGGCGACGCCCCGCTGCTCGACCTCAACGACGCGTCGATCAAGAAGATGATGCAACGCGCCCAGAAGCGCGGGATCATCACCATCGACGAGATCAACGCGGCCATCCCCGCGGACCAGAACGAGATGATCGAAGACATTATGTCGCAACTGTCCGAGCGAGGCGTGCAGGTCGTCGAATCCGAAGAGAAGAGCGACGACGACGAGTCTGAGGACGAGCAACCCGAAAACGTCCTCGAGGACGAGGTCGACCCGCTCGACGACGGCGGCCCCCGTCCCGCCGCGGCGACCAAGAAGGAAGCCGTGGACCGCACCGACGACCCGGTCCGGATGTACCTGCGCGAAATGGGCGCGGTGGAATTGCTTTCCCGCGAGGGCGAGATCGCCATCGCCAAACGCATCGAGGCCGGGCGCGACACGATGATCTGGGGCCTCTGCGAATCCCCAATCACTTTCAACGCCATCATCGCCTGGTCGAACGCGCTCAACGAAGGCCGAATGCAGCTGCGCGAGATCCTCGATCTCGAAGCCATGCTGTCGAAAGGCCCGACCGCCGAACAGCTGACCGAGACCGAGGAAGGCGGCGAAGGCGGCGGCGAAGGCGAGATCAGCGAGAAGGTCGCCGGCCCCTCGATCAAGGAAGAGGAAGAGGTTGCCGACGAGCCCGAGGCCGACGCCAATGAAGACGATGAGGACATGGTCGAGCGCCGTGCCCGCCCGCAGGCCGAGGAGGAGGATGAGGACAACACCCTGTCGCTCGCCCAGATGGAAGAGACCCTGAAGCCGCAGGCGCTCGAGCGGTTCGCGTCGATCACGTCGATCTTCAAGAAGTTCAGCAAGGTCCAGGCCCACCGCATGGAGGCGTTCGGCGCCGGATCGGACTTCGCCGCGGCCGAGGAGAAGAAATACCAGAAGCTGCGCGAGCAGCTGACCGCGGAAGTGGAGAGCGTCCAATTCCACGGAAGCAAGATCGAATATCTGGTCGAACAGCTTTACAGCTACAACCGGCGCCTGACCGCCCTCGGCGGCCAGATGCTGCGCCTCGCCGAGCGGCACCGCGTTCCGCGCCGCGCCTTCCTCGAAAGCTACATGGGCCATGAACTCGACGAGAACTGGCTCGACAGCGTCAAGGACCTCGACAAGAAATGGACGAGCTTCGCCACGACGGAGCGCGACACGGTCGAGCGGATTCGCGGCGAGATCGCCCAGGTCGCGCAGGCGACCGGCACGTCGCTCGGCGAGTTCCGGCGAATCGTCAACCAGGTCCAGAAGGCGGAGCGCGAGGCGCGCATCGCGAAGAAGGAAATGGTGGAGGCCAACCTCCGCCTCGTCATCTCAATCGCCAAGAAATACACCAACCGCGGGCTGCAGTTCCTCGACCTCATCCAGGAAGGGAACATCGGCCTGATGAAGGCGGTCGATAAGTTCGAATACCGCCGCGGCTATAAATTCTCGACCTACGCCACCTGGTGGATCCGGCAGGCGATCACCCGGTCGATCGCCGACCAGGCGCGCACCATCCG
>JBKPOO010000070.1:0-19515 GCA_046733175.1 Pseudomonadota bacterium
CATCCTCGCCGACCGTGACGTCGATCGACTCTCCCGAAGCTCCGTAGCGAACGGCATTTTCGATCAGGTTGCTGACGGCCTGGGCGATGAGCTGGCGATGGCCGAACAGCTCGACCGGTCGCTCCGGGCGATGGAAACGGAGCGCCGCTCCCACCTCCTCCGCGACCGGCTCGTACATTTCGCTGAGCTCGGCCCCGAGCGACCCCACGTCGAAGCGTGTGAACTGGCTCCGGCCGGTGAGGGCCTCCGATCGGCTGATCTCCAGCGCGGTCGTGAGGATTCGCATCAGCGAGTCCGCTTGTCGGACGACGCTGGCGAGCTGGTGATCGCGCTCGGGTGGATCCGCGGCCTCGGCCGCGGCGTGAGCGGCCGAGCGCAGCCGGCTTACCGGGGAACGCAGGTCGTGGGCGAGCGAGTCGGTCACCATCCTTAGCTCCTCCATCAGGCTGCTGATCCGATCGAGCATCTCGTTGATCCGCTGGCCAAGCCGGTCGAACGCATCGCCGCCGCCGGACGAGGGGATGCGGCGGGTGAGATCGCGTCCGCTGATCCGGTCGGTGACCGCGACGATCTTTCCGACGCGCCGGCCGACGAATTGCGCGAGAATGATCCCGCATCCGAGGCCAAGGAGGATCGCGACGACGAGAGCAATGAGCAAGGATCGCTCCAGGGTCTCGCGCAGTGCCAGCCCGTAGCCGACCGTTCGGCCGCTGATCAGCCATTCCCCGCGCGGCAGGCGGTGGGCGACGATCGCCGCCTCGCGAGTCGCAGTCTGACGCTGCATTCGGATCAGCGCGCTTTGGTACCCGTCCCGCATCGGCCCGCGTGTCACCGGTACCGCAGCGAGGTTGCCCAGCAGCTCACGGCCGCGCGCGTCGAACAGCCCGGCCGCCGTCTGCGGATCGCCGTAGGTCACCGTGTCTTCGATGCCGTCGGCCAGCGCCCGCATTCCTCCCGTGCGATAGATGTCTGCGAGAACCGTCCCCTGCTCGACGACCTGACGCCGCTGTTCGGAAACTGCCTCGTCGTGGGTCCTCAGCTGGATGAATCCCAACACGATGAGATTGGATATGAGCGCCAGCAGGCCCGCAAGCAGGGCGATGCGAAGGGTTGTCGGAAAGCGGCTCAAGCGGCGAGCATGTAGCCCGCGCCGCGAACGGTGTGGAGCAGCGGTTTCTCGAAGCCGTCCTCGAGCTTGCGCCTCAACCGGCTGACGTGAACGTCGATGACGTTGGTGCCCGGATCAAAATGATAATCCCAGACCTGTTCGAGCAGCATCGTGCGGGTCACCACGCGGCCCTCGTTGCGCGCGAAATATTCAAGGAGGAGATATTCGCGGGGCTTCAGCTCGATCTTCCTGCCCCCGCGGCGAACGCTTCTCGACAGCGGGTCGATTTCAAGGTCGCCGACGGCGATGCGGTGATCGGCGGGGTCAACACGCGCTTCGCGGCGGCGCAACAGCGCATTCACACGGGCGAGCAGCTCAGCGAAGGAGAAGGGCTTGACGAGATAATCGTCCGAGCCGGACTCAAGACCCTCGATGCGGTCGCCGACGGAGGCAAGCGCGGAGAGGACCAGAACCGGCGTATCGATCTGCGCCGCCCGCAGCGCCTTTAACACGGAAATGCCGTCGAGCACCGGAAGCATCCGATCGAGGATGACGAGATCGAAGCTGCCGTCCGTGGCTCGGAACAGGCCGTCCTGGCCGTTCGTCGCCAGCTCGACGCTATGCCCTTCCTGGCCCAGGCCCTTGGCGAGGTAGCCGGCCGTTTCGCGGTCATCTTCAACCAGCAGGATTTTGCGGCCCATGGGATCTCCGGCTGCTGCCTTTACGTCCAAAGCCGAATGCGCAGCAATGATGGCTCCGCGCGGCGCGAGTTGGGGAGTCGTGAAGAACTCGCTCCGCGCGGAATTGGCTAACGTCAGCTCTTCTTGGTGGTCGTCGCCGGCTTCTTTGCCGGTGCCGTCTTGGCCGCAATTGTTTTGGCATGGTGCTTCTTCAGCTTGCCGTGATGCCTCGCGGCGGCCTTGTGCTCCGCGACCTCGGTCTTCACCGATTCGCCTTCGGCCTTGGCCTCCTTGACTATCGATTTGGAGACCTTGGTGGTCTTTGCCGGAGCCGGCGCTTTCGTCTGGGCGGCGGCGACCGGCGTTGCCAGCAGTCCAAGCGCAGCAACGGACGCAATCAACTTTTTCATCATATCCTCCTGGATCGCCGGACCGGGGCCGGCTGGTGGCGCGCAATAAGCGAGGGTCGCTCTCACGGCGCTGGATCGCGGGTTAAATTGAGTTCATCCGCCGAGTGGGAAGGGCCCGCCCGGCGCGACGGGGGAACGATCGCGCGCCGGGCGGTATTCGAAGGCCGGGAAAAGCTAGTTGGAGGCCTTCGACGTGGTTGGGGCCGCCTTCCTCGCCATGGCGACCTTTTTCGGTGCGGCGGGACTCGCCCCGCTGGCCAGGCGACCTAGGCCCGTCCGTCTCTCCGCCTGCTGTCGCAGGAATTAAGAGATGTTCATTGGGGGTGGACGGCTCGCGGCTTTGCTGTTTGCCGCGGCGCCGCTACTGCTGGACCGGAATGATCGCGCAAAAGACCCGCTATGCTCTGCGCTCGCTGCTATTCCTGGCCGAAGAGCAGGGAGGCGCACCGGTCCAACTCGCGCGGATCGCCGAGACTCAGCGGGTCCCGCCCAAATATCTCGAGTTGATCATGCTCGATCTCAAAAAAGCGGGGCTCGTGAAGAGCGCGCGGGGCCCCAAGGGGGGCTATCAGCTGGCGCGGGAGGCTGGGAAAATCTCATTCGGCGAAATCGTCCGGACGATGGAAGGCCCGATTGCCCTCGTTTCGTGCGCCAGCGTCAATTATTACGCGCCCTGCGGCGATTGCCACGATGAGGCGACCTGCGCCATCCGCCGCGCTTTCACCATCCTTCGCGACCAAAGCACGTCTGTCCTCGATTCCATTTCACTCGCCGAAGGCGCGGGTTGGGAGCAGAGGCTGGTACTGGACAAATAAAGGACAGGCCGATGGACACACGCTTTGAACCGCGGCCGATCGCGCGCTGGTACTATCCCGCCGCCGTTGCGTCCTTGTTGTTCATGCTTTTGGGCTGCGCGGTCTTCCTGCTCGACGTCAGCGCCGACCCGTCGACCATGCCTCTCGACCAGCGAGCGGCGCATGATGCGCAGCCGCTTTGGCTAACGCTGGCATATGGAACGGCCGTAGGGGCCGGGGCTTTCGGAGCGTTGCTGCTGGTGCTCCGCCGCAGATACGCAGAACCGTCGCTGCTCGTCTCGCTCGTCGCTGTGGGGATCTGGCTCGCGGGCCTTTTGCTCTTGCCTCGCCTCCGTGATCTACTCAGCACCGACGACATCGCCGTCGCGATCGTCGTTACGATCGTGACTTGGACGATCTACTGGTTCGCTCGCCATTCCCGGCAGCGCGGCTGGCTCAGCTAGCCAGCTGCGCCGAAATCATTTCGGTTTCGGCTTGGTCGCCTTCGCCGCGCCTGGAGTCGCCTCGGTCGACTCAGTGCTTTCGGCAGGCTTCGATTTGGACTTCTTCGCCTTCTTGCCTGTATCGGTCGTTTCCGTCGTCGTGGTGACCGATTGATCGTCTCCTGACTGCGCCGCCGGTGTCGCCGGCGTTGCCGGAGTGGCTGGTGTCGCAGGCGTGGCTGGGGTCGCTGCGGTTCCGGTCGATGGATCGGCCGGGGTCGCCGGCGTGGCAGGGGTTGCCGGCGTCGCCGGAGTGGCTGGGGTGGCCGAAGGAGTCGAGGCCGGCTGGGCCGCGAACGCCATGCCCGATCCGAGGGCGAGCGCCAGGCCAGTCACAAGCAAGGTCGACGTCTTCATCCGAAATCCTTCCTGATGGTGGTGGGGAAGACAGGGAAACGCGCCAACCCTTGGCATTTCCCGTTAACTGGACCCGTTGTCGGTTAGTCGTGCTCCCGGTGGGTTTTGCTGCGGAGCAACATCGGCGCTAGAAGCGCGCGCCATGTCGACCTTTACGATTGATACGTCGACCAGCAGGGCGACGCCCTCGCCGGTTCCGGGGAAGCGAACCACGGCTCCCGCCATCCGCGGTCGGAAAATCGACGGCAGAACGGATCAGCCGATCGTGATGCTGACGGCCTATACGATGCGCATGGCGCAGCTGCTCGACCCGCATTGCGACATGCTGCTCGTTGGCGACAGTCTCGGACAAGTGATTTACGGCCTCCCTTCGACGATTCCGGTCACGATGGAGATGATGTGCGCGCACGGCGCCGCTGTAGTCCGAGGCAGCTGGCATGCCCTGGTCGCCGTCGACATGCCATTCGGAAGCTATGAGGTTTCCCCGCAGCAAGCCATCGAATCAGCCTCTCGGATCATGAAAGAGACCGGCTGTGCCGCGGTGAAACTCGAGGGCGGCGAAGCCATGGCACCGACCGTGGAGTTTCTGGCCCACCGGGGGATTCCCGTGATTGGTCACGTCGGCCTGACACCTCAGTCCGTGAACGCTCTCGGGGGCTACGGCCCACGCGGGCGGGACCAATCAGAAGCAGCCAAGATCGTGGCCGACGCGAGCGCGATCGCTCGCGCCGGCGCATTCTGTATCGTGGCGGAGGGGGTGATGGAGGAGATCGCGACCAAGATCGCGACAACCGTCGAGTGCCCGGTGATCGGCATTGGCGCCTCCGCGGAGTGCGATGGCCAGGTGCTGGTCACCGAGGACATGCTCGGCCTGTTCGAGCGGACCCCGCGCTTTGTTAAGCGCTACGACGACCTTGCCAGCCGCATCGGCGAGGCTGCGGCGACATACGCGGCCGAGGTCCGTGAGCGCAGTTTTCCGACGACCGAGCAGACCTATCGGCCGAAATGAGCCGACCCCTTTGCCTTTCTCACCGATCCCGCTAGACGAAGCGCCGCCAGCTTCCATTCAGCTAGGGTGGGGAAGGAAGCTCGGCCTATCGAGAACCCCCGCGAACTGAGGCACGTCTTTGGCGCAACCCCCGGATATTAGCGAAACCTTCGTTCGCGAAGTCGACGAGAATCTTCGTCGCGACCGGCTTCGCGATACGGCGAAGAAATATTCCGGCTGGATCATTGCGGCTGTCTTGCTGTTTCTCGGCGCGAGCGGCGGGTACATCTACTGGAAGGATTACCAGCGGAAGCAGAATGAGAAAGCGGTCGAGCAACTCGCTCAGATCTTCACCGAAGTCTCGAAAGGGCAGGCACAGACCGCGCCGGCACGCCTGGACGTCGTCGCCAAGGATCATTCCAAGGCCGTCCGCGCGGCCGCGGGGTTCGGTCGAGCGGCAATCGCGATCGAGCAGAATGATCCGAAGCTCGCGATCTCCAAGTTTCGCGGCATGGCCGAAGACAAGAGCCTGCCCAAACCGTTCCGCGACCTCGCGCTGATCCGTCAGACGGCGCTCGAGTTCGACAGTCTTAAGCCCGACGAGATCATCGGGCGGATGCAGCCGCTCACCAAGCCCGGCACGCCCTGGTTCGGAAGCGCCGGCGAATTGACTGCAATGGCGCTCATCAAACAGGGCAAGAAGGCGGAGGCAGGGCGGCTTTTCGCGGCGATTGCTCGCGATGAACAGGCGCCGGATACGATTCGCGGGCGCGCCGTCCAAATGGCGAGCTCGCTGGGGGTTGATGTCAGCAACGTGATGCCGAAGCCCGCTCAATAGGATCGATGATGAAGAGAGCCATGAAATTTCGAGTTGCGTTGATGATCGCCGCTGCGCTCGGAGCGAGCGGCTGCAGTATCCTGAAGCGTGGGAAACCGAAGACGCCCGTGCTGGGCGAGCGGATCGCTGTGCTGACGAGCGAGGGCGACGTCGAGGTGGATCCCGCGACCGCAGCAATTCCGATGACCTTACCCGAAGCGGTGGCGAATACGGAATGGACCCAGTCCGGCGGTACCCCGTCCAAATCGGTCGGCCACCTTGCGCTTGGCAGCGCGCTGGCCCCGGCGTTCCACATCGACGCGGGCCGTGGCAGCAGTTTGACGGCGCGCCTCGCGTCGGAGCCGGTGGTCGCGGGCGGCCGCGTTTATACGATCGATACGCTTGGGACGGTCCGTGCGTTCGACGCGCGAACGGGGGGCAAATTTTGGGAAAGCCAGACGCCTAACGACAGGGGCAATGAAGCCTCGCTCTACGGCGGCGGAATCGCGTACGACAACGGATTCATCTACGCGACCAATGGGCTCGGCTACGTTTCCGCAATCGATGTGCGGACCGGTGGAATCGTCTGGAAAGTGCGGCCCGGTGGCCCGCTGCGCGGCGCGCCGACAGTTGCGAACGGCGCGATTTACGTCATGAGCCAGGACAATCAGATCTATTCGCTCAAGGAATCCGACGGCTCGACCAACTGGTCGCAGGCCGCCTCGCTCGAGATTGCGGGCGTTTTCGGCTCCGCGTCGCCGGCCGTCGGCCAGGGCACGGTGGTTGCCGGCTTCTCGTCGGGCGAGCTTAACGCCTACCGTTACGAAAATGGCCGCATGGTCTGGCAGGACGCGCTGCAGCGGACCAGCATTCGCACCAGCGTGTCGTCGCTGTCGGACATTGACGCCGACGCGGTGATCGATCGCGGCCAGGTGATCGCCATCGGGCAGGGCGGCCGAATGGTGGCGCTCGAACTGACCACCGGCCAGCGCTTATGGGAGCTCAACATCGCGGGCATCTCGACTCCTTGGGTCGCGGGCGACTGGATCTTCGTCATCACCGACGATGCGAAACTGCTGTGCGTCTACCGCCAGAACGGACACATTCGCTGGATCAACCAGCTGCCGCAGTTCGAGCACCCGAGGGGCAAGAAGGGCGAAATCGATTATTCCGGGCCCGTGCTCGCCGGAGGGCGGCTGATTGTGGCCGGGTCGAACGGAGTCATGGTCAACGTCGATCCGACGACCGGTTCCTACCAGAGCCAGACCAAGCTTGGAGCTGGAGTCAGCCTGACGCCGGTCGTCGCCAATTCGACCCTCTATATCTACGACGACTCCGGTCGGTTGACGGCTTACCGCTAAGCAGCGGCGCTGCTATCGCGCCGCAATGCCCATCCCGACCGTCGCGATCGTCGGCCGCCCCAACGTCGGCAAATCGACCCTGTTCAACCG
This sequence comes from Pseudomonadota bacterium, assembly GCA_046733175.1. Classification (GTDB taxonomy): domain Bacteria; phylum Pseudomonadota; class Alphaproteobacteria; order Sphingomonadales; family Sphingomonadaceae; genus Sphingomicrobium. Next base: position 7,109 of record JBKPOO010000070.1, read on the forward strand.
GCTGGTCGGCAAGCGCCTCGCGCTGGTCGACGACCGGCCCGGCGTGACTCGCGATCGGCGGGAGGGCGAAGCCAGTCTCGTCGGGCTCAATTTCCGCGTGATCGATACTGCCGGGTTCGAAGACGAGGATGCGCATACGCTGCCCGGCCGAATGCGGGCGCAGACCGAGGCCGCCGTCCGCGAGGCCGACGCGGCGTTGTTCCTCATCGACGCGCGCGAGGGACTGACTCCGCTTGACGAGGAAATCGGCCGATGGCTGCGCGTCGAGAGCACGCCGGTGATCGTCGTTGCCAACAAGGCCGAGGGAAGCGCCGGCCAAAGCGGTATCCTGGAATCCTTTCGCCTGGGCCTGGGTGAGCCCGTCGCGATCAGCGCCGAGCATGGCGAGGGTGTCGCCGACCTGTTCGATGCGCTCCGGCCGCATGTCGAGCATGAGCATTTCGACGCCGAGGCGGAGGTCGCCGACCGGCAAGAGCCGCTCAAACTCGCGGTCGTCGGCCGGCCCAATGCCGGCAAATCGACCCTCATCAACCGGATGATCGGCCAGGAACGGATGATCACCGGTCCGGAGGCGGGGATCACCCGCGATTCGATCAGCCTCGACTGGGAGTGGGATGGCCGACCCGTCCGGCTGGTCGATACCGCGGGCCTCAGGAAGCGGTCGAAAGTCGAAGACAAGCTCGAGCGCCTGTCGGCCGCCGACACGAAGCGGGCGATCGATTTTTCCGAAATCGTCATAGTGCTTCTGGATGCCACGCGGGGCTTGGAAGCGCAGGATTTGCGGATCGCCGCCCAGGTCATTGAGGAGGGCCGCGGGCTGATCATTGCGGTCAACAAATGGGACGTCGCCGAGAATGCCTCGGCGCTCTTCAACGGAATCAAGGCGGCGCTCAGCGAGGGTCTGGCGCAGCTGCGCGACGTGCCGCTGCTCACTGTTTCGGCCAAGACGGGCAAGGGCATCGACACGATCTTGAAGGTCGCGTTCGAGCTCCGGGACGCCTGGGGCCAGCGCGTGGCCACCGGTGAGCTCAACCGCTGGTTCGAGCATGCGATCGAAGCCAACCCGCCGCCCGCGCCCAGGGGCAAAAGGATCAAGCTGCGTTACATCACCCAGGTCAAATCGCGTCCGCCGAGCTTCGTCGTGTTCGGCAATCGCACCGACGAGTTGCCCGAAAGCTATCGCCGCTATCTCCTGAATGCGCTTCGCCGCGACCTCGGCCTTGGCGCGGTCCCGCTTCGGCTCGATTTCCGCGGGCGCGGTAATCCGTTCGATCGGCGCTAAGCTAAATTTTACCCTTTTCCGGCTAGCACAGCGAACAGATGGGACCATGCCCGAGGTCATCGGGAGCGAGGGTTGAACATTGAGCGACGAGAAGCCGGACATCGTCGATTGGGCGCTCTTCGAGAAGAACCGCGCGGAGCTGGGACCCGGATTCATCCGAATCATCAGCTATTTCCGCGAGGACGGAGCGAAGTCGCTCGGCCAAATCGAACAGGCGATGCGCGAGGAAAATACGACCGCGCTCGTGCTTCCCGCCCACACCATAAAGGGAGAGGCGCGGCAGCTCGGCGCGGAGCCGCTCGCGGTGATCGCGGAACTGATCGAGAAGACCGCGCGGCTCTGCATCGAAACCCACCGCTTTCCGGATGAGCTGGTGCCCGAAGTGGTTCAACTCCGGAAATTGTTCACCGAGACGGTCGAACTGTTCGACAAGGCGACAAATCCGCTGTTGACGCGCGGGCAGCCGTCGGCGCCGGGCGGCTTTGGCCGCAAGGTGAGCAACCAGGGGTTCGGCCGGATCTAAGGCGCGTCGCTCCCGGCGAGGAAGGAATTACTCCTCGGACGCCTCGGACTGCAACTGCACGTAATTCTGCAGGCCCATCCGCTTGATCATCTCGAACTGGGTTTCGAGCGTGTCAACGTGCTGCTCCTCATTCTCGAGGATTTCCGAGAAGAGGTCGCGCGACACATAGTCCTTGACCTTCTCGCAATGCGTGATCGCGCCTTTGAGCTGCCCTAGCGCTTCCATTTCGAGCTCCAGATCGCCCTTCAGGATCTCCTCGACATTTTCGCCGATATGGAGCCGGCCCAGCAGCTGAAAATTCGGGAGCCCGTCGAGGAAGAGGATCCGCTCGGCCAAGCGGTCGGCATGCTTCATTTCATCGATGGATTCCGATCGTTCAAACTCGGCGAGCTTCTTCACCCCCCAATTGTCGAGAAGGCGATAATGGAGCCAGTATTGATTGGTCGCGGTGAGTTCGTTCTTGAGCGCTTGGTTCAAGAGTTCGAGGACCTTGGGGTCGCCCTTCATCGTCAGCCTCCCGCGTCGCTCGGTCGGCGATGCGCCGAGAGGGGCTAAGGCGTCAAGTCAGGCAACGATGCGCAGGGGCGGGCGCTTCCCGACTTCCCCGTCGATGATGTCTTGCGCGTAATCGAGGCAGCAGCCGCAGACCGGTTCGCATTCGTAGGTTGCGTAAGCGGCTTCGGGCGAGCGCGCTCCTTTCCGCGCGGCGTCACGGACCTCTTTCTCGGTAATGGCATTGCAAACGCAGACGATCATGGCCGTAATGTAGCGCTAATGCGAAGCGTTCGCAACTATATCGTTGGGCGGTCAGCGGCGAAGGCCGGTCGAAGCATCCGCACGGCAATCATCGCGAAGGGAATTCCGACCAGCGCGATGTGGGCGAACAGCTGCGTTGCGATCGACAGGGTTTTGGGCGGGAGCGGCGTCTCGAACCGGAGCGGCACGACCAGCCAGTTCATCGCGAAATAGGTAATGACTCCATAGGCGAGCCCGGTACGCCAGGGCGTATCGAGCAATGTCGGGCGGGCGCGGACGAACAGCATGAAGATCGTCGCCATCATCGCCATCAGGATGAAGTGGACGAGAAGGCCGAGTACGGCGCCGCCGGCGCCCATCTCCGTCGCGGCGGGGAGTGGGCCGGACGCGACGTAGCGCAGCATCTTGGGGATCTGGCGCCCGAAGGCGACCGTCAGGATCATAGCGAATGCTATGTCGAGCGTGCCCGAGACCAGGGTCGCAATCGCAATCGGCCGTACGATGGATGAGTTCGACATGCGCGGCCCCCTCTCAGCGATGTTCCTTGCGTATCACGAGCTTCAGCCCCGACCATATGTCGTCGACCGAACAGACCTTCACGTCGACCAGATGCATGGGCAAGCAGACGTCGCGGATGACGTCCTCTGTGATGTCGCTCGGGACTTTGGAAGCCTTCTTGGGCCAGCTGACCCAGATCATCCCGACGCGATCGAGCAGCGGCAGCAGGCGCTCGAGTTTGGTTTGCAGCTCGGCTCGCTCGGTAACGAAGATGTGCGCCGCGTCGATCGGCGCTTCGAGCTCGCGAAGCAGCTGAAGCTGCAGCCCCTCGGCGCCGATTTCCTCCTCGACACTGGCCGGCATCCCGTCCCACCACACGCGCATCCCCCCTTTCAGCGACAGCTTCTTCGCGAGAGGAGTGCCGGAGTAGCCAGATGTCATCAGGCGAGCGCGGCGTCCGCCCCCATGAGCTTGGGGAAGAAGCCCTCGTGCGCGGCGCGGAGGTCGGCGAGGGACACGCTCGCGTCCGCGACTTCGATGCTACTTCCGCCCGTTTTGCCGATCGGGGCCGCGAAAATGCTTGCCGCCGTCGCCCGGGCGATCACCGCATCCGCATCATCCGTGGTCACGAGGATGCGGCCCTGATCCTCGCCGAACAGGATTGCGGCAGGATTCGGCACGTTCGGAAGGGTCAGTGTGACCCCCATCGATCCCGCGAGCGCCATTTCCGCGATGGCGACAAGCGGACCGCCGTCCGAAACGTCGTGCGCCGCGGAAATGAGGTCATCCCCAATCAGCTGGCGCACAAGCTCGCCAAGCCGGCGCTCCACGCCAAGATCGACTGGCGGCGGCGTTCCCTCACCGCGTTGGTGAATGACCTCTAGCCACAACGACTGCCCCACATGCCCGGTGGAATGGCCGAGCAAAACGAGCGTCTCGCCCTCAGCTTTGATTCCAATTGTCGCCGACTTTTCCCAATCGTCGAGGAGGCCAACCCCCCCAATCGCAGGGGTGGGCAGGATAGCGAGGCTCGACCCGTCGTCGCTCTTGGTCTCATTGTAGAGGCTGACGTTGCCGCTCACGACGGGGAAGTCGAGCGCCCGGCACGCCTCGGCCATGCCTTCGACGCAGCCCACGAACTGGCCCATGATCTCGGGCCGCTGTGGGTTACCGAAGTTGAGGCAGTTGGTGATCGCCAGCGGCTTGGCGCCAACCGCGCAGAGGTTGCGGTAGGCTTCCGCGACGGCCTGCTTTCCGCCCTCAATGGGGTCGGCATAGCAATAGCGCGGGGTCACGTCCGTCGTGATCGCCAGCGCCTTCTTGGAACCATGCACCCGCACCACCGCGGCGTCGCCGCCCGGGCGCTGGACCGTGTCGGCGCCGACCGACTGGTCATATTGCTCCCACACCCAGCGGCGGCTCGCGAGATTGGGCGAGGCCATCAGTTTCAACAGATCCGCGGCAATGTCGCCGCTCTCGGGAATGTCAGTCAGCGGCGCGGGCGCCTTGGGGATCGCATATGGCCGCTCGTACAATGGCGCCTCGTCTGCGAGCGGGCCGAGTGGAATGTCGCACACAACCTCGCCGTCGAACTCAAGCACCATGTGGCCGGTGTCCGTGACTTCGCCGATCACCGCGAAGTCCAGCTCCCATTTGCGGAAAATCGCCTCGGCCTCGGCCTCGCGGCCGGGCTCCAGGACCATCAGCATGCGTTCCTGGCTCTCCGAGAGCATCATCTCATAGGGCGTCATGCCGGTTTCGCGGCACGGCACCCTGTTCATGTCGAGCCGGATTCCGGCCCCGCCCTTCGAGGCCATTTCGACCGATGAGCTGGTGAGCCCGGCCGCGCCCATGTCCTGAATGGCCACGATGGCGTCGGTCGCCATCAGCTCGAGGCAGGCTTCGATGAGGAGCTTTTCCGTGAAGGGATCGCCGACCTGGACGGTGGGGCGTTTTTCTTCGCTGTCCTCGGAGAAGTCGACGCTGGCCATGGTCGCGCCGTGGATCCCGTCGCGGCCGGTCTTGGAGCCGACATAGACGATCGGGTTCCCGATGCCGGTCGCGGCCGAATAAAAGATTTTGTCGGTCTTCGCGACGCCGACCGTCATCGCGTTGACCAGAATGTTTCCGTCATAAGCCGCGTCGAAATTGACCTCGCCGCCGACGGTCGGGACTCCGACGCAATTGCCATAGCCGCCGATGCCTGCGACCACCCCGGCGACGAGGTGCCGAGTCTTGGGATGATCGGGCCGCCCGAACCGTAGGGCGTTCATGTTCGCGACCGGCCGAGCGCCCATGGTGAAAACGTCGCGAAGGATGCCGCCGACCCCCGTCGCCGCGCCTTGGTAAGGCTCGATGTAGGACGGGTGGTTGTGGCTCTCCATCTTGAAGATCGCCGCGTCGCCGTCGCCGATGTCGATCACGCCCGCATTCTCGCCGGGACCCTGGATCACCCAAGGTGCCGACGTCGGGAGCTTCTTCAAATGGACGCGGCTCGATTTGTACGAGCAATGCTCCGACCACATGACCGAGAAGATGCCGAGCTCGACCAGGTTCGGCTCGCGGCCGAGAGCTTTCAGGATGCGCTGATATTCTTCTTCCGAGAGCCCGTGCTCGGCGACGATTTCGGCCGTTATTTGGGAAGCTTCGAGGACGTCCATGCGCGGCTCCCTAACCGTGGGAAGCGGCCAAGCCTAGACGTCGTGTCTCAGGAATTTCTCGCCCGAGAAGATGAATGTCTGCGGGCGTCCGTCGCTGAAGTCGGCGAACGAGGCCCGCTCCGGCGACCAAGCGTCCTCCCCCACCCGCCAAAGGTTGGCTCCGACGCGGACGAGAGGCGTTTCGGTGCCGAGCCACAATTTCCCGCCGCGTTCGACGACTGTGATCGTGCCCCACCATGGGCTGTCATTGACGTAACGGCCGGTGAAGCGCTGAAGGCTCGGATCGGACTTCGTCAATGGGTGGGCCGACCCTTGGCGAGCGAAGGAAGCCGGTCCCCAAACCGCTCCTGTTATGGCTGCCCCCGTCTTCTCGAACCTCAGCGAGAAGTGGCGGAAATCCGGATGGGTCGTCCGGAAAATGTCATCCCCCCAGGGTTGCAGCCTCGACTCGGTTTCGCCTGCCAGGATCGTGAGTGGGGCTCCTCGGCCAGAGCGCACCCGGAAACCGCCTGACGGGCCGGTATAGTCTCCGACATAGGCAGCCGGGTTTGCGACCGGCACGTCGAGCGACGGCGCCGCGGGCACTGGCCGCCCGGCCAGGGTCTCGGCGAGGGCATCGACGGCAAAACGCGTCAATACACGCGGCCGATACTCGGCGAAGGCGCTGAAGTTCGAGCTGGCGAAGGCGCCGATGCCGCTCGCAACGTCGACATGGAAGGATGACGAGAAGCTCACCATCCCGCCGGTGTGGTGGAGATAGGAGCGGCCGACCCCGCCGCCGACGTGCATCAACCCGTTGCCGTAGCTCATGCCGGGCGAATCGCTCGCGACGAAATGAGATGTGAAGGCCTTGCCCTGCGCAGCGTTTAGGCCGAGCCCGCCGCGGCCCTGGGCGGCGTCGGCCATGGTGCGCAGCCATTTCAGCATGTCGTCGGCCGTTGAGGCGACGCTTCCCGCGCCGAAGGTCACGTCGACCCAGGCCGCGGGGGCGAGCGGCGCTCCGATCGCGAACGGGATCGTCAGGTCCGCGGGCTCATAGCCCTGGGCGTAAAGCAGGCGGTCGGCTCCAATGATCGCGCCTTTGCTTCGGCGCATCCCGAGCGGAGCGAAGACTCGTTCCGCGATGAGCCGGCCGAGCGGTTTGCCGCCGGCATGTTCGGCGATCTTGCCGAGCATGTCATAGCCGGTGTTGGAATAATGCCAGTGCTGCCCGGGTGCGTAGCTGGTCCAGAGCCCTCCTTGGCCGAACAAAGGCGCGTCGTCGGGAAGCCCGGCGCTATGGTCGAGCAGATGCTGGACGGTGATCGTGTTGCCGCTCGGCAGGTGGACAATCGGAAGGAGCCCGCTCACCCGGTCGGCCAGATTGAGCCGCCCTTCCGCCGCGAGCTGGTGAATCACGGCGGACGTCATGGACTTACTGATCGAGCCGATCTGGAACAAAGTGTCAGGCGTGATCGGCGAGCGGCTGTCGCGATTTGCGAAGCCGAAGTTCAGAACCGTCGAAAGTCCGGCAGGGGTCGTGAGGCCAAGCGTCATCCCGGGAAGCCCGAAATGGCGGAGATGCTCTTCACCGTGCGCCCGGATCGCCGCCATGGCGGCATCGAGCGACGCTGGCCTCCCTTGCGCAAATGCTGGCGAAGCAAGTCGCACGGAAGCTGCCGCGCTCAGCGCTCCGGCCGTGAATGCCCGCCTCGAAATGTGCATTGGTTCCCCTCCGCGACCTTGTTTGAAGGCCGCGGAAGCGGAGTCAAGCGAGAGCAGGCTCAGGCCTTGCAGGTCTGGCCGTTGAGCGAGATCGACGCAGCCTGCGCGTTGCCCTTCAGTTGCGGTGAGTTCGGCGCGACCACCTCGCCGACTTCGTCCTTCGACTTCTTCATGTGCGCGCTGCCGTCCGACATCCAGTCGATGTAGACGAGCTTGTTATCGCCGCAGCGGTAGATCTTGCTGCCGACGATCGACGGCGGAAGCTGAACTCCGGCGTTGGCGGCAGCGTTGGTCGGCTCGTCGGTCGGCTCTCCGCCGGCGACGATCGTGTGGTCTTCCTTGTTGCAGCCGGCTAACGCAGCGGCCGCGGCAAGGAAAAGGATGGTGATGGTGCGAGTCATAATGGCCGCCCCCTTCGTCGAGCACGGCATCAGCCGTCAAGTACGGCTTCTTGCATATTATCGAAGCGGGACATAGCTTCGTCGATCTGATGCCCTATCAGGCCGGAGCAGCGCGCAGCGGGTTCGCACCCTGAATGCCCTATCAGGCCGGTAGCAGCGCGCAGCGGATTCGCATCGGGCTGACCGGGCTCGCCTTCGCTTTTCTCATCGTGTTGCTTGGCTCGATCGTGATGCGCTCGAGCCAGGACAAAAGCGTGAATACGGTCAACGCGGCCACGAACGAGGCGAGCGAGCCGCTCGCCGAGCTCGGAGTGACCCCGGGCGGCGAAAGCTCGAACGCAGCCGACAACAGCAGCAACAAACAGTGACCAGGGCGCGGGTCCGCGCCTCGGCCATCATCCTCGTGTTGTTGATCGGTACCGCGATCGCCGTTGCGGTTTTCGGACGCGAACAGCGGAGCCTTCCGCCGCGACCGGCCCCGGAGCGGCCCGCCCTGCTTCTCCTCACCAGCCTTCCGATTCTGTTCGGTGAGCAATTCTCGCTCCAGGATGGCGGCTCTGCGGCGCTCGCGGCGCTGCAATCGCGCTATCGGGTCGTGCCCATCAGCGTCACGGACGACGCGGATCTCGCCAAAGGCGGGCTGCTTTTGATGGCGCATCCGGCAGCGCAGCCGGCCGAGGATCTCGTCGCGCTCGACGAATGGGTGCGGCAGGGAGGGCGAGTGCTGCTGCTGGCCGATCCGTTGCTCGAATGGCCGAGCGAGCGCCCGCTCGGCGACCCGCTTCGCCCGCCGCCCATGTTCATGGATACGGGGTTGCTCGCGCATTGGGGACTAAAGCTCGACACTCCGGACGAGCGCGGACCCGCTGTCCGGAAGCTGGGGGGCTACGATATTCAAACCATGTCACCCGGCCGGCTCGCCGGCGGCTGCAGCGTCAGTAGGGATGCGGCCGTCGCTCGCTGCCGGATCGGAAAGGGCCGGGCGATCGTCGTCGCCGATGCCGATTTTCTCGACGCGCCGCGCTGGGGCAAAGCCGGGGACCGCAACCTCGAAGGCCTTCTGGCTGAGCTTGCCGAACTCGAGCGGCCCTGATTCGCGCCGAGTCGGCAAGTCACAGACTTATCCACAGCTTCCATGACCCAGAACGGGACGAGAACGACTAGTCGGCAGACCCAACGAAAACCCCAGCAAATCCGGGCTTTCCCATTAATTCCCATTAAAACCCATTAAATCCCATTGTATCCCGCGACTAGTTGAGTTACCAACATCGGCTGTAGCGCGGGGGGCTAACCCGTTGATTCGACGCTGACGTGGAGCGCGTGACGACGCGCATTCCGCGAACGCTGCCGCTCGCGCTGCGAAGGGGAGTGTTTGGCGTGGCGCTAGAGCATCTGTTTCAGGGCAGCGCTTTGAACGCGGTCGACGCGAAGGGCCGTGTATCCATTCCAGCATTCCTTCGCGGCGTCGTCGAACGCCGCGGCGACGCCCGCACCATCGTCCTTGCGAAACACGAGGCTTTCACCTGCCTCAGCGCCTACGACCCCGCCTACGCGGCGCTGAAGCATGCGAAGCTGGAGCGGCTGCTCGAGAAGGAAGAGACCAACCCCGAAGCGCAGCTCGAATACCAGCAGCGCAACCTGATGGCTTTCGCGGCCACCGAGGAGGTCCCCTACGACAGTTCCGGCCGCATCCTTTTCCCCCCGATGATGCGCCGCAAGGGAGAGATCGCCGATCTCGCCCTGTTCCTCGGGACCGGCGAAACATTCCAGATCTGGAACCCCGACCTTCTCCTCAAGGACCCGCGAATCCCCGAGGACCTCAAGGACATTGCCCGCTTCCGTCTTGAAGAGAGGCGGGCATCATGACCAGCGCCGGCACCAACCAGGCCCCACACGTGCCGGTGCTGGTCAACGAAGTGATCGCCGCGCTCGCGATTTGGGAAGGCGAGACCGCGGTCGACGGCACCTTTGGAGCAGGGGGTTATACGCGCGCCCTGCTCGGGGCGGGGGCGGGACGAGTGATCGCCTTCGATCGCGACCCCGATGCGATCGACGAAGGCCGGTCGCTCGTCCCGGATCCTCGCCTGACACTCATCAACGAACGCTTCAGCCAGATGGACCGAGTTCTGGCTGAACGTGGCATCGAGCACGTCGACGCGATTGCGCTCGACATCGGAGTTTCCTCGATGCAGCTCGATCGGGCGGACCGCGGCTTTTCCTTCTCGGCCGACGGTCCGCTCGACATGCGCATGAGCCGGTCCGGCTTGACGGCGGCCGAGTTCCTGAACTCGGCCGACGAAAGCGAGATCGCGCGGATTCTGAAGGATTATGGCGAGGAGCCTAGGGCGCGCGCAATCGCCCGCGCCATCGTCGCTGCCCGCCCGGTGGAGCGCACCGCCGAGCTTGCTGCGATCGTTCGCCGCGCCGCCGGCTTCCGCCCCGGCCAGAAGACCGATCCGGCGACCCGGACATTCCAGGCGATCCGAATCCATCTCAACGCCGAGCTCGACGAGCTCGAGCTTGGTCTCGAAGCGGCCGAGCGGGCCCTGAAACCCGGCGGACGACTCGCAATCGTCACCTTTCACAGCCTCGAGGACCGGATCGTGAAGCGCTTCTTCCGCGAACGCAGCGGAGGAATGCCGGCCGGCTCGCGTCACCGTCCCGTGCAGACCGACCCGCGCGAACCGACGTTCGAGCGGGTGGCGAAGCCGGTTTCCCCGACGGAGCGCGAGCTGGCCGGGAATCCTCGTGCGCGCTCGGCGCGACTGCGCAGCGCTGTCCGGACCTCAGCTTCCGCGTGGAAGGATAGCCTGCAATGAGCGCAAGAAGCTTCAGGTCCGTGTTCATGGTCGCCAGCTGCGCCGGAGCGGCGCTCGGCTGCTATCTCGTCTCGCTCCGCGTGGCGTCCGAGCGCTCGGCGCTCGAAAGCGTGGAGACCAGGATCGTCATGACTCAGCGCGACATCCGGCTGCTTCAAACTGAGATCGGCACTCGCGGCCGACTATCACAGCTCGAGCGATGGAACGCCGGCGCCTTCGCTCTTTCTGCGCCCTCGGCCGACCAAATTCTCAATGGCAGCTTCGAGCTCGCCAAGCTTACCCAGCCGCAGCGCCCAGTCGACTTCCAGGCCCCGGTGGTCCTGGCTGCAGCGCCGGCTCCTCAGCCCAAGGCGGCGCCGATCGGTCAGCCTGAGACCGACGATTCCGGCGCTCCCGCGGCCGACCTTCTCCACCAGGCAAGCTTAAAAACCGGGACGCGCGAGGTCCCGGCTACGTCCGTCGCTGCTTTAACCCGGCAGCCGGCCAAGACGAAGTTCACGGATCAGCCGGTTGCGGCGGCAATACCGGCACCAAAGAAATCCGTGGATAAGCCGGGCCTCGCGGCCGCCAAGCCGATGACAAAACAGGTCCATCTTGCGAAGACCGACCCGCTTGCACCGATCCCGGACAAGCCCGTCAGGAAATCAACGAAGGACAACGTCTCCGGCCAATGAACGCCCCGTCGCCCGCTCTCGTCGCGCCACGGCCCGAGCGGCTCCGACTGGTCGGCCAGCGCCGGCAGATCCTCGCCGTCATGCACCAGCGGCTGATGTTCGGCATGCTGGTCTATGCCGGAATCGTCGCGCTCATCGCCCTCCGGATCCTATGGCTCGCCGCATTCGGCGACCATGCCGGCCGCAAGGAGGGGCTGCTCGCCCTGATCCCCGAGCGCGGCGACATCGTCGACCGAAACGGGCAGCCGCTCGCCCGGACGATCGACGCGTGGACCATCGCCATTCATCCAACGAAAGTGATAGGCGACAAGCTCACGCTTGCGCGCCAGCTCGCGCAGCTGATGCCCGAATACAGCGAGTCGCAATATTTCGCGCTCCTCCGCTCGAATAAGCCCTTCTTCTATCTTCGCCGCCGGGCCGCTCCCGCGTTGGTCGAGGCAGTCAACGCGATCGGAGAGCCGGGTCTCGCTATCGAGCGGGAGCCGGACCGGCTCTATCCCCAGACCACGCTCGCCGCCCATGTGATCGGTTACACCGACATCGACGGGCATGGCGTTGCGGGCATGGAGCGCGCTTTCGACGCCCGCCTTGCCGACGCCCGCACCCGCGGCGAACCGCTGACGCTCTCGATCTCGAGCCCGCTTCAGCAGGCTCTCGAACATGAGCTGTCGGATGCGGTGACCCAATTCCAGGCGATCGGCGCCGCTGGGGTCATCATGGACATGCACACCGGTGAAGTGCTCGCCATGACCTCGCTGCCGCAGCTTAATCCGAACGCGGCGGGACAAGGCACCGACGAAGCACGGTTCAACCGTGCGACCCTAGGTGTTTATGAGCTGGGTTCGACCTTCAAGCCATTCACCGTCGCAATGGCGATGGACAGCGGCATCATCAAGTCGTTCGGCCAGATCTACAATTGCCCGGATGTACTGACGGCTTACGGGCACGCGATCCATGACACGCATCCGTTCGGTCGTCAGTGCACGGTCGCCGAGATCATGAAGGAAAGCTCGAACATCGGTACGGCCCAGATCGCCGCGCAGGTCGGCGCCGGGCGGCAGAAATACTTCCTCGGCAAGATGGGCTTCAT
>JBKPOO010000071.1:0-7730 GCA_046733175.1 Pseudomonadota bacterium
GTGCAGCGGATCGTTAGGACCACGATCAACGAGAAAAGGATCGAAAACCTGACGGTGCGAAACCGCGCCGAGGGGGTGTGACGAACATGGTCTTTCGCGCGGCAATCCTGGCGATCCTCATCGGTGTGGCCGGCGCGGCCCCGGCGGAACGTGAGCCGGTGCTGAAGCAGGTCGATCTGCCGCACAGCTATTATTGGCGCGAACTCTATCTCCCCGAGCTTACGACCGGTCCCTCCAGCGCGAGCTTCACGCCTGACGGCAACTCTCTGGTTTACAGCATGGCCGGGTCCCTGTGGCGCCAGGCGATCGGCTCGAACGAAGCGGTCGAACTGACCCATCCGCGCGCCGCTTACGACTACCAGCCGGACGTCGCTTCGGACGGCGGCAGCGTCGTGTTCAGCCGCTACAGTGGCGACGCGATCGAGCTATGGCGTCTCGATCTGAAAAGCAGCCGCGAGCAGCAGCTTACCTCGGCACATGCCGTGAACGTCGAGCCGCGGATCTCGCCCGACGGCAAGCGCCTGGCATGGGTGTCGACGGCGGGCACCGGCCACTTCAACCTGTTCATCGCTGACATCGGCCCGGACGGTCTCAGCAACGCTCACCCGCTCCTCGGCGAGCGGCAGAGCAAGATCTCGCGCTATTATTATTCCACCTACGATCACGCCCTGAGCCCATCCTGGACTCCCGATGGTAAGCGCATTCTCTACGTCACCAACAATGAGGTCGCCTGGGGCACCGGCGACATCTGGTCGGTGGCCGCCGACAATCCAAAGGATCGGCGCAAGGTGCTGCGCGAGGAGACGAGCTGGAGCGCGCGGCCGGAAACCTCGCCCGACGGGAAGCAGGTCCTGTTCGCCAGCTATCACGGGCGGCAATGGCGCCAAACATGGGTGACGACCCCCAACGGTGCGGCGCCCTTGCCGATGACCTTCGGCGAGTTCGACCGCTGGAACGCGCGCTGGTCGCCCGACGGCAGGCGCATCGCGCTCATCACCAACGCGCATGGCAATGTGAGCCTGATCCTTCACGATGTCGTCGGCGGAGCCGAGACTCCGATCGTCGCGAGCAAGCGTCATTATCTGAGCCCACAGGCGCGACTCACGCTCGACATTGGCGTTCCGGCGCGCGTGGCGGTGCTCGGCAGTGACGGCAGGGCCGCGGCGCCGGACTCCGCGTGGATGCATGCCGACGACGGGTTCGACCGTCCGCTGCAGCCGAGCGAGACGCATTATTTCCACTGCCCTTCGCGCTGCACGGTCGAAGTGCCCGCTGGCGCGACGTCGGTCTGGGTACAGCGCGGCTTTCGCTATGTGTCCTGGCATCGGACGATGAAGCTCGACGCTGGCACGGATCGGACCGTCCCGGTCAGGCTCCAGCTGAACGACCTGCCGGCATCGTTCGGGACGTTCGTCAGCGCCGACCTCCACGTTCACATGAATTACGGCGGCCATTATCGCGCGACGCCCGAGACGCTCGCGGCGCAGGCGCGCGCCGAGGACCTCGACGTCGTCTACAATCTGCTCGTCAACAAGGAAGAACGGGTCCCGGACATCGGCTATTTCCGCGCCGGGCCCGACCCTGCGAGCGGCAAGGGCGTGACAATCTTCCACAGCCAGGAATATCACACGAGCTACTGGGGGCATCTCGGGCTGCTTGGCCTCACGGACCATTATCTGGCGCCCGGCTTCTCGGCCTATCAGAACAGCCCGCTCGCCAGCCCCTATCCCGATAACGGCGCGATCGCCGACCTGGCTCACGCCCAAGGCGCGCTGGTCGGGTACGTCCATCCTTTCGACACCGTCCCGGACCCGGCGAAAGACAAGTCGCTCACCAATGAGCTTCCGGCCGACATGGCGCACGGCAAGGTCGACTATATGGAAATCGTCGGCTTCTCCGAGCACAAGGCCACGGCTGAAGTCTGGTACCGGCTGCTCAACCTCGGTTTCCGCCTCCCGGCCGGCGCGGGCACCGACGCGATGACCAACTACGCCTCGCTGCGCGGACCGGTCGGAATGAACCGCGTGTTCCTCGACACCGGTGGCGACATGAGCCCGGCGGGACTGCTCGCGGCGCTGAAAGCCGGACGGACCTTTGCGACTAACGGACCGCTCGTCGGCCTGGAGATCGACGGCAAGCATCCTGGCGAAACGCTTTCTCGAACCGCGCCCGGGAAACTCCACTATCGAATCGCGCTCCGCTCGTTCGTTCCGGTCGATCATCTTGAGCTGGTTCAGAACGGCAAAGTCGTGAAGGCCTTCCCCCTGAAGGGTGATCACCGGCGGCTAGACGCCGAGGGTGAGCTCAATGCCGCAACGGCAGGATGGGTGGTGTTGCGCGCGTGGAATGATGGATCGAGTCCGGACGTCCTCGACATCTATCCTTATGCGACGACCAGCCCAGTCTATTTGGAGCTGCCCGGCGGCCTCCCGCCCGATCCCGCCGACACCGCTTACTTCGCCGCCTGGCTCGACCGCGTGATCGCCGACGCGGAAAAACGAACCGACTTCAAGGATGAAGCGGAGCGGAAGACGGTTCTGGATTATTTGGGTTCGGCGCGAGATCGCTATTCGAGCCTTATTCGCCACTAAGGATCAGTTCGACGATCCGCCCGGTGCGCTCGCCAACATCGAACCATCTCTTCGCCGGTAGCTCGAGAGCGGCCAGCGCCGCTGTCGGAAAACCGTCCACCATAGGATCATCCCCGGAGAGCCGCAGGATCAGGTCATGCAGGCCGGGATTGTGGCCGACAATGAGGAGTCGGTTGGCATCGTCGTCGGCACTTCGCACGACCTCGATCAGACGGTCCGTCGGCGCATTGTAGATCGCGAGCTCATATCGAGGCTCCAACTTTCCATAGCCTTGCGCGACGGCGGCCACCGTTTCCGCGGCGCGCCTTGCCGGGCTGGCCAACACCATCTCCGGCCTAAGCCCGCGTGAACGCAATTCGCGTCCGACAGCCTCTGCATCGAGCCACCCGCGCTTGCCCAGTGGCCGGTCGAAATCCCGCCCGGTCTCGGAGTCGCGCTCCGCTTTGGCGTGCCGCATGGCGAGCAGGGTTTTCATGCAATGACTTCCTCGGAAACTGGCTCTGCAACGCCCGAGAGGCGTTCTTCGACCCGCCCGATCGCGACATCGAGCGTCACTCGCCGGATCGGCACTCCGTTCGGAAATGCGGTGAGGAGGCGCGATGGGAAGGCGGCCGAGAGGACGACGAACACGCCGCTATCGCCCTGGCGGCGGATCAACCGCCCGAATGCCTGCGCGAGCCGCGCGCGGACGACGCGGTCGTCATAGGCGCTTCCTCCCCCCGCCATTCGCCGAGCCGCATGCAGCACCGTCGGCCGGGGCCACGGCACGCGTTCCATCACCACCAGGCGGAGGGATTCTCCGGGCACGTCGACGCCGTCGCGGAGCGCATCCGTCCCGAGGAGGGAAGCTCGGGGATCGTCGCGGAAGATGTCGACGAGCGTCCCGGCGTCGATCGGATCGACGTGCTGGGCAAGCAGGGGCAATCCGACGCGGGCGAGGCGGTCGGCGATCCGCGAGTGGACCGCCTTCAAACGCTGGATCGCGGTGAACAGCCCGAGGGTCCCGCCCCGCGCCGCTTCGATCAGCCGGGCATAGCCGCCGGCCAGGGCGGCGATGTCCCCGGCCTTGATATCGGTCACGATCAGCACTTCGGAACAGGTCGCATAATCGAACGGGCTTTCCGCCTCGAACTGCTGCGCGGGGCTGGGCAGGTGCAGCGCGCCCGTGCGAGCCTCGGCCGCGGGCCATCCCTCGCCGCCGCGGAGAGTCGCCGACGTCACCAAAGCTCCATCGGCCGGAGCGAGCACGGCTGCGGCGAGCGGCCTGGTCGGATCGAGCCAGCGGCGGTGGATCGCGACGTCGAACTCGCGGCCATCGATGCGCTCGACAGCGAGCCAGTCGACGAATTCGGGGTCGGCCTCACCCCCGACCCGCGCCAGCAAAGAAATCCAGGCGGCGAGGGTCTCGCGGCGCCAGCCGAGGCCACGGATGGCTCCTTCGACTCGCGCCCTCGCCTGGGCATCGAGCCAGTCGGGAGCGTCCTCGATCACCGCTTCCAAGCGGCGGGCGAGCGCTGCCAGCGGTTTCTGAAGCGCTTCGAGCGCGGCCATCGACGCCGCCGCTTGCGAAACCAGCGCGCCATCGGGCTCCGCAAGCTCGGTTTCCAGGCCATAGCCGGCCTCCTGCGCCTTGGCGCGGGCGTAAACCATGCCCCGGACCTCGGCGAGCAAGGCCTCTACAGGGCCGAAGGGAGCGCCTTCGATCAGCCTTTGGAGCCAGCCGTCCGACGCAAGCGCCCGCGCGGCCTCGACCGCGGCGTCGAGGGCACGGGCGCCCTCCTCGTCATAAGAAGCGACGTCCATCAGCCGCGCCGCAAGACCGCGCCGCCGCCCGCGCGAGCGGCCTTCGGGCCCCACGATCCACCGCCGCATCTCGATCGCTTCTTGCCCGCCAAACGCCACGGCGAAAGTCGAATCGGCGGCGTCGAACAGATGATGCCCCTCGTCGAACAGGATCCGCCCCGGCGAATCCTCGCGCGCACGGGCAGCGTTGACCATCACCAGCGCGTGGTTCGCTATGACGATATCCGCCTCGCGGCTCGCCCGCTCGGCGCGTTCGATGAAGCAGCGGCGGTAATGCGGGCAGCCGGCGTAAACGCATTCGCCGCGGCGGTCGGTGAGCGCGGTCGCACCGGCGCGCCGGAACAGGCTCGGAAGCCAGCCCGGCAAGTCGCCACCGACCATGTCGCCGTCCTTCGTATAGGCCGCCCAGCGCCCGACGAGGTGGGCGAGGATCGCCGCCCGGCCCGCGAACGCGCCCTGGAGCGCATCCTCGAGGTTCAGCAGGCAGAGGTAATTCTCGCGGCCCTTCCGGACGACGATTCGGCGCGAGCGTTCGGCAGGGTCGGCGAACAGCTTCGGGCCTTCCCCGTCGAGCTGGCGCTGAAGCGCCTTGGTGAAGGTCGAGACCCAGACCGTTCCGCCCGATTGCTCCGCCCAGAGGGCCGCCGGCGCGAGATAGGCGAGCGTCTTGCCGATCCCGGTCCCAGCTTCCGCGAGGAGCATGTTGGGCGAATCCTTCGCGCGTTTTGGGGCGAACACCTGGGTCACGGCTTCGGCCATGGCCTTCTGGCCCTCGCGCGGCTCGATCCGGCCGGTGAGCTGGTCGAGCTTCGCGCGCGCGTCGGCTGGATCGACCGAGATCGTGCGTGGCGGGGGCCGTTCCGCCGCTTCCTCCCACTGCTTCAAACGCGAAAAAAGCATGCGCTCGCCGCGCTCGGGCGGCTCGAGCCGAGCACCGATGAGCGGCGCCCAGCCCCAACCGAGCCGGTGCAGGGTCGCATTCGACGTCCACGCGCCCTCTCGCTCCGCCCAATCGGAGGCGGCAAGTCGTGCAAGCAGCTTTTCCGCGATGCGCCGAAGCACCGCCGCGGCATCCGCATCGTCCGAAGGCGGCTCCAGTCCGAGCGCCCGGCACAGCCCTGCAGCGGTCGGCACCGCAAAGCTTGCGGGACGGATGAAGGCGAACAGCTCGAGCAGGTCGAGCCCGCTGAGCTCAGGGTAGCCAAGCCGCTGTCCGACCAAAGGCGCATTGAGGATGATGTGCGGAGTCTCCGCCGCGCGGGCAATCGCCTCGCCGCGGCTCGCTTCGCGCACCTCGCCATCGCCGCTCGCCAGCCAGATTCCCGCATGGGTTGCGTGGAGCGCCGGAAGAGGCAAAGGAGCGGCCATCTCCCGACCTTGGCCCGACGAGAACAGAAGAGCAACGCAATTGGACGCCCAAACGCTTCAGGCAGCCGCAATGGCTTCAAAGGCCTGGCCTTATGAGGAAGCACGCAAGCTCCTGAAGCGCTGGCCGGACGGCAAGCCTTCGGGCGAACCCGTGATCTTCGAAACGGGCTATGGCCCCTCGGGCCTGCCGCATATCGGCACCTGGAACGAGGTCGCGCGAACCAGCTTCGTCCGCCACGCTTATGAGGAGCTGACCGGCAATCCGACCCGCCTCATTGCTTTCAGCGACGACATGGACGGACTCCGTAAGGTCCCGGACAACGTGCCCGAACAGGCGATGCTCGCAGAAAACCTTGGCAAGCCGCTGACGAAAATTCCCGACCCGTTCGGGACTCACGAAAGCTTCGCACATCACAATAATGCGATGCTGCGCACCTTCCTCGACCGGTTCGGCTTCGATTACGAATTCCTGTCGGCGACCGACTGCTATCTAAGCGGGCGCTTCGACGACGTGATCCGCAAGGTCCTTCACGGCTGGGACGCGATCATGGGCGTGATGCTTCCCACGCTGCGGGAAGATCGCCGCAAGACCTATTCGCCCGTGCTTCCGATTTCACCCGCCAGCGGCCGAGTGCTTCAGGTGCCGGTCGAAGTGATCGACGCGGACGCGGGCCTCATCGCTTTCGACGAAGAGGACGGCGGCCGCGTTCAGCAGTCCGCGTTCGGCGGCCAGGCGAAGCTCCAGTGGAAGGTCGATTGGGCGGCGCGCTGGGTCGCGCTCGGCGTCGATTATGAAATGTCCGGCAAGGATTTGATCGATAGCGTCGTTCAGTCCGGCAAGATCGCGCGGATCCTTGGCGGCTTCCCGCCCGAGGGCTTCAACTATGAAATGTTCCTCGACGAAAAGGGCGAGAAAATCTCAAAGTCGAAGGGAAACGGCCTCAGCCTCGAGGAATGGCTGCGCTACGGCAGCGAACCCAGCCTCGCGTTCTACATCTATCGCGAGCCGAAGCGCGCGAAGAGCCTGCATTTGGGAGTGATCCCGCGCGCGGTGGACGAATATTGGCAATTCCGCGGCAATTATTCGGACCAGCCCGTCGAGCAGAAGCTCGGAAATCCGGTGCACCACATCCACGGCGGGAAGGTGCCACCGGAAAAGCTGCCGCTGACTTATGGCCTCCTTCTGAACCTCGTCAGCCTCCCCGGAGTCGCGGACAAGGAAACGGCGTGGAAATTCGTCCAGCGCTATGCGCCGGCATCATCCCCGGAAAGCGATCCCGAGCTCGACGAGCTGATCGGCCTCGCCGTCAATTATGCCCGCGACTTCGTCGTGCCCGGCCTGAACCGCCGGCCACCGAATGAGATGGAGGCCGCCGCGCTTCGCGATCTCGACGAGGAGCTCGCCAGGCTTCCCGCCGACGCTGATGGCGAAGTCATTCAGCACGCGGTGTTCGAGGTCGGCAAGCGCCATCCGTTCGAAAGCCTGCGCGGCTGGTTTCAGGCGCTCTACGAAACCCTGCTCGGCTCCTCGCAGGGCCCGCGGATGGGGAGCTTCATCGCGCTTTACGGGATCGACAATTCGCGCCGCTTGATCGCCGAGGCGCTGGAGGCCGCTACGGTCTAAGGCAGGAAGACGGACGATCCATGGTCGCTGCCACCGAGCAGCGATCCTTCGGGCGCGGGCGTCTCGATCGTCAGCATCGTCGGGCCGTCGGCAGCAGCCTCGGCGGCTGCCGCCCGCGCGTACGGGCACTCGGACGTATTTTGCGCGGGCTCGGGGTTGGCCTTGACCGGCGCGACGAAGAATGCCGCGCTGAGCATCAGCAGCTTGGGCAAGTGCTTCGACATGGACGTGCTCCTCCGCGCGAAGTCTATCGAGGGGGCAACCTCGGCGCGATTCGCTCTCGACGAACCGCTCGGCGAATTCTGCGAACCCGCTCAGCCGCGCTCGGATTTGGCCGCCGTCCC
>JBKPOO010000072.1:0-12748 GCA_046733175.1 Pseudomonadota bacterium
TTCCCGCCCGAATGGAGAGTGGTCATGATGACCTCGAGCGCGGACTTGCCGGGATATTTCGGATGTTCCTCGACCGGGATCCCGCGGCCGTTGTCGAAAACGGTCAGGCGGTTGCCGGGCTCGAGCGTGACCTCGATGCGGCTCGCGTGGCCGGCGACCGCTTCGTCCATCGCATTGTCGATGACCTCGGCGGCGAGGTGATGGAGCGCTCGGGCGTCGGTTCCGCCGATGTACATTCCGGGGCGCCGACGGACAGGCTCGAGCCCCTCGAGGACCTCGATCGAGGAAGCGTCGTAGCTGTCGGGCGTTGCGGAAGACGAAGACGAAAACAGGTCGGCCATTTGCACCTAGCTATAGGAGCCTGATTCGAGCCGTGCCAAGGGAGCGGCGAGCCGTTTTCCACAGCTCTTGAAACTCCAAACGACAATTCCAAATTTTGCGCTGCCGGGCGCCTCATGGGTCCGGTGACGGGGCCACGGCCTCTCGCCGCTTGCCCCGCCTTGTTGCTCACAGGAGGACAAGACATGCGTAGTGCTTTTGACTTTGCGCCTTTCCGGCGCTCCAGCGTGGGTTTCGACCGGCTGTTCGACATGCTCGAGAACAGCTCGTTCGGCGCAGCGACCCAGGAAAATTACCCCCCGTTCGACCTCATCAAGGTCGGAGAGAACGACTATCGGATTGAGCTCGCGGTGGCCGGGTTCAAGCCCGAAGAGCTCGATATCACGAGCCAGCAAAACCAGCTCATCGTCACCGGCCGAAAGAATGACGAGGAGGGCCAGGCGGGTTCGGATTACATCTACCGAGGGATCGCGACGCGGTCATTCGAACGGCGGTTCGCGCTCGCCGACCATATCCAGGTGCGGGGTGCCGACATCAAGGACGGCCTGCTCTCGATCGAGTTGGTGCGCGAAATTCCGGAGGCGATGAAGCCGAGGAAGATCGGTATTGGCGGATCGACCGAGCGTTCGGCCATAAGCGGCACTGAGCGCCCGGCTTCAAAGCAGACGGTCGACGCTCAGGCCGAAAACGCTTGAGCCGCCACTAAAGGTTGCCAAAGGGGCTCCGGAAGCGCTGCTTGCGGAGCCCTGGAGGTCGCTTCGTTTCGTCGTTGTCGCTGGGAACGCTAATCACAAGCGCATAGGCCAGCGGGTCGATGGTCGAGACGAGGCGCTCTTCGAACTCGGCCCGGAGCTGTCCGTCGGTCCCGAGCGACACGCTCCAGACGCGCGCAACATCCTCAATATTGTCGTGGTTCACGGTGTCCGGAGTCCTACCAGGCCCGGCTTTCGGCGATGTCCATCCGGCCAACAAGTTGAATGAGGGCTTCGGTGATTTCGTCAGTCGTCCTGTCAGCCGCCTGGAAGATGGTCCGGCCGGCGAGGCGATCGAGGGTCCGCGCGCCCCGCTTCGGATTGGCGCCGACCCACTCGCGCACGGTGCGCTCGATCAGCTGGTGGGTCATGTCCGTTGATCCTTCTACCAGGCGCGGTTCTCGGCGATGTCCTGCTTGCCGGCGGCAATCACCAGGGCATCCGCGAGCGGATCGAGAGTGGCGAGGATGCCCTCGTCGAGCTCCTCCATGATGCGGCCATCGGTGCCGCGGGTAATCGTCCAGACGCGGGCACGGTCGTCGATCTTCTCGTACTTCATCGTTCTGACCTCTTGGAGAAATGCCCCGGGCGCGCCCGTTGGGAGGGGGAGTGGGGAGGACGCGCCCGGGACTAGCTCAGACGACCTTCAGCGTCGCGTCGACGCGGATTGGGCGGCTGATGTTGAAATAATTGGGCGAAGTCTTGAGCACGGTCTGGTGGATCTCCTCGAACTGATCGGGAGTGCCGTCGCCCTTGATCTTCACCTCGTAGGCGATCGACTCATAGCCTGCCGCGACCTCCTCGCTGAGACCAAGGAAACCGCGCAGATCCAGCTCGCCGCGAGTCTTGATCTCGAGGCTGTCGAGCTTGATGCCCTTCACCGAGGCTCCGGCGACATAACCAACCGTGATGCAGGCGTTGAACGCCGCCATCAGCAGCTCCTGCGGGTTAGGAGCGCTATCGCCTCCCAACAGCTCGCACGGCTCGTCGGCGATGATCTTGTGCGTTCTGGTGATCCGCTCGCCGGCCATGGTGAAACCTTCGACCGTCGTCTCGCTTCGGGTCTGACCGGTCCAGCGGGTGGTGACGTCGAAGCCGACCAGCGCCTGCTTCGGGTCCTGGCCGATCGCTTCGACGACTTCGCCAAGCGCTTCCAGGTCGAGGCCGTTCACGCGATTCTTCACTGTGTCCAACATGATGTTCTCCTTATCCTTGGCTGTTCAGGCGAAGACGGGAGCCGCCTCGGCGATGCGCTCGGCAGCGCGCGGCGACAGTGCTTCGAGGGTCGCCTTGAAGCGCTCGTGGACCATTCCGGAGCCGATGTAGGTCCAGCGCGCGGCCTGATGCTGCTGGGCGATGATCTCGTCGCGATTCTCGAGCTTGCGGCCGATGGCCTTTTCCAGCGCGTCGAGGTTGAAACCGGCCTGCGCCTTGAGGCCATCGTCAAGAAAACCGCCGATTTCGAAGAATTCGTCGATCGCCTTGTCGATTTGCTCCTCGCTGCGGCCCTCGGCGAGCGCGTCGACGATCAGGGTATCGAGCTTGGCGTGCTGCGATTCCTCCATCCAGTGATGCTTCATCAGGCTCTTGAACAAAGGATCGAGATCGCCGTCGTCGCGGATCGAACCCAGGTAATGCGCCTGAGTCATCCACTCGATCATCAGGATCACGAGCCCGACCGCGAGCGGATCGTGGCGAAGCACTTCCGCGCCGATCGCTTCCGACGGCCCGATCATCTGGCATTCGACTGGGAATCCCCGGACGAACGCCTCGTGGAAGCGCTTGAACAGATGGATGTGCTTGGCTTCCTCACTGGCGAAATTGAGAATCGCACGCACGCGCCAGTCGTCGCCGAGCAGGTGCGGGCGGGCGTGATCCACGAGGAACGGCAGGATGAACTCCTCGACCACGCCGAAAATGCACAGATATTGGTGGGCGCTAATCTGGTTGAGGATCCGCTGCTCGAACGGGTTCAGCGAGTCGACCGCGGCGGTGCGCGCCAGGCTCTGCGGCATGAAATTGCGCGTGAAATCGAGCTCCTGATCTTCCCGAAGAACATCGTCGAGCTGCCATTGGGCGCGGAGCGAAGAAGCGAGCGTCGCCTCGTAATTGAAGTCGTGATACATTTTGCCGTTCCCCTTATTTCGTTAAATGTGCATGACACCCGGAAGAACGGCGGTAGACACCGCCGAAACTCCGGAAATGAACGCGAAGAACACCGCTACAAGTCTGCGCGAGCGCAGGTCCGTTTTTGATCCAAACATCTTTTTTTCCTTCAGTTGCACCGGACATGAGTTCTCCCGTTCCCGATCGCAGGTCTTGCGCCGGGTTCGGACTCGTTTCCGGATTTGATGGATTCGATTTACGCGGGGCGGCGATTTGCCAAAATGCCCGCGGTGCCGGATAAATTGATCGAAACGCCGCATACGTATGCCGGCGGAAGGCCTGCTGTGGACGCACTAGACCAGATCTTGAGCTCGCTTCGCCTGACCGGCGGAGTGGTGATCGACGCCGATCTGACAGGCGACTTCTGCCTGCTCGCGCAATTCACGCCCGACCATTGCGCGCCTTTCTTTCCGGTGCCCGATACGCTGATCAGCTATCATTATGTCCGTTCGGGCCGGACGATCGTCGAGGTCGAGGGCCAGCCTCCGGTCACCTTGGGCCCCGGCTCGATCGCCATCCTGCCGCGCAACGACCCGCACCTCCTTGCGCGGCGGACCGGACTTAAGCCCGCGCACGTAAGCGAAATCGCCTGGGTCACCGCCGACGGAGTCCATCGCGTGGCAAGCGGAACTCCGGGCGAGAAAGTCGAGATCTGGTGCGGCTTCCTCGGCACCGCGAAGAGCAACGCCCATCCGTTGCTCGAGGCGCTTCCAGCGTTGCTCACGCTCGATGCGTCCGGCGGCGACACCCAATGGCTCGAAAGCTCGATGCGGTTCCTTGCGCAGCAGGGCGGGTCGCCGGAGCTCGTGGCGAGGCTTGCCGAAGTCTTCCTTGCCCAGGCGATCCGCGAATATGTCGAACGTTTGCCCGCAGGGTCCAAGGGCTGGCTTCGCGGCCTGGCCGATCCGGCCGTGTCGAAGGCGCTTTCAATCATCCACTCGCGCTATGCTGAGGAACTCGACGTCGAAGGCATTGCGCGGGAAGCGGGCGTGTCGCGAACGATCCTCGGCGAGCGGTTCGTCGAGCTGATCGGCGAGCCGCCGATGCGCTATTGCGCGCGCTGGCGGATGCGCATCGCGGGGAACATGCTCCGCGACGCGAAGACGAGCATGGCCAATGTGGCCTACGCCGTGGGATTCAACAGCGAGGCCGCCTTCAATAGAGCCTTCAAGCGCGAATATGGAATTCCGCCCGCGACGTGGCGGCGCCAGGCCGAGGCTGAAGAGCAGGCGAGATCGAATGCCGCGCGCCGGCCCGAGCTGCCGCCCCAGCAGGTGCGTTACGCCAAGGCGGCGGACGGGACTCGGCTCGCTTATTCGGTGACTGGCGCTGGCCCGGCGCTGGTGAAGACGGCCAACTGGCTCAACCATATCCAGCACGACTGGGACAGCCCCTTATGGCGGCATTGGATCGAGCAGTTCACGCGGGGCCGCTCGCTGGTTCGGTACGACGAGCGCGGCAACGGCCTCAGCGACTGGGATACGCCGGATCTGTCGCTCGAGGCGTTCGTCAACGACCTCGAAGCCGTGACGGATTGCCTGGAGCTGGAGAGCTTCGACTTGCTGGCCATCAGCCAGGGCGCGGCGGTTTCGATCGCTTTTGCGGTGCGGCATCCGGAACGCGTTCGGCGCCTGATCATCTGCAACGGCTATGCCGCGGGGTGGATGGCTCGGGGCGAACCCGGTGAAGTCGCCCGGCGGGAAGCCATGATGACGCTGACCGAGATCGGCTGGGGAGCCGACAATCCGGCCTACCGGCAGCTTTTCACCAACATCTACGTGCCCGAAGCGACCCCCAAGCAGATGGGCTGGTTCAACGAGATGCAGCGCCTGTCCGCATCGCCCGAAAATGCGGTCCGGCTGCAGAAGGTGCTCGGATCGCTGGACGTTCGCGACCTCCTTCCGAAGCTCGAGGTGCCGACCTTGGTCTTCCATTCGCGCAACGACCAGGCGGTGCCCTTCGCTCAAGGCGCGGAGTTGGCGGCGGGCATTCCCAACGCCCAGTTCGTGCCGCTGGAAAGCCGCAACCACATTCTGCTCGAAAGCGAGCCGGCCTGGTCCACCTTCGCCGAGAAAAGCCGTGAATTTCTCGAAGAAGATTTGCCGGCGCCTGCCGTCCACACTGGACCGCGCGAACCCGAACCGCTCGACCGGAAGGGAGAATGCAAGGGTCCTGACGGCGCGCGAATCGCCTTCGCGACCAGCGGCGAGGGCTTCCCCCTGGTGAAGGCGCCGACGTGGATGACTCACCTCGACCACGATTGGACGAGCCCGGTCTACGGTCATTGGCTTCAGGAATGCATTCGATCGAACAGGCTGGTTCGCTCGGACATGCGCGGGTTTGGGCTCTCAGAGTGGGAGCCGCCGGAGTTCGATTTCGAGGCGATGGTCGGAGATCTTGCCGCAGTGATCGACGCCGCCGAAATCGAGAGTTGCGACCTCCTCGGAATCTCGCACGGCGCAGCGATCGCAATCGCTTATGCTGCCCGCCATCCGGAGCGTGTCCGTAAGCTCGTCCTCATCAACAGCTTCGCGGCCGGCTGGCGCGTGAGGTCGGACCCCGAAGAGATCGCCTGGCGGGAGTCGCTGCTCGAGATGAACCGTCGGCAGCCCAGTTTCCGCCGGAGCCTGCTGGGCGAGATGTTCATCACGTTGTACTTCCCGTCCGCGAGCCAGCACCTGATCGAGTGGCACAATGAGATGTTCACGACATTGGGGCCGGTGCCGAGCATGAACAAGATGATCGAGGTCGCGGCCTGGATCGACATCCGCGACGAGCTCAAGAACGTAAAAGCGCCGGCTCTCGTATGCCACGCGCGCAACGATGGAAACGCGCCCGTCGCGGTCGGGAGGCAGGTTGCGGACGGAATCGCTGATTCGCGCTTCGTCGAGCTCGACAGCGCCAACCACGTCCTGCTGGGAGACGAGCCGGCGTGGCCGGTGTTCGTCAAGGAAATGCGGGCGTTTTTGGGGGAGTAATCAACCTCCCCTGCATTTGCAGGGGAGGGGGACCGCCAAAGGCGGTGGAGGGGCCTCCGTCACGTTTGCTCCGGTCCTCACTTTTCCTATCGGAAAGCTGCGGCCTGCGCTGCGTGACGTCGATCGGGTCGGCTCCGCCGCCCGTCGGCCGGCTATCGCGCTCTCTACGCGCTGCTCCGGCGGCGCTGCGCGCCGGCGTCGCTACGCTCGGGCGCGCTAGCGAACCCTCGGTCCGCCAAACGGAAGCGGCGGGGGCGGGCGGCGGTCGCGGCGCGGAAGCTGCGCCTGATAGGCGACCCCGCAATGCTCGACGCAATAAGGGAAACCGGGGTTGGCCGGCTCACCGCAGAAATAGAAGTCCGGTTCGCCTGGATGGCCGATCGGCCATTTGCAGATCCGGTCGTTCAGTTCGAGGAGGCTGGTTTTATCAGCGACTTCCGGGCTCGGCTTTGCCGGGACCAGGCGGCGAGGCGGCGCAGGCGGGATCGGCGCCTGCTGCTCGCCGGGGCCCTGGCGGATGAAGCCGCCCGGCCCGATCGACCGATATTGAAGCTCTTGCGGCGTAAGCTGACGCCGGCTCGGCGCCGGGGCAGCGGCCTCAGCGGGAGCGGCAGAAACGGGCGGAGCTTGGGTTCCGGCCTTCGCCGGGATTGCGGCCTTCGGCGCGGCGGTTGCGGCCGGAGCGGCCGGCTTCTTCACGTCTTTCTCCTCGCCCGGCTTCACTGGGGACGGACGCTGCTCCAGGCCCAGCCGGTGCGCCTTGCCGATCACGGCATTGCGGCTGACTCCGCCGAGCTCATCGGCGATCTGGCTGGCGGTTGCGCCGTCGTGCCACATCTTTTTCAGGCGCTCGATGCGCTCGTCGGTCCAAGACATAATCTAATCTTCGCTCCAAACTTGCCCGGCTGGCCACCAGCCGATAGGCGCCTCACCCGTGGACGACCAGACACGCACTTGGCTGCGCAACGCGCCGGGAGATCCAGTCCTGAAGGGCGTCAATTGGGGAGGCCTCAGGACTCTCTATATCAAGGAGGTCAGGCGGTTCTTCAAGGTCCAGATGCAGACCGTCTGGGCGCCGGCCATCACGCAACTTCTTTATCTGATCATCTTCACCGTCGCGCTCGGCCGGAGCGGACGCACGATCATGGGTGTCCATTTCGCCGATTTCCTGGCGCCGGGCCTCATCGTCATGGCGATGATGCAGAATGCATTCGCGAACGCGAGCTTCTCGCTGCTGGTCGGCAAGATCCAGGGCAATATCATCGATTATTTGATGCCGCCGCTGTCCACGGGCGAGCTTATCGCCGGGCTCGTCGGAGCGGCGGTCACTCGAGCGTTCCTTGTCGGTGGAGCTCTTTGGTTGGTGATGCTGTTCTGGCCGGGAGTATCGGTCGCGGTTCGTCGTCCCGACCTCGTCCTTTATTTCGGGCTCATGGGCTCGCTTCTGCTGTCCTTCCTCGGACTTATGACTTCGCTTTGGGCTGAAAAATTCGACCATGCCGCGGCGGTCACGAATTTCGTGGTCATGCCGCTCTCGCTTTTGAGCGGCACATTCTACTCAGTGCATCAGCTCGCGCCCGCGTTCCGCGCGGTCAGTCATTTGAACCCCTTCTTCTATGTGATCTCCGGATTCCGGGCGGGATTCCTCGGAGTCAGCGATTCGCCACTCCTGATCGGCGCAGCCGCGCTCCTGGTGTTGAACATCCTGCTTTGGGTCGCCTGCTATTCGCTCATGAAAAGCGGCTGGAAGATCAAAAACTGAAGTTTTTTTGCGGCGGACTCATCCGAAACCGCCCAACGCGCCGTCCAAGCTCCAGACAAAGGAGTTTTTGACATGCCTGCAACGGAAATGATCGTGATGATCGCGATCGTCTCAGCCCTCGCGCTGAGCTTCATTCACCTGGTTCGGCTCGCCGGCACGCTCATCCTGCACCGAACGGTTCGGCGGGCCGTGGAGAAGGATCCAGCCTCGGCGGAAATGCTGATCGCCCAGCTTGGCCGCCCGGCGGAGCGCGCCGGCGACGATCGGCTGTCGACCATTCTCATCGCGCTTGGAATTTCGATGATCGCGGCGAGCCTCGTGATCGGGGATCCCGGTTGGATGCATTACGGCATTGCCGGGGCGCTGTTCCCGCTGATCATCGGCACGGCTTTGTGGCTGCGCTTGTTCATCCTGGCGCGGGCTCGGCGTGCCGCCGGGCAATGACGAGGACCTCGCGCTGTCGCGCCGTGCTGCTGCGGGCGACAGCGCAGCCTTTTCGATGCTGGTAGAAAAATACGAGCGCCCGCTGAGGGCCTTCCTGGCGAGGATGGATTCTGAACTTGCGGACGACGTCGCGCAGGAAGCCTTCCTGAAGGCCTGGCGCTTCGCGGGTCAGTATGACGGCCGAGCGCGCTATTCGACCTGGCTCACGCGTATCGCCTGGCGATGCCGGATCGACGCGCTTCGGAAGAATCGGCGGCAAGAGCCGCGCGAAGCGGGACCAACCCCAGATCCTTCCGCTGCAACGGACATTGGCGATCTGCTTGGACGGCTGAGCGAGGCAGAACGAGCGGCTCTGATCCTGTGCGAAGGGCACGGCTGGACTCACAACGAAGCCGCTGAGCTGCTTGGACTACCCGCAGGGACTTTGAAATCGCAGGTCGCCCGGGCAAAGGCAAAATGCCGGGCGATGTGGGCCGGAGATACGGAATGACAGACCCGTTCGACCGTGTGCTGGCTGAGGCCTTGGCGCCACCCGAGCGCGCCGCTGACCGGGCCTTCGTCTCCCGCGTGAACATGATGATTGCGCTCGACGACGCCTTTCGCGCCGAACGGCGGGCGACCGTGTACGCGATTGGAATCCAGGCGACCGCCTTGCTCGCGGTGGCGGCCGGATTGCTGCTGCTCGGTCGAGCCACCCCGGTCGCGGGCTTTTTCGCCGAATCGCCCGCCGTCGCGCTCGCTGTCCTGCTGTCAGCATTTGGCCTGTTGGTGGCCTTGTTTTGTCTGCCGACAAGTCGAGCAAGTTCTTTCTAAGTCGCGACTTGCATATTTTTCAGTGACTTAACGAATTTACGAAGTTGAACGGCGGATAACTTGCGCGTTCAGCCCCCCATCAAGCGAATCGGCGCACAACCCACGCATCAACCAGTGCTCAAAGGAGAGCCGTGATGCGTAAATTGATTATCACCCTTGCTGCCGCCGGCGCGGCTCTCATGGTCGCCACCCCCGCCGCCGCGCAATTCCCGGGCCAGTACGCCCCCTATGGCAACGCCTATGGCTACAACAACAATTACGGCCAGGTGCGTGCCCTCCAGGTTCGCATCGATGCAGTTGAGCGGCAGATCAACCGTCTCGACCGCCGCGACCGGATTCGCGATCGAACGGCCGATCGGCTTCGCGACGAGGCCAACAATCTGGAGCGCAGGCTGCGGCACGCCGCCCGCGACGGTCTGAGCCCGTGGGAGGCGAACGACATCCAGGTCCGGATCGCGCGCCTTGAACAGCGAGTCCAATATTCGCTGGCGGGCCGCTACGGGCGAAACGGCTACGGCTACAACGGTTACAACAACAACGGTTATTACGACCGCGACCGCGACGGCCGCGACGACCGTTACGAAGATGATCGGGGCCGCGATCACGACGATTAAGTCACTGACCGGACTGAGGTCCAGGGGAAGGGCGCTCTCGAAAGGGGGCGCCCTTTTCGTTTCGGGGTCCGCTGGCTATAGGCGCGGCACAGCGTCCGGGGGACGCTCCACACATTTCAGCTCGAGGAGCCGCCGTTCATGGCCATCACGCCGCTCATGCCCGTCTATCCGAGATCGCCGGTGCGCCCGGTTCGAGGCGAAGGCGTCTATCTCTACGGCGAGAATGGCGAGAAATATCTCGATTTCGCGGCGGGCATCGCGGTCAACCTGCTTGGCCATGGGCATCCGCACCTGACGAAGGCGATCCAGGAGCAGGCCGCGACCCTGATGCACGTGTCGAACCTCTACGGGTCGCCGCAGGGCGAAGCCTTCGCGAAGAGGCTCTGCGAGAATACCTTCGCCGACACTGTCTTCTTCACCAACTCGGGGGTGGAGGCGGTCGAATGCGCGATCAAAACCGCCCGCCGCTATCATTTCGTCAAGGGCAATCCGCATAAGCACAACCTGATCACATTCTCCAATGCCTTCCACGGACGGACGATGGCGACGATCAGCGCGACGAACCAGGTCAAGATGATCGACGGCTTCGCGCCGCTGCTGCCGGGGTTCACGGTGGTCGAGTTCAACGATCTCGACGCGGCGCTCGCGGCGATCGACGAGAATACTGCAGGCTTCCTGCTGGAGCCGATTCAGGGCGAAGGCGGAATCCGTCCGGCGACCCACGAATTCCTTGCCGGGCTCCGCGCCGCCTGTGACGAGCACGACCTCATCCTCGTCTTCGACGAAGTGCAGTGCGGGGTCGCGCGCACCGGCCAGCTCTACGCCTATCAGCATTATGGAGTGACGCCCGACGTCATGGCGTCGGCCAAGGGCATCGGCGGCGGATTCCCGATGGGTGCCTGCCTCGCGACGGAGAAAGCCGCGGCGGGAATGGAGATCGGCACGCACGGATCGACCTATGGCGGCAACCCGCTGGCCATGGCGGCCGGGCAGGCTGTCTTCGACGTCGTCGCCAACGAGGAGTTCCTGGGACAAGTCCGGACCAAGGGCGAGCGGCTCCGTTCGGCGCTCGAACAGATGATCCCGAACCACGACGACCTGTTCGATAGCGTCCGAGGAGTCGGGTTGATGCTCGGAATCAAGATGAAGACCGACAGCCGGGCCTTCGTGACTTATCTGCGCGAGCGCGGAATCCTGACGGTCGCCGCGGGCGACAATGTCGTTCGGGTGCTTCCGCCGCTCGTCATCGAGGAAGAGCATATCCGCGAGTTCGTCGAGGGCCTGTCGGCCGCTGCGGCCGACTATGAGGTGCCCGCCGCGGCCTAGTTGAGCGGCGGAATGCCGCTCCCTATCTAAGTTCCATGCCGACAACCGAGCTCACCACCGACGTCGCCCTCGGCGTAACCATTCCCTCGCGCGACGCGCGCGGCCGAATCGCGCGATTGGGGCCCGTCGTCGACGCCGTCCTCGCCAATCACGGCTATCCGCCCCTCATCGAACGGCTTCTCGCCGAGGCGCTGACCCTGACCGCTCTGCTCGGTTCGCTCCTGAAAGAGCGTGAGGGCCAACTGACGCTCCAGGCGCAGACGCAGGGCGGGATCGTCGACCTCATGGTCTGCGACTATCTTGGCGGAGCCCTTCGGGGATACGTGCGATACGACCGCGAGCGGCTTGCCGACGCGTCGCGCAACCCCGCATTGAAGGAGCTGTTTGGGGACGGTTACCTCGCCATCACTTTCGACCAGCCGCAGGCGAACGAGCGTTACCAGGGGATCGTACCGCTGGAAGGCAAGAACCTGGCCGACGCGGCGCAAAGCTATTTTGCCCAGTCGGAGCAGATCCCCAGCATCGTTCGGCTCGCGGCCGAGAAGCGCGGTGACAGCTGGTCCGCCGGCGGACTGCTGTTCCAGCACTTGCCCGAGGGCGAGGAAGGTCGCGACCGCCTTCACACTCGGCTCGATCATCCGGACTGGCCGCATGTCGCCGTGCTCGCCGGCTCGATCAGGCCGGAGGAACTGACGGACCCCAGCCTCCAGCTCGACGATCTCATCTGGCGCTTGTTTCACGAAGAAGACGAGGTGCGCACGCTTGCCGCCATTTGGCTGACGAAGGGCTGCCGTTGCGACCCTGATTACGTCCGCTCGGTCATTCGCCGCTTTCCGGCCGAGGAGCGCGAGGCGATGGTTGGCGACGACGGCGTCATCCGAGTGGATTGCGCCTTCTGCTCCACGAGCTTTTCGATCGAGCCGGGCGAAGTCGCCTAAGGGCGGTATGCAACGATTAACGGCTGTATGCTAAACAGCCGCTCATGAAGGCGATCCAGCCTTTGTTGGTCATAGCCGCTGGGGCGGGGGCGATGGTCGCGCTGACCGCTGCCCAACGTCCGGTTGCGCTCGCCCAGTCGAGCGGCGGCATGTGGGAGGTCAGCGGGGTTCCCGGCGCCAAAGTCCCGGCTCGCCTCTGCGTCGCCGACCCGACGGCACTCGCGCAGTTCGAGCATCGTGGCCGATTCTGCACGCGAATCATCATTAGCGATAATCCGCCCGCGACCGTGATCCACTACACCTGTCCGGCAGCCGGTTTCGGCCGTAGCAAGATGACCGCCATCACGCCGCGATCGATCCGCATCGAGACTCAGGGGATCGCCGAGGGCCTGCCCTTCAATTATGTGGCTCAGGCGCGTCGGGTGGGCGATTGCCATCCGCGATAAAACGACCGGCCATTAAGGCCCCGTTTAACCATCGTCAGCTAAGACTTTCATTGTGCCGGATTTGGCACGCTTTCCTCCCAATCGGGTCTCGTGCCCGATAACTAGGGCCGCTCTTCCCAAAGACGAGCGGCCCTTCTTTTGTCCCCAGCCAGGGCCTAGATCGCGAGCGC
>JBKPOO010000073.1:0-4842 GCA_046733175.1 Pseudomonadota bacterium
CGGAAACGGACTCGATCGCGCCCTCGACGCGGACCTGGCGACCCAGCGACTTCCAGTGAAAAAGCAGAGCCGCACGCGGGTTTTCGGCCAAATCCTTGCCCTTCGCGCTCTGCTCGTGCGTGTAGAACGTGAAGCCGTCGCGTCCGTGAGCCTTCAGGAGGACCATGCGGACGGACGGTTGGCCCTCCGATCCCGCGGTGGCCAGCGCCATGGCTTCAGGCTCGTGGGGCTCGGTGGCTTGCGCTTCGGCGAACCATTCGTCGAACAGTGCATAGGGGTCTGCGCTCATCTTGCGCGGCGCTTAGGCTTGGACGGCTGCCGCCCGCAACCCATCTGGTCAGTTGAGAATCGTTCCGGCATGGGAGTGAAATGGCACTGGACCTGTACCAACGTCTTGGCGTGAAGCGCGGCGCGACCGAGGCCGAGATCAAGAAGGCCTACCGCAGTCTCGCAAAGCAGCTTCACCCCGACCGTAACAAGGACAAGCCCGATGCGGCAAAGCGCTTTGCCGAGGTGACTCACGCCTACGACCTGCTGTCTGACAAGGACAAGCGGGCGAGATACGATCACGGCGAGATCGACGAGCAGGGCAATCCGAAAATGCCTTTCGGCGGCGGCTTTGGCGGCTATTCGAGCGGCTCGGGGCCTCACCCTGGCGCGGGTGGCGACTTCGAAGGATTCAATTACTCGACCGGCGATGCGGCAGACCTCAGCGACCTGTTCGAGGGCCTGTTCGGCGCGGCGAACCGCAGTCGCGGCCCGACGGGGTTTTCCAGCTTCGGCCGGCGGAACCGCGGTCCCCAAAAAGGCGCGGACGTCGCTTACCGCTTAAAGGTCAGCTTCGTCGATGCGGTGGCATTGAGGCCCCAGCGCATCCGTCTCGCCGACGGGAAGACGATCGACCTGAAGCTTCCCAAAGGCGTAGAAGACGGCACGAAGATCCGTCTCGCCGGCAAAGGCGAGGAAGGCCCGGGCGGCCGCGGCGATGCGATCGTCACCATCGAAATCGCATCCCATCCGTTCTTCAGGCGCGAGGGCAGCGACATCCGCCTCGAACTTCCGGTCACGCTCAAGGAGGCTGTGCTCGGGGCGAAGGTGAAGGTGCCGACGCCCGAAGGGCCCGTAATGCTGACGATCCCCAAAGGAACCAGCTCCGGCAAGGTTCTACGGCTGAAGGGCCGCGGCTTTTCGGCCAAGGACGGCAAGCGTGGCGATCAACTGGTCAGCATCGAGATCGACGTTCCCGCCGACGACGCCGCCTTGCAGCAGTTCACCGAGCAATGGAGCGGCGGCGGCAACCCGCGCGCGAACCTTGGAGTTTAGCGTTACTACTGCTGAATGAGAGAGCTTTCGCCCCAATCGCCCGAGGCGCGGCGCAAACGGCTTGCAAGCATGCGGGCGGCGTTCGGCCACGACGTCGAGAAGAAGCTCCGGCCCAAGATCACGCCGTGGGAGGTCATCAAGCGCGTTGCCGTGGGCGTTTACAACGACGGTTTCATCCACGCCGGCAATCTTGCCTATCTCTCGGTCCTCGCCCTGTTTCCCTTCTTCATTTTCGCCGCCGCGGTGGCGCATCTGCTGGGACAGAACCAGGATGCGATGCTGACCGTGGCGAATGTGCTCCGCCGTCTTCCGCCAACGGTTGCGGCCACGCTGCGCGAACCGATTCTCGAAGTGCTGACCGTCCGAACCGGTCCATTGCTTTGGCTCGGGGGGATCGTCGGCCTGTGGACCGCGGCAAGCTTCGTCGAAACCATCCGCGACATTCTTCGCCGCGCTTATGGAGTTAAATTCTGCGCGCCTTTCTGGGAATATCGACTGGGTTCCATCCTGCTGATCTTGGGTGCCGTGCTGATGTTGATGATCGCTTTCGCCGCCTCGGCGGCGCTCACTTTGGTGCACCACGCATTGGTGGAATGGCTCCCCTTCGCTCAAGGGATCGCGACTACGTTGGGAATTTATCGCCTGGTTCCGGCCGCGACCCTGTTCGTGACTTTCTACGGGCTGTTCTACGCGCTCACTCCATCGCGTTACCGCAAGCATGGTTGCCGGAAGTGGCCCGGAGCGCTGTTCATCACGGCCTGGTGGCTGGCGACGGTGGAGATCCTTCCCAACATCCTCGGCCTGCTCGGCGGATATAGCCTGACCTACGGCAGCCTCGCCGGAGTGATGATCGCGCTCCTCTTCTTCTTCGTCGTCGGCCTCGGCGTAGTCATCGGGGCCGAATTGAACGCCGCGCTGGCCGAAGGCGGGGCCACCGCGCTAAAGGGCGAGGTCTATACCGGGCCCTATACCGATGAGCTCGAGGTCGAAGAGCCGCAGCCCGGGGAGGATGTCGAAGCCGAGCTGGAAACAGGGGGACCGCAACTTTGACTGGACTGATGCAGGGCAAGCGCGGCTTGATCATGGGCCTCGCCAACGACCGGTCGCTGGCGTGGGGGATTGCCCGCGCGGTTGCGGGCGAAGGCGCGGAACTGGCTTTCTCCTACCAGGGCGAGGCTCTTGAAAAACGCGTGCGGCCGCTGGCGATGGAGCTCGGCTCCGACATTCTGGTCGATTGCGACGTGTCCGACATGAAGGCACTCGACAAGACGTTCGACGCGCTGAAGGAGCGCTGGGGCGGCCTCGATTTCGTGGTCCACGCGATCGGCTATTCGGACAAGAACGAGCTTCGCGGGAAATTCGTCGACACGTCGATGGACAATTTCCTGATGACGATGAACATCTCGGTCTACAGCTTCGTCGCGGTTGCGCAGCGCGCCAAGACGCTGATGACCAACGGCGGCGCGCTCCTGACGCTCACCTATTACGGCGCGGAAAAGGTGATCCCGCATTACAACGTCATGGGAGTGGCAAAGTCGGGTCTGGAGACCAGCGTCAAATATCTCGCGATGGACCTCGGTCCGGAAGGCATCCGTGTGAACGCAATCTCAGCCGGTCCGATCAAGACGCTGGCGGCGAGTGGCATCGGCGACTTCCGCTACATCATGAAGTGGAACGAATATAATGCGCCGCTTCGCCGCAACGTGACGATCGAGGACGTTGGCGGGGCAGGACTTTATTTCCTGTCGGATCTGTCGGCCGGCGTGACCGGAGAGATCCACCATGTCGACGCGGGGTACAATGTCGTCGGAATGAAAGCCGAGGACGCTCCGGATATTTCGACAGTGTGATGCCGAAGGCCGCGCGCCACGTCAGCGTGACCGGCCGCGTGCAGGGCGTCTTCTTCCGGGCCTGGATGCGCGACCAGGCGACCGAGCTCGGGATCACGGGCTGGGTCCGCAATTGCCCTGATGGCCGCGTCGACTCGCATATCGAAGGCGAGGAAACCTCGGTTGGGAAACTCATCGACCGGCTGCATCGCGGGCCGCCGGCTGCGAAAGTCGACGATGTTCATGTGTGGGAGGTCGAGCTGTTCGATTTCGACGATTTCGAGGTCCGGCACTGAAACCACTCCTCGTCATCCCCGCGCAGGCGGGGATCCAGCCAAGACAGAAAACTAGTTTCCCCCTCGCGGTAATGACGATTATCCCGCGAAGGGATCGCGAACCAGGATCGTGTCGTCGCGCTCGGGCGAGGTCGAAACCAGCGCTACCGGGCACCGGATCAGCTCCTCGATCCGGCGGACATATTTGATCGCTCGCGCCGGAAGGTTCGCCCAGCTCCGGGCCCCGCGCGTCGAGCCCGGCCACCCTTCGGTCTCTTCGAAAATGGGTTCGACCCGGGCTTGGTCGGCGGAATGGGCGGGGAGGTACTCCAGCTTCTGCCCATCGAGCATATAACCGGTGCAGATCTTCACGGTCTCGAAGCCGTCGAGAACGTCGAGCTTGGTCAGGGCGATTCCAGTGACGCCGCTCACCGCGACGGCTTGGCGAACGAGGACGGCATCAAACCATCCGCAGCGCCGCCGCCGCCCGGTCACCGTGCCGAACTCATGGCCCCGCTCGCCGAGCCGCTGGCCGACTTCATTGTCCTGTTCGCTGGGGAAAGGGCCGGAGCCGACACGAGTCGTGTAGGCCTTCACGATCCCAAGAACGAAGCCTGCGCCGCGCGGCCCCATGCCGGTGCCCGAGCCCGTCGTCCCGGCGACGGTGTTCGAGGAGGTGACGAAGGGATAGGTGCCATGGTCGACGTCGAGCAGAACGCCCTGCGCGCCCTCGAACAGGATACGCCGGCCGCGCTGCAACGCCGTGTCGAGGTCGCGCCACACGGGCCGTGCGAAGGGCAGGACGAATTCGGCGATGTCGCTGAGGTCGCGGAGCAGCCGGTCGCGATCGACCGGCGGTTCGTTGAACCCGGCGCGGAGCGCATCATGGTGGGCGCACAGGCGGTCGAGCAAAGGCCCAAGATCGTCGAGCTTGGCGAGGTCGCAAACGCGGATCGCCCGGCGGCCGACCTTGTCTTCATAAGCAGGGCCGATGCCGCGCCGGGTAGTGCCGATCTTGCCGGCTCCGGACGCATCCTCGCGAAGCGCGTCGAGGTCGCGGTGAATTGGCAGGATCAGCGGGCAATTGTCCGCGATCATCAGGACGTCCGGAGTGACCTCCACACCCTGCTCGCGCATTCGCTCGATCTCGGATTTCAAATGCCACGGGTCGAGCACCACCCCGTTTCCGATGATCGACGGAGTGCCACGAACGATGCCCGAGGGAAGCAGCGACAGCTTGTAGGTCTGGTTGCCGACGACGAGCGTGTGGCCGGCGTTGTGGCCGCCCTGGAAGCGAACGACCATGTCGGCGCGGCTCGCCAGCCAATCGACGATCTTGCCCTTGCCTTCGTCGCCCCACTGGGCGCCGATGACGGTCACGTTTCCCACGTTTTTCCCCTTGAATGCGCTGGCCC
>JBKPOO010000074.1:0-10106 GCA_046733175.1 Pseudomonadota bacterium
CTCGTTAACTGCGCGGAATCGAGGATGTGCCGGGCCCAAATGGTGTCCAGAGTCGCAGCCGAAATGAGATTTTGGCGACTACTCTCTTCTTTGAGGAGCGAAACGAACTGCTCCAGCTTGTCCAATGTTTCACGTGAAACATGGGCACCCGAAACGTTTTGGAGACGTTCCGCGAACGCCTGCCTCACGCGGGCGCGCGGCGGCTTGCCGCAACATATAGGGCGGATAGCGCGGCCGGGGTTATTCCGGGGACGCGCGATGCCTGGTCGAGGGTCTCGGGTCGCGCCGCGCTCAACCGCTCGACCATTTCGTTGGAAAGACCGGGGATTTCAGCATAGCGCAGCTCTCCAGGGATCCACGCCCGAGAGTCACGCTGCACGACTTCCCACTCCCGCCGTTGCCGCTCGATATAAGGCGCATAAAGCGCGTCCGCCTGCCCCTCGTCACTCTCACGCCATCCGGGCTGGGCGCGAAGGGCGAGGCGCGTCTCAATGTCAGAGCGGCGCCGATCTGAAACGCAGCCGGCCGCCAGCGCATCCTCGCCCAGTCTCGATGTGGCATTGTCCGCCCGAAGCGCTAGGCGATATTCAGCGCGCGCGGTCATCATTCGATATGGCTCGCTCACTCCCTGGAGAGTCAGATCGTCGATCATCACCCCGATGTAGGACCTGCGGCGGTCGAACCGCACCTCCTTCAGGTCCAGCGCGACGGCCGCGGCGTTCAGACCTGCGGCGAGACCCTGGGCGGCCGCCTCTTCGTAGCCCGTGGTGCCGTTGATCTGGCCAGCGAGAAAGAGGCCAGGCACTTCCCGAACCTCCAACGTACCGTTGAGCCGCCGCGGGTCGACATATTCATATTCAACCGCATAGCCAGGGCAAACGATCTCGGCCCTCTCGAGCCCGCTAATGGTGCGGACGAACGCGCGCTGGACGTCGTCCGGCAAAGAGGTCGAAATTCCATTCGGGTAAACCAGGAAGTCATCGAGACCCTCGGGCTCGAGGAAGATCTGGTGCGCGTCACGGTGGGCGAAGCGCTTCACCTTATCCTCGATCGACGGGCAGTAACGCGGGCCGCGCCCCTCGATCGCACCGGCAAAGAGCGGGGAACGGCCGAAGTTCGCCTCGATGATTCCATGGGTCCGCGCATTGGTGCGAGTGATGGCGCAGCTCAGCTGAAGCGGGACC
Source organism: Pseudomonadota bacterium (assembly GCA_046733175.1). Taxonomy (GTDB): domain Bacteria; phylum Pseudomonadota; class Alphaproteobacteria; order Sphingomonadales; family Sphingomonadaceae; genus Sphingomicrobium. The sequence continues at coordinate 1,185 of JBKPOO010000074.1, forward strand.
GGACCGTCGTCCAGCGCCGACATGCTCCACCGGTTCCCGTCACTCGCCTGCTCCTCGAGCCGCGACCAGTCGATCGTCCGCCCATCCAGCCGCGGCGGAGTGCCCGTCTTGAGGCGCCCCTGGCCCAGGCCAATGTCGCGAATCTGACCGGCAAGAGGAATCGACGTGCCCTCGCCTCTGCGTCCGCCCTTGACGATCTTCTCGCCCACGAACATGCGCGCATCGAGGAACGTCCCCGTCGTGACGACCGCGGCACGGCAGGGGATCAGGCCGGCGGAAGTCTCAATGCCGGCCACTCGGCCGTTCGAGATCATCAGGCGAAACGCCTCGGCCACGATCACCTCGACCATGTTTTCGCGAAGTAAATCGGCGATAGCCGAGCGATAAAGCTTGCGGTCCGCCTGTATGCGCGGACCCCAGACCGCCGGTCCCTTGCTTCGGTTAAGCATTCGGCGGTGGATTGCCGCACGGTCCGCCGCGCGGGCCATCAGACCGTCGAAGACGTCGAGCTCGCGGACGAGGTGCCCCTTGCCGACCCCGCCGATCGAGGGATTGCACGACATCTGCCCGGCGTCCTCGACGCGGAAGCTGAGCAGGCCGACCCGAGCACCGCGGCGCGCCGCCGCAGCCGCAGCCTCGCAGCCGGCGTGGCCGGCGCCGATGACCAGAACGTCATGCATTCTTCGCGCCTTAGCCCATCAAAGTTTCACGTGAAACAGCGGTCTCACTTGCCGAGGCAGAAGCGGCTGAACAGCGCGTCGAGAACGTCCTCAACTCCGGCTCGCCCGGTCAGCCGATCGAAGGCCATTCGCGCTTGCCGGAGATTTTCCGCTATGATCACCACGTCACTGGCCGATGATGCAGCGTCGATCGCATCGGCGGCCTCAGCCATGTGCGTGGCTTGGCGCCGATTGAGCGCGATCGCATCATCGCCCGGAAGCAACGCCTTTGCGCACTCGCCGATGATCTGCAGGAGCTGCGTCAGCCCCTGCCCTGTCATTGCGGAAACCGCCACAGATCCCTCAGGCGCCGCGCCTCGCTTCGCCAGATCGGATTTTGAGTGGACACGGATCAGCCGCGGATGGTGGGGCGCAGTCCGTGGATCGCCTAGCCAAACAAGCAGATCGGCTCTTTCCATGAGCTGTGCCGTGCGGGCCACGCCCATGGCTTCCACCCGGTCGACGGTCTCGCGAAGTCCCGCCGTGTCCGTCAGCAACAGTGGGACGCCCGCCAGCGACAACGGCACTTCGATATGGTCGCGAGTGGTGCCGGGAATGTCGGTGACGATCGCCCTCTCCTGTCCGGCTATCGCGTTGATAAGACTTGATTTACCCGAGTTCGGCGGGCCGGCGATGACAACTCGCACGCCATCCCTGAGCGGCTCGATCCGCGGGCGCTCGAGCCAGGAGCGGAGTTCTCGTGCCAGCGCCTCGCAACCCGCGCTCAGTGCCGGATCGACGCTCTCATGTTCCTCGTCATAATCGATCGCTCGTTCTGCCGCGGCCGACAGGGTGAGGAGCTGCTGCTGCCATGTCTCGATCTGCTGTCGCAGGCCGCCTTCGGCAAGGCGCAGCGCGGCTTTCCGCTGCGATTCCGTCTCGGCCTCGATGAGATCTCCGAGCCCCTCGGCCTCAGTCAGATCGATCCGGCCATTTTCGAAGGCACGGCGGGTGAATTCGCCGGGCTCCGCCTGCCGCAGGCCCTCGATCTTGCCTAGCGCCGCAAGCAGGGAATCGACCACGGCCCTTCCGCCATGACATTGAAATTCAACAATATCTTCGCCCGTCGAGCTCGCCGGCGAGTCAAATCTCAAGACCAGCGCATCATCCAGCAGGTCGCCGCTGACCGGGTCGCGCAATTCCCGGATTGCCGCCGTGCGGGCCTCCGGAAGAGATCCCGCAATCCGATCGCCCGCTTCGTGCGCTTTCGAACCGCTGATCCTGATGATGGAAATCCCCGCCGGCGGGCGCCCGCTCGACAAAGCGTAAATCGTGGCTCGATCAGACAAGATGGGGCGCGACGTCGTGCCAGCCGTCCCAGATCATCTTTCCGGCCACCCAGACAATGACCGCGAGACCGACATAAGCGATCCAGCGGTAGCGCTCGATGTAGCGCGCGATGAAATTGGCAGCGACTCCCATCAAGACGACCGACAGGACGAGGCCGAACACGAGAATCCACGGATGGTCGCGGGCCGCGCCGGCGACGGCGAGCACATTGTCGAGGCTCATGCTGACGTCGGCGACGGCGACTCCCCAGGCCGCGCTGGCGAAGCTCTTCGCGGGTCGGAGGCCCGAATGTTCGTCCCCGGCGATCTCCGCGGAGCCTGAGCTCTCGCTATTGTGCCGCAGCTCCCGCCACATCTTCCAGGCCACCCACAGCAGGAGCAAGCCGCCGGCAAGGATCAGGCCGACGATCTGCAGGAGCTGAGTGACGATCAGCGCGAAGGCGATCCGGAGCACCAGCGCCGCGGCGACGCCGATCATGATAACCTTGCGGCGCTGCTCGGCCGGCAATCCCGCGGCGAGCGCTCCAACGACGATCGCATTGTCGCCGGCAAGGACGATATCGATCGCGAGAATCTCCAGAAGCGCGGCGAGCGCGGCGGCGTCGAGCAGGCTGGTCAGGTCCATGGCTCCGGCCCTAGCCCAGGCCGAACGCACCCCTCAAGCCATGCTCTCCATCGAGCCATCCTTCATAGATCATGTTTCCCGCGACCCACAGGATCACCGCCAGTCCAATATAGTTGATCCAATGATACCTCTGGATGAGTCCCGCCACATAGTTCGCCGCGAAGCCCATGAAGAGGACGGAGAAGCTTAGCCCGATGAATAACAAGGCCGGATTTTCGCGCGCGATCGATGCGACCAGCAATACATTGTCGAGACTCATGCTGAGATCGGCGATCGTGATCTGAATCGCCGCCTGCAGGAAGGTCTTGGTGCGCGGAGGGCCCTCGACCGCGACCGTCGAGGGATCGTCCGCGATGACGGATTGGCGCGGATGCAGCTCTCGCCACATGTTGTAGGCGACCCACAGGAGGAGCAAGCCGCCCGCGAAGACCAGGCCCGTGACCTTCAGCAACTGGGTCGCGATCACGGCGAAGGTGACCAGGAACACCAGCGCCATCCCGACGCCGAGCATCAGCACCTTGCGCCGGTCCCTGGCGGGAAGGCCCGAAGCGAGCGAGCCCATGATGACGACATTGTCGCCGGCCATGGTGAGATCGCCGATGATGATCTGCCCGAGCTTCGCGAGTCCCGCTGCGGTGAAGATCGCGCCGAAATCGAAGCCCTGGAACATCGGGCGGGCCGGTTATTGGTTCATCGAAGCGAAGAAGTCCTCGTTCGACTTGGCGTCCTTCATCTTGTCGAGAAGGAACTGCATCGCATCGACCGTACCCATCTGCATCAGGATCCGGCGAAGCACCCACATCTTGGTGAGCGTGCCCTGCTCGACGAGCAGCTCTTCCTTCCGGGTGCCGGACTTGCCAACGTCGAGCGACGGGAAGATTCGCTTGTCGGCGACCTTCCGGTCGAGCACGATTTCGCTGTTCCCGGTGCCCTTGAACTCTTCGAAAATGACCTCGTCCATCTTGGAGCCTGTATCAATCAGCGCGGTGGCGATGATCGACAGGGAACCCCCTTCCTCGATGTTGCGGGCCGCGCCGAAGAAACGCTTCGGCCGCTGGAGGGCGTTGGCGTCGACGCCGCCCGTCAGCACCTTGCCGGACGACGGAACCACCGTGTTGTAAGCGCGGCCGAGGCGCGTGATCGAATCGAGCAGGATCACGACATCCTTCTTGTGCTCGACCAGGCGCTTGGCCTTCTCGATCACCATTTCGGCGACCTGGACGTGGCGGGAGGCAGGCTCGTCGAAGGTCGAGGAAATAACCTCGCCGTTGACCGAGCGCTCCATGTCGGTGACCTCTTCCGGCCGTTCGTCGATCAGAAGAACGATCAGGATCACTTCGGGATTATTGTCGGTGATCGCCCGAGCAATGTTCTGCATCAGCACCGTCTTGCCGGTGCGCGGCGGCGAGACGATCAAAGCGCGCTGGCCCTTGCCGAGCGGCGAGACGATGTCGATCACCCGCGCGGACTTGTCCTTGATCGTCGGGTCGAGCGTGTCCAGCCGGAGCTTTTCATCGGGATATAGCGGAGTCAGATTGTCGAAATTGACCCGGTGGCGGACCGTCTCGGGATCGTCGAAATTGATCGTCGTGACCCGGGTCAAAGCGAAATAGCGCTCTCCCTCCTTGGGCCCGCGGATCTCTCCTTCGACCGTGTCGCCGGTGCGAAGCCCGAATCGGCGGACGATCGACGGAGCGACGTAAATGTCGTCCGGTCCCGCGAGATAATTGGCTTCCGGAGACCGCAGGAATCCGAAGCCATCGTTCAAAACCTCGATGGTTCCCGATCCCATGATCTCCACGCCGTTTTCGGCCTGGACCTTCAGGATCGAGAACATGAGATCCTGTTTGCGCATCGTCGATGCGCCCTCGACACCCATCTCCTCCGCCATTGCGACCAGCTCGGCGGGTGTCTTTTTCTTGAGTTCTTTCAAATGCATATAACTGTCTTTTCTTGGGAAGTTGGGCTCGAGCTTTTCAAATGTCGATCAAAGCCGGAGGCGGCAGGACGCCGCATCTGAGGAAGGACGGGCTCTCGGCGAGAAAGGAAGACTGGCCGAACAGCCGTTGCGAATTCAGGTATGTCTCGCCTTGTCCGCTGTCAATTGGCGATGAGCTTGCGCTCGGCGAACGGTTCAAAACGGGCGGACAATCACCAGCACCACGATGATCGCCGCTGCGACCCCTGGAATCTCATTGATCATTCGAACCGTCTTGCCGGTAAGCGGTCTCTGGCCCGCAGCAAGCTTCTTGCCATAGGCTCCGAGCCAACCCTGGTAGGCGCTGAGACCGATCACCAGGGCGAATTTGGCCATGAACCAGCCTTGGCTCCACGCGTCGATGTTGAAGGCCAGCATGAGCCCCAGGATCCAGACAGCTCCCATCGCCGGGCCCAGGATGATCGACCGCACCCGGGCCTCGCGCTCGATCCATGCGCGATCCTCGGGTGATCCCACAGCCGTTTCCTGATGATAAACGTAGAAGCGCGGCAGGAGGAACAATCCGGCCATCCAGAAGATCACGAAAGTGACGTGCGCCGCCTTCACCCATGGGTAAGCCAAGCCGAGGAATCCGGTTAGGTGAAGTCCCATCAGCTCCTACCCTTCACCAAGGTCATCAGCTCCTCGACGTGGGCGAGCGGAGTTTCCTGGAGGATTCCATGCCCGAGGTTGAAGATGTGCGGGCGCTCGGCGAAGGCGTCAAGGATTCGGATGACCGCGGTCTTCAGGGCCGCGCCACCGGCAAGCAAGGCGAGCGGATCGAGATTGCCCTGGACCGGCAGACGTTTCGGAAGCTGTTTGTTCGCCCAATCCGGATCGACCGTTTCGTCGAGGCCGATCGCGCCGACTTTCGTTTCGGCCGCATAGGCCGCAAGCTTGCCGCCCGCGCCCTTCGGGAAGCCGATCACCGGCACCTTCGGGTGTTTTGACTTCAACCGCTCCACGAGCCGCGCGGTCGGGGCGATGACCCAGCGCTCGAACTCGGCGGGGGCGAGGCTCCCGGCCCAGCTATCGAACAATTGCACGACCTCCGCTCCCGCTTCGATCTGACCCGAAAGATAATCGAACGTCACCGCTTCGATCCGCTCGATGATAGCCGAAAACTGACCGGGATCATTGTAGGCGAGCCGGCGGGCCTCGGTCTGGTCGCGGCTCCCCTGTCCCGCGATCATATAGGTCGCCACCGTCCAGGGCGCGCCGGCGAAACCGATCAGCGTCTCGCCGCGGTCCAGCCTTTGAGCAACCGTCCGCACAGTCTCGTAGATCGGCTCAAGCCGGGCCGGAAAGGCCGTCAGCTCGTCGAGCGAAGCCGACGCCAGCGGGGGCGTAAGCCGAGGACCCTCCCCGGCAACGAAACTCAGATTCTGGCCGATCGCGAACGGGACGATCAAAATGTCGGAAAAAAGGATCGCAGCGTCGAGCGCCGGATATCGTTGCAAGGGCTGGAGCGTAACTTCGGCCGCCGCCTCGCTGTCGTAAACGAGATCGAGGAAGCTTCCCTTGTCTTCGCGCAACTGGCGGTATTCGGGGAGATACCTTCCCGCCTGGCGCATCATCCAAAGAGGCGGAGGATCCCGGCGCTCACCCTTCAGCACGGCCAGCAACGGCTTGCCGGCGTGCGTGACCTCGAGTTCGGGCACCCTTCTTTCTCTCCTTTATATTTAGATTCTTAGAAGGATTGATGATGTGATTGGGGGCGGGAGAGCGGGGCTTAGGCGTGCGTTCCACTTTTGCCAACAAGTGCTCGGCGGCATGTCTCTTGGAAAGACGGCCTGATCTCGCCCGTGATTCACAGGCTGGGGATGGAATTCGTCCCCGGGGATGAAAGTGCGGAGATGTTCAGGCGGCTGTGGAATCGCATTCGCGTTGAGGCCGCCCCCACGTCCGGGCTACTGCTACAGGCCCGCTTTTCCACAAGGTTGTTCGTTTGAGCCTCATCCTAGCGTCGACCAGCCCGATCCGCCGCCAGATGCTCGATGCCGCGGGCGTCGAATATCGAGCCGTAAAGCCCGAGGTCGACGAAGCCGAGGTGAAAGCCCGGCTCGAGTTCGCGGCTGACATCGCCTCGGAACTTGCGGCAGCCAAGGCGATGAGCATCGGCGGCGAGCATTGGGCGATCGGGAGCGATAGCGTCGTGAGCGTCGCTGGACAGCTCTTCGACAAGCCGCGCGACCGCGAGGACGCCGGAGACCATCTTCGGTTCTTCTCCGGCAAGGAAATGGCGCTGACGAGTGCGGTGGCGCTCGCCCGCCGCAGTGAAGTCGACTGGCGCCACGTCGAGACCGCGACGCTGCAGGTCCGGGAACTCTCCGAAGACTTCATTGAAGCTTATCTGGATGCGGAATGGCCGGAGGTCGGTTACACTGTGGGCGTCTTCCGGCTGGAGGGTCGCGGGGTGCAGCTGTTCGACCGAATCGAGGGCGACCATTTCACGATCCTCGGAATGCCTTTGATGCCGCTGTTGGACGCACTTCGCGACCGAGGATTGCTCGCCCGATGATCAGGATCGCGCTCACCGGCTCGATCGGCATGGGCAAATCGACCGTAGCGAAGATGTTCGAGCGGGCGGGGGTGCCGGTGTTCGACGCCGATGCCGTCGTCCGCGAGCTGCAGAGCCCGGGCGGCGGGCTCGTCGACAAGATCGGTGACCGGTTTCCGGGGACTGTGCGGTGCGGAACGCTCGACCGCGACTGCCTCGCGCAGATCGTGCTCTCCGATCGAGAAAAGCTGGCCGAGCTTGAAGCGATCGTCCATCCGGCGGTGCGTGACGCGCGCGAAGCCTTCGCTCGAGCGAATGCGCCGGCGCCGGCCGTCATTTTCGAAATCCCGCTCCTGTTCGAAACCGGAGGAGAGGGCGAATTCGACAAAATCATCGTCGTTTCGGCGCCGCTCGATATTCAGCGCTCGCGCGTGTTGAAACGCTCCGGGATGCACCAGGCAAAGCTGGATTCGATCCTCGATCGTCAAATCCCCGATGAGGAAAAGCGGCGGCGTGCCGATTTCGTCATAGACACGGGCGGCGATCTATCCACAACAGAAGCCCAGGTCCGCGACATAATCGCTTGTCTCGGACTCGCCGCGGAGGGATAGATTCGAGCGATGAGGGAGATCGTCTTCGACACGGAAACGACGGGCCTGAATCCGGCCGGCGGCGACCGGGTGGTGGAGATAGGCTGTGTAGAAATCTATAACCGCGTCGAAACCGGCCGCAGCTTCCACGCTTATTTCAACCCCGACCGCGACATGCCCTTCGACGCCCAGGAAGTGCACGGGCTGACGAACCTCTTCCTGTCGGACAAGCCGCGTTTCGTGGAGCTCGCGGACGAGCTGCTCGACTTTCTCGAAGATTCGCCGCTTGTCGCGCACAATGCCTCGTTCGATTTCGGCTTCCTCAATTTCGAACTCGAGCGGTGCGGCAAATCACCCGTCAGCATGAGCCGCATGGTGGACACTTTGGCACTGGCCCGGACCAAGCATCCGGGCGCGAAGCATAGCCTGGACGCTTTGTGCATGCGGTTCGGGGTCGACCGGAGCCAGCGGGTCAAGCATGGCGCTCTTCTCGATGCCCAGCTTCTCGCCCAAGTCTATGTGGAGTTGACCGGGGGGCGCCAGATCGGCCTTGGCCTGGTCGCAGTCACGGAGGCGGTGGGCGCCGCTGCTTTTGCAGCCGCCGCAAAGGTTCGCGAACTTCGTCCGGCGCGGCCGCACTTCGCCCATTTCGAGGAACTGGAGCGCCATCGCGCGTTTATCACCAAGCTCGTCAACCCGCTTTGGGCACGGTTCGCCGAGGCTGGTTGACGGGAGCTTTCAGCCGGTCCTAAGCGGCGCTTAATCAACGAGGAGCCAGACCAAGTGGACGTTCGGGTCGCGGGTCATCAGGTCGATACCGGCGAGTCGCTGCGCGAACATGCCCAGCGTCGAGTCGCGGATATCACCGAAAAATACTTTTCCCGGTCGGTAGGTGCCAACGTCACCTTCGGACGGGGACCGAATAACGATTTCACGTGCGACATCGTCGCGCCGGTCGTGCAGGGCGTTGTCCTGAAAGCCTCATATAGCGCTCGCACCGCGGAAATGGCGCTAAACGGCGCCGCGGACCGGATCGAAAAGCAGCTTCGGCGTTACACCAACCGGCTGAAGGATCATAAGGGCGATGAGAGCGCCCAGCCCTACACCGAGAATGCGGGCTATACGATCTTCGCCGGGGCTGCCCGGGGAGACGACGAAACGGGGGACGCGCCGGCGATCGTTGCTGAGACCCGGGTCGACATTCCCGAATCCAGCGTATCC
>JBKPOO010000075.1:0-59683 GCA_046733175.1 Pseudomonadota bacterium
AAGAGACAGCCGTTCGATCGAATCGTCGTCGCGGAAGGCTATCGCCCGTCCGACGGCGAGGAGTTCATGTGCGATCTCCACCGTGCGTATTTCCTCAAGAAGCTGAGGGAGTGGAAGGAAGCAATCATCGACGAGTCTCGCCAGACGATGGCGCAACTCCAGGTCGACTCGCTTCGTGAGCCCGACATTGCCGACCGCGCGTCGAGCGAGACCGATTGGTCGATCGAGCTTCGCACCCGCGACCGGCAGCGCAAGCTGATCTCGAAGATCGATTGCGCGATCCGCCGCATTTACGAAGGCGAGTATGGCTATTGCGAAGTGACCGGCGAGCCGATCTCGCTGGCGCGGCTCGAGGCCCGGCCGATCGCGACAATGACGCTGGAGGCGCAAGAGCGCCACGAGCGGATCGAGAAAGTGTCCCGGGACGATTGAGTTCGTCCAGCGGCGATACTTGCCTAGTGCGTGTAGTGCCCGGCGAGCTCGTCCTTAATCCGTAGCTTTTCTTTCTTAAGGCGGTGGAGAAGGTCTTCGTCCGGATGCGGTCGATGCTCCTCTTCGTCGATCAGTGCATGAATCGCCTGATGCTTCGACTCGAGGGCTTCGACCTGTGCCTTGTCCATGGGTGCCATTCCTTTCGCGGCTGCGATGACGACCCCATAATAAATCACGAATCGTTGGCTTTGTCTTGATCCATCTCACGGTCCGCCGAGCGAGCCGAGCGGATCGTCGCTCGGGACCACGTTCTAAGCACTCACCGTTTGCTGTATGATCTCCTTCGATGAACGACGACCACCCGGGGGGCGTCCTCGAAGCCCTCAAGGCCGAGCATCGGCAGCTTGACGATCAAATCGCGGCATTATCGGCGGAGCATGGACCGGATCAGCTAGAGATCGCGCGGCTGAAGAAGCGCAAGCTTCGGCTCAAGGACCAGATCCAGCTGATCAGCAATTCGAATATCCCGGACATCATTGCTTAGCGCTCGCTCGAATTGTCCCGCAGCGGGACGATTCGGCCTATTGGAGCGACTGCCGGCGCGACTTGGGCGTTTTCAGCCGCGAGGAACGATGGCACGTTACATGTTCATGGACGAGTCGGATTTACCGCAGCCCGAGGTGCGCATCACGTCGCGTCTCATCGACTCGCTCTACACCGAGGCGATGCTGCTCGCCGACGAGGCGCGTCATTATTTCGACGACGTGGGCCGGGATGACCGAGCGACCCTCCATCCGTTCGCTCGCGTCGGCTTCGCCTGCGAGTCCCTGAAGGTGACAACGCGCATCATGCACATCGTTGCGTGGCTTTTAACCCAGCGAGCGATCGAATCCGGCGAGATGGACTTCGGCGACGGCCGGCGCCCGGAACGGCGCCTCGGCCATGCCGGCGACAGTGATCCGGCGGTTGTCGACCAGTTGCCGGAATCCGCCCAGCGGTTGATTCGTGCCAGCGCGGACCTCTACGGCCGGATCAAACGGATCGATGAGGGCAATTTCGAGATGGAGCCGGTGCAGAGTCCGGCTCGCGCCTTGATGGGGCGGCTGGAGCGGGGGCTGGGCGGCCAGGCCTAGGTCGAGCAGAGCCGCGTTTTGGCTGCGGCATATTCATCTGCAAGAATATCGATGAATTCACGGGCCGGGCGCAGTCGGTCGATCACTCCGATGCCTTGGCCAGAACCCCAGATGTCGCGCCATGCCTTGGCCTTGGCGGACCCTTCCGATCCGAACTTCATGGCCGTTGGATCAATCCCCGCCAGATTGTCCGGATCGAGCCCCGCGTTGAGGATGGACGATCGCAAATAATTGCCGTGAACGCCGGTGAAGAGATCCGTGTAGACGATGTCGGCTGCCCCCGCCTCGACGATCGCCTGCTTGTACGCGTCCGGCGCGTTGGCTTCGGACGTCGCGATGAAGGGCGAGCCGATATAAGCAAGGTCGGCGCCCGCGGCCTGCGCGGCGAGCACCGATCCGCCGTTGGCAATCGCGCCCGACAGGATCAGCGGCCCGTCGAACCACAAGCGGATTTCCTGGATCAGGGCGAATGGCGACCAGCGCCCGGCGTGGCCGCCGGCGCCCGACGCAACCGCGATAACTCCGTCGGCGCCTTTTTCGACGGCCTTTCGCGCGAAACGGTCGTCAATCACGTCGTGAAGCGTGATTCCGCCCCAGTTATGGACCGCCTCGTTCAGCTCCACGCGCGCACCGAGAGACGTGATGACGATCGGCACCTTCCACTTGGCGCAAACGTGCATGTCATGTTCAAAGCGGTCGTTGGATCTGTGGACGATCTGATTGACCGCGAACGGCGCGGCCGGACGGTCCGGATGATCACGGTTCCAGCCGGCAAGCGCCTCGGTGATCTCGTGAAGCCATTCGTCGAGAAGTTCGGCAGGCCGGGCATTGAGCGCTGGAAAGCTGCCGACGATTCCTGACGTGCACTGCGCGATGACCAGCTTCGGATTGGAAACGATGAACATGGGTGCGCCGATCGCGGGAATTCGGAGGCCTTGAAGGATCGGCGGCAGGCTCATGGCCCGCGGCTATAGCCGATGATAGTCCCGGTACCACTCCACGAACCGCGGTATTCCTTCATCGATCCTGGTAGTCGGCTTGAAACCGTGATCGCGCTCGATTGCGCTGATGTCCGCGAAAGATTCCTTCACGTCGCCGGGCTGCATCGGTTCGGGCGACAACAGGGCTTTCCTGCCCGTTGCCTGCTCGAGCAGCTCGACCACGCGCATCAGGTCTTCGCTTCGGTGGTTGCCGATATTGTAGAGCGCGTGCGGAGCCGTGCTTCCGCCGGCCTTCGTTGAACCGTCGTTCTCGGGAGGCGAGTCGAGGCAAGCCAGAATGCCGTTGACGATATCATCGACGTAGGTGAAATCGCGCCGCATCTCGCCGCCATTGAAAAGCGGGAGCGGGTCGCCCGCGTAAAGCGCCTCGGTGAAGATCCACATCGCCATGTCCGGCCGCCCCCAAGGACCGTAGACGGAAAAGAACCTCAGGCCGGTCAATGGCATTCCGTGAATACTGGCGTAAGATTCGCTCAGCAGCTCGTCGGCCTTCTTGGTGGCGGCGTATAGCGACAGCGGGTGATCGACGCGGTCCTCAACACGGAACGGCAGGCTCTTATTGCCTCCGTAAACCGAGGAGGAGGAGGCGTAGACGAGGTGACTCGACCGCCTCTCCCTCGCCAGCTCCAGCATGTTGCAATGGCCGACGAGATTGGATTGGACATAGGCCCGCGGGTTCTCAAGGCTGTAACGAACCCCGGCCTGGGCGCCCAAATGGACGATTCTGTCGAACTCGTATCTCGTCGAAAGATCGCCCAATGCTTCAGGGTCGGAGAAATCGAGCTGCTCGAAGCGAAAGCGATTATCGAACTGCGTCGACAAGCGCTCGATGCGGGCGCGCTTTAGCCGTGGGTCGTAATAATCGTTGAGATTGTCGATTCCGACGACCTCGTCGCCGCGATCGAGCAATGCGCCCGCCGTCGCTGCGCCGATGAAACCTGCAACGCCGGTAACCAATAGTGTCATGGGCGGGCCATAGGGTGCGCCTCCTCCGTCTCAAAGTGAAATGATTGACACGATTGAGCGAGCGCCCCGCATCTGCTTGAGCAGCGGGCATGGCCAGCTGGAGCTTCGCGATCGACCGGGGCGGAACGTTTACGGACGTCGTGGCCCGCTCGTCGGACGGACGCCGGCGGATCGAGAAACTGCTGTCGGAAAATCCCGGCCGCTATGATGACGCCGCTCTTGAGGCGATCCGCTTGGTTCTTGCGAAAGACGGCGGGACCGTCGCGGATGTCCGGATGGGGACCACAGTCGCGACGAACGCCTTGCTCGAGCGCAAGGGCGAACGGGTCGCCCTCGCAATCACCCGCGGCTTCGGCGATGCGCTGAGGATCGGCTACCAGGCGCGGCCTGAAATCTTCGCGCGCCACATCGTCCTGCCCTCCATGCTCTACGAACGCGTGGTCGAGATCGACGAGCGCCTCGGGGTGGAGGGCGACGTTCTCGCTCCGCTCGATGAAGTTGCCGCGCGCGACGCATTCGATGAGGTCCGGCGTGCGGGGATCGACGCATTGGCCATCGTGCTGATTCACGGCTGGAAATATCCGGCGCACGAAACACGGTTGGCCGAAATCGCGCGCGAGCTGGGCTTTGGACAAATCTCGGCGAGCCACGAGGTGGCGCCGCTGATCAAGCTGGTCGGGCGCGGCGATACGACCGTGGTTGACGCGTATCTTTCTCCGATCCTTCGGCGATACGTCGATCGCGTCGCGACGGGGTTGCCGGAAAGCGCGGACCTGCACTTCATGCAGTCGAATGGCGGCCTGGCGGAGGCCTCCGCATTCCGCGGTAAGGACGCGATCCTCTCAGGCCCGGCGGGCGGCGTGGTCGGAATGGTCGCCGCAAGTGCGCCGCATGACGCCAGGCATCTGATCGGGTTCGACATGGGCGGAACGTCGACCGACGTGTCTCATTATGCCGGCGAGTTCGAATTGGCTGGGGAAAGCGTCGCCGCCGGAGTCCGGATCCGAGCGCCGATGATGCAGATCAACACCGTCGCGGCCGGCGGCGGCTCGATCTGCCGGTTCGACGGAATGCGCTTCCGGGTTGGTCCCGAGAGCGCGGGAGCGAACCCGGGGCCGGCCTGTTATCGCAATGGCGGGCCGCTGACCGTCACCGACTGCAACCTGTTCCTGGGCCGCATCGATCCGGAACATTTCCCCAGGGTGTTCGGCCCCGCGGGGGATCAAGCGCTCGATACCCAGGCGTCCGAGAAACGGCTGCAAGAGGTCGCGGATGAGCTCGGCGGCGCGAAGAGCCTCCAGCATATCGCCGAGGGTTTTCTCGAGATCGCGGTGGACAATATGGCGGCTGCGATCCGCAAGATCTCGATCGCGCGAGGCCATGACGTCACGCGATATACGCTCGCCTGCTTCGGCGGCGCCGGGGGGCAACATGCCTGCCGGGTCGCCGATGCGCTTGGGATGGAACGCATCCTGATCCATCCGCTCGCCGGCGTGCTTTCGGCTTACGGGATCGGAATTGCCGACGTGAAGGCGATTCGCGAAACGAGCTGGTTGAAGCCGCTCTCCGAGGATTTCTCGCAGGCGTTAGTCGAGCTGGAGGAGCGCGCCCGCGAAGCATTGATCCAGCAGCGTGTGCATTCCGAGCGGATCGAACTCAACCGCCGGGCGCGGCTTCGGACCGAGGGCAGCGACACGACGCTGGAAATCGCGATCGCGTCGGCTGACGAAATGCACTCAGCCTTCTCGGCGCTGCACCGCCAGCGGTTCGGATACTGGGACGAGGAGGCCGAGGTGATCGTCGATGCGCTGCTTGTGGAGGCCGTCGGTCGATCTCATCCTCCTCTGCATTTGCATGCGGCTGACACCTCCCCCGGAAATCCGGGGGAGGATGTTCTCGGCCCAGCCCTCATCTTCGATCCCACATCCACGATTGTCGTTGAACCGGGCTGGCGCGCGAAACGCGCTGGTGACGGCACACTCGTCATGACTCGCGCCGCTCCGCTCGAGCGGTCCAAGGCGATCGGCACGGATGTCGATCCCGTTCGCCTCGAGATCTTCAACAACCTGTTCATGGCCATCGCCGAGGAAATGGGGGTCGCGCTCCAGTCGACGGCGACTTCGGTGAACATCAAGGAGCGGCTCGACTTTTCCTGCGCGATCTTTGACTCGTCGGGGGCGCTCATCGCCAACGCTCCGCATATCCCCGTGCACCTCGGCTCGATGGGCGAGAGCATCCGCCGGATCATCGACACGCGCGCTGAGGGCAGGGACGGGCGCGGCATCCGCCGCGGCGACGCTTATGTGCTGAACGACCCCTATCGCGGGGGTACGCATCTGCCGGACATTACGGTGATTGTCCCGGTCTTTTACGGGGACGAGCCTGAGCCCTCGGCGTTCGTCGCGGCCCGGGGACATCATGCCGACATTGGCGGGATCGCTCCGGGCTCGATGCCGCCGGACAGCCGCACGATCGGTGAGGAAGGCGTGCTCATCGACAATGAGCTGCTTGTCGACGAGGGCCATTTCCGCGAAGCCGAGGTTCGCGCCTTGCTGGGCTCGGGCGAATGGCCGGCGCGAAACATCGACCGCAACATTTCGGACCTGAAGGCGCAGCTCGCGGCCTGCGTCCGCGGCGCGGAGATGCTCGCGCAAACCGCGCAGGATTACGGTCCAGAGGTCGTCGCGGCCTATATGAACCACGTGCTGGCGAACGCTGAAGAGTCGGTGCGGCGGCTAGTGGCGAGGCTCGAAGACGGCGAGTTCGATTACAAAATGGACAATGGAGCGCACGTCCGGGTGAAAGTCGTCGTCGACAAGGACGCCCGCTCCGCGACGTTCGATTTCACGGGGACGAGCGACCAGCTGCCCGACAATTTCAATGCGCCATTTTCTATCGTTCGAGCGGCCTCGCTTTACGTCGTCCGCACTCTAATCGACGATGCCATTCCGATGAACGACGGTTGCCTGAGGCCGATCAACATAATCGTGCCCGAACGCTCGATGCTGAACCCACGTCACCCCGCGGCGGTTGTCGCAGGGAATGTCGAGACCAGCCAGGTCGTGACCGATGCCTTGTTCGCAGCGACGGGACGGCTTGCACCGAGCCAGGGGACGATGAACAACTTCACCTTCGGCAACGAGCGGCACCAATATTATGAGACGATCTGCGGCGGCTCAGGTGCGGGGCCGGATCATGACGGGACCAGCGCGGTTCAGACGCACATGACCAACAGCCGGCTGACCGATCCGGAAATTCTCGAAACGCGGCTTCCGGTGCGGCTCGAGCAGTTCGCGATAAGGCGCGGATCCGGCGGGACCGGAGCGCATAAGGGCGGTGACGGAGTGATCCGCGTCCTGAATTTTCTCGAACCCATGCGAGCAAATATTCTCGCGAACCGGCGGCGCGTTCCTCCTCGCGGCATTATGGGCGGATCGGACGCGCAGCCAGGCCGCAACTGGGTCGAGCGAACCGACGGCACGGTCGAGATGCTGAGTGCGACGGCCTTTGCCGACGTCGAGCCGGGCGATCGCTTCGTGATCGAAACTCCCGGCGGCGGTGGATACGGGAGGGCGGCCGAATGATCGATTACTGGCCGCTTCTCGGGATAGCGCTGGTCGTCATTGGTTTCGCACTGCGCTTCAATCCACTGCTCGTCGTCGCGGTGGCCGCAATCGTCACCGGCCTCCTTGGGCACATGCCGTTCATGAAAGTGCTGGGAACGCTCGGGCACGGATTCAACGACAACCGCTATGTGACGATCACTTACATCGTCCTGCCGGTAATAGGCATTCTCGAGCGCTACGGGCTCCAGCAGCGTGCGCGATCGCTGATAGGTCGATTGCGCGGAGTCACGACCGGGCGCCTGCTGGTCGGCTATCTCGCATTTCGGCAGATATTCGCGGCCGTCGGACTGAAGGACGTCGCTGGCCACGCGCAGGCAGTCCGGCCGCTCGTCGCGCCGATGGCTGTCGCGGCGGCCGAGAAGCAGCACGGCAAGCTGCGCGAAGACACCGAAGACTCTGTGAAGGCGATGGCATCCGCGACAGACAACGTTGGCGTGTTCTTCGGCGAAGACATCTTCATCGCAATCGCGTCGATCCTGCTAATTCAGGGCACGCTCGCCGGGTTCGGGATCGAGCTAACCCCGTTCCAGCTTTCGGTCTGGGCGATCCCGACCGCGATTTGCGCATTCCTGATCCACGGCACGCGCCTCCTGCTGCTGGATCGGTCCCTAAAATCCTCCCCGGAACGGGGAGGGGGACCGGCCGCGAAGCGGACGGTGGTGGGGGCCCAGGGTCAAAGCGGCAAGACGGCGGGCCCCCTCCACCATCCTTTGGATGGTCCCCCTCCCCGTGCCGGGGAGGAACTATGATCGACCTCCACTGGCTTTACGTTCTCGCGGGCGCGGTCTTCGCAGCCTTCGCTCTTTCCAGCGCTCGCGATGCGACGAATGTGAAGCGCTGGGGAAACGTTGCCTTCTGGAGCTTGCTGGCCGTCAGCTTCTGGTTCGGCGATTTCCTCGGCGACATCGGCAATGGCGTTCTCGTGCTCGCCCTGGTTGCGATTGCCGGAGCCCATTTGCTGGGCAAGGGATCCCGGCCGTCGACGAGCGCCGAACAGCGCGAGGGGTTTTCGAAGCGCTACGGTAACCGACTTTTCCTCCCGGCGCTTATCATTCCCTTCACTGCATTCGTCGGCACGCTTGCCTTCAACTACACGCCGCTCAAGGACAGCGGACTGATCGATCCCAAGTCGGTGACCTTGGTCCTCCTCGGTGCTGGAGTGATCGTCGCGCTCGCGGTTTGCTATGCCTGGTTCCGGCCGCCCCTCCTGGCGCCGGTGGACGAGGGCGGCCGCCTCGCGGATTCCATCGGCTGGGCACTGGTGCTTCCGCAAATGCTTGCGTCGCTCGGCGTCATCTTCGCCGCTGCCGGCGTCGGAACGACCATCGGCGGTCTTGCAAGCTCTATCATCCCCCACGGAAGCCTATTCCTCGCCGTCCTTCTCTACGCTCTGGGCATGGTCGTCTTCACGATGATCATGGGCAACGCCTTCGCCGCTTTCCCGGTGATGGCAGCGGCGATCGGAGTTCCGATCCTGATCCAGGCGGATGGCGGCAACCCGGCGGTGATCGGAGCGGTCGGGATGCTGGCGGGCTTCTGCGGAACCTTGATGACCCCCATGGCGGCCAACTTCAACATCGTGCCCGCGGCGCTGCTCGAGCTTAAAAATCAGTATGGCGTGATCAAGGCGCAGGTGCCGACCGCGATCCCGCTGCTCATCGCCAACATCGTCATCCTCTACGTTGCCGGTTTCCGGCTGTGAGGCTCGACTCCGCACTTTCCGCGCGAATGGCCGCCATCGCCCTCGGCCATGTGACGAAAGAATATCCCAACAAGCTCGATCATGTGATGGGCAGCGACGCAGACGCGCTGCCGCCACGCGAACTTCATCCGATTTTCTTCGGAAGCTTCGACTGGCACAGCTGCGTTCACGGGTGGTGGACTCTGCTCACGCTCCATCGCCTCCATCCGAACGAGGAGATCGCAGAACTCGCGGCATCCACCTTCACGGCGGAAAAGGTCGCGGCGGAATTGGCTTATCTCGACCGGCCGCTCAGTCGCGGTTTCGAACGGCCTTATGGGTGGGCGTGGCTGCTCTATCTCCACCTGGAAGCGGCGCGGCATCCGCAAGAATGGGCCCCGAACCTCGAGCCGCTCGCGCGGGCCTTCGCCGACCGATTGCGCGATTATCTCGGCGCCCTGACTTACCCGATCCGCGTCGGCACGCACTTCAACACAGGCTTCGCGCTCATCCTGTCGCTCGAGTGGGCCGAGCAGTTCGATCCGGACCTCGCAAAGCAGATTCGCGACCGCTCCCGCCATTGGTTCGGCACCGACCGCGATTGCCAGGCCTGGGAGCCGGGAGGTGACGAATTCCTGTCTTCCGCGCTGATCGAGGCCCTGTGCATCGCGCGAGCCCACCCCGCGCTCTTCCCAATCTGGTTCGAACAATTCCTGCCGCGCGTTCGAGACCGGGACCCCGGAACCTTGTTCAGCCCTGCGATCGTCAGCGATCGCAGCGACGGCAAGATCGCCCATCTCGATGGTCTCAACCTAAGCCGCGCCTGGTGCTGGCGAAGCATTGCGCTTCATTTGCCCGGGCCCGAGCGCAGGATCGCGAAGGCCGCGGCCGACGATCATCTTTCCGCCGCGATGCCCCACCTTTCGGGCGATTATATGGGTGAGCACTGGCTTCAGAGCTTCGCCCTTCTTGCGCTTCTTACCGGGACAGACTGAATTTCAATGGCTTGACGTATGCCCACCGAAAAGTGGAAAAGGGACGCGGAACCGAGCCGACGCCTATTTTGGGGGGCAAACGGCTGTGCAGAGACGGAAATTTCATCGGCTGACACTGGTCGGCGGCGCTTCGGCGTTCGCCGTCATCGCTGTTTCCATGGCAGTCTCGCCCTCGCCCGCCGCCAACTCCGCGCCCGCTCGAATCCAACCTCGCCAACTCGCTGCGCAGGCGATCCCGCCGCACGAGGCCGTGGCGGACGACGAATATGTCCGGGCCAGCGGGCGCATCGGCTCGAACCTCACGGACGCGCTTCAAGAAGCGAAGGTGCCCGACCGCATCGGCCGGGAATATGTCGCCGTTCTGATGCGTGCGATCCCGCTCGCGAACGGGCTTAGCGTCGAGGACAAGTTCGACCTCGTTTACGAGCGTGGACCGAAGGGCCGGCTGCTCTATGTGGGGCTCGATCGGGTCGCCCGCGCCGATGTCGAGCTCCTCAAATGGACCGACGGCAAGCACATGATCTGGATCAACGGCGACGGCGTCGGCGGAGAGCAGAGCCAGGGCATGCGGATGCCGGTGAATGGCCGCGTCACCTCCGGTTTCGGCAATCGCTACCATCCGATCCTCGGCTATGTACGCATGCACGCCGGGCTGGACCTCGCGGCGGGCTACGGCTCGCCGATCGTCGCGGCGGCGGACGGCCGCGTGGTGAGCTCGGGCTGGTCCGGTGGTTATGGCAACCTCGTGAGGATCGCCCACGCCGGCTCTATCCAAACCATGTACGGCCACATGAGCCGGATCGTGGCTCGGTCCGGGGCCTTCGTCCGCCAGGGCCAGCTCATCGGTTATGTCGGATCGACCGGCCTCTCGACCGGGCCGCACCTTCATTATGAAGTGCTGAAGAACGGCCGCCCGGTGAACCCGACGTCCGTCAAGCTTGCGGCCGCCCCGGCCCAGCTCCAGGGCGAGAAGCTGCACGCGTTCCAGGGCGCGCTGCGGTCGTTGATGGTGTTGCCGACATCGAGCGGCTCCAACTAATCCTTGCGGACGTAGATCATCCCGACCTTGTCGGCGTAGATCCGGCGCCATTGGCCTGACCGATCGATCCCGGCGATCAGCCTCTTCCTGTCGTTGGGCAGGATCGCCCAGCGAATGTTGTACTTGCCGATCGCGCGGTCGAACTTCGCCATGTCGCCGTCCGCGATGGCCACATAATCGTTCATGAAGGCGTCGCCGTACATTTCCGAACGGCCGTCGATGTAGGGCCGGATCCCGGCGAGGATCAGCGGGCCGCCCAACGTATATTCATTGAACACCGGCTGAGCTCGAAGCTCGGGCGGGATGGCAGCGAGGAGGTGCCTCGGATTGGCATCGGTTTCGGCCGGAGTGAACGGCCAGAGCGCTCGGATGAGCAGGAGCGGCGGGGCCAATAAAGCGAGTAGCGCGAGGCGGCCGGCGGGCTGCGGCTTCGTCCCCAACAGCGGCGGGATCAGCACGGCCGCAACGATCGCGAACCAGCTCTGATGCCGGACCTGCATGAACGCCAGGAAGAGCATCGCCAGCAACAGCGCCAATCGGCCGGGCGGGACCTTCGTCCCGCGCCATAAAAGCAGGGCGAGCACCACGAGGAACACTCCGTAAAAATTCGGCGTGTAACCGGGCGTGCTCGGCATCCACTCGGCAATCAGATGGAGCGAGGTGAGCGTCGCGATGTGAAAAGGCTGGAGAATGCCCTCAATACCGTTCGCGTTGAGGCAAACCGCGACAAGGCATGCTGCGCCGTAGATCAGCCACTCGCGCAGCGTCTTCCATTTCGCGACCATGAGCGCGTCGAACGCGAGCGCCGTGCCGATGACGGCCGCGATCGGGAAGCTGCCGTGGAGATTGGCCCACAACGTCAGGATGAGCGCCGTCCATAACGGCGGCGGCCGCCCGGTCTCGGACGCTTTGGCCAGGATCACCGTCCATAGCGCGACCACTGGCCAGATCAGCACGTGCGGCCGAGCCAGCATGAACGAGCCCAGGACGACGTCCGCTCCGATGATCGTCGCCGCGAGGCCGATCGGCCCGACCCGCTCGCGCAAGTGGACGAACAGGATCCAGTGAAGCGCCATCAGCGCCGCCGCCACGACGGTCGCGACACCTGCATAGCCCGCCAGCCTGAACGCACCCGCGTAGATCAGGTCGGATAGCCATTCCATCGCCACCCACGGCGTCCCGGCCGCAGTGAAAGAGAAGACGTCGACTTTGGGGATGCTGGCGTGCCGGAATATCCATTGCCCCACGGCCAGGTGCCAGCTGGTGTCGCCGTCCCGGAAAATCCGCGGGATCGATGCCAGCGCCAGCGGCATCGCAAAGAGCATGAACGCGAGGAGCAGATTGTTGGCGATGGCCTCGCGAAGCGTTGCCGGTGCTTTGGATTGTTCCCCCATCGGCGCTACCTAGCACGCCTGGCGCGCTTGCCGAGCCTTCGAATGGAGCTGTTCCATTCTCGAACTGAGTGCCGTCGTGCCTTGAGATCGGCCGCATGCGCGCTAAGCCGGTCCGGGGGAGGGGAAATGGACGCCCGATTCAAGAATCCATCGCCGAACGTCATCTTGGCGATGATGGCGCTGGCGGGCGTTGCCATCGCTCGCGCTTTGCTCCCGATCGAGGGCCCGGCGGACAGCGATTTCGCGCTCTTTCTTTATCCGTGGATGGATTCGATCCGGCACCAGGGACTTGCGAGCATCGCGGGCGGATTTTCGGAATATACGCCACCTTACATATATGTGCTGAACCTCGCGGCCCTGATCGAGCCTTCGGTCGGAACAGTCGCCGCGATCAAGCTCGTCAACGTGCCGTTTGTCATCTCGTGCGCATGGGGCATCGGCGCCATCATCCGCCAGTCGACCGACGACGGGGATCTCGGCAAGATCGGGGCCGCTCTCATCCTGGTGTGTCCTTCGCTCCTGATGGATTCATTCGCACACGGTCAGTGCGACGCCATCTTCATGAGCTTTCTGATCTGGTTCGTTTATTTCGCGATCCTCGAGCGTCCCATGCTGGCGGCCGCGATGTTCGGGCTTGCCCTCTCGTTCAAGCTGCAGGCGCTTTTCGTTTCGCCATTGCTCCTGACCCTGCTGTTGTGGCGGCGAATGAAGCTGTGGCATTTCGCGATCATCCCCGCGGTGTACATTGTGATGATGGTCCCGGCTGCGATCGCCGGCAGGCCGTGGAGTGAGCTGCTGACGGTCTACGCGGGGCAGGCAGGGGTGATGCATGAGCTCTCGCTCAATGCGCCGAACCCGTGGTGGTTCTTGCACGGAATCGTCGACTACCGATCAGGCGTCGCCGCCGGACTCCTCGCCGGAGTAACGGCGATTGCGCTGCTCGTCTGGCAATCCGCCAAGCTTCCGAAATCGGCGTCATCCGTGCTTCTGATCGCCGCGACGTCTGCGGCCCTCCTCCCGTGGGTGCTGCCGAAAATGACGGCGCGTTACTTTCTGCTCGCTGACCTTTTGACGATTGGGCTGGCGTTCGCTCGCCCGGGACTCTGGCCGGCGGCGGTCTTGATGCAGATCGGGTCAGTGATCGCGATGCTCGCGTACTTCCTGGGGTGGGGAACAGCGGGTTTGGCAATTGGGCCAACCACGCTCGCCCTGTTCATGCTGGTTTAC
Organism: Pseudomonadota bacterium; assembly: GCA_046733175.1. Classification (GTDB taxonomy): domain Bacteria; phylum Pseudomonadota; class Alphaproteobacteria; order Sphingomonadales; family Sphingomonadaceae; genus Sphingomicrobium. The sequence continues at coordinate 13,495 of JBKPOO010000075.1, forward strand.
GCGATCCTCACGGCGGACGTCGCACACGGCCGCAGCGCGAGCCGCTCTTAGAGCCGTTGGAACCTTAAAAACGCGCCGGACATTTACCATATGACAACTGTGAGCGGGCTAGGGGCAGCAGTATTGATCCCGAGGTAAACGCCCGATGTTCGATCAGTTGAGCCATAAGATGACGGCCCGTTCAGCGGCCATCCTGCTCGCGATCGACACTAAGCTCGACCAGATCCTCAAATATTGGCTGCTGCTTGCCGGCCTCCTGTCGGCCGCGCGCATCGTCTTCACTCCTTATCAGTTCGTCCCGGCGGGTTTGTCGACCTTTGCCTCGTACATGCTGCTGGTCGTTGCGCCTTTTGCCTCGACCTTGCTGGCGCTGCGCTGGTTTCGCGACGGCCATCAGCAGGCCCAGCCTGCAATCCGCCTCGCCCAGGTAGGCCGCTGGACGAGCTTGACGCGCTTCGAGGCGGAACGGCACCCGCTGTATGGGCCGAGCGGAATCCTCGTTTCGCTGCTCGTTGGGATCATGCTCAATGTTCCGGTGCGCGCCGCCGAATATCTTGCGGCGATGCCGCCCATCCCGGAAGCTTCGCCGGCATGGCTCTCGGCGCTCCATTTCGCGATGACGTTCGACGTCGTGCTCTTCAGCAGCCTTTATATGGTGGCGTTCGTCGCCGCGCTTCGGCGAGTGCCATTGTTTCCGCGGCTCCTCGTCGCGATCTGGATCGGCGACCTGGCAATGCAATTGTTCACGGCCGAGCTGGTCACGCATTCGGGTTATGTACCGGCGGACGTCGCAAGGTCACTTCACGGGCTGCTCGACGGCAACGTGAAGAAGGTGTTGATCAGCATGGCGCTCTGGCTGCCTTACCTGCTCCTGTCGAAGCGGGTGAACGTCACCTACCGGCTGCGAGTCCCAGCTTAAGAGCGCTTTCCGACGCCCGGCGAAGCGTCGAACGTGGTTTGGAACGCACCTTTCCGATTCGGGGAATCGACCCAAAACCGCAACGAAATCCGGCCCTTGGCCTGTGGATAATTGTGACTTTTGGACGACAAACTGTCCAAGAATGGGACAATTAATAAATTTTTAAGCTGAAAATCGACCCCCTCTAACGAAAGATAAGGGTCTTATAAATCAATGACTTACGTGTCCGACTTCCAAACTAGAATCGTTAACCCGAATTAAAAAACCTAGGTTGACAATGTATTAACGCGGGCGCAGCCAATTCCCCAGCTGAGCGCTCGGGGGCGCCGGCCACGTGCCGAACAACTCGGTTCCATCGGCAAGTGGCGGGGGAGTTTGTGTTCCTTTCTCCGACCAACGCGAAGCGATGTGAGAACCCGTGACTCGGGAAGGTCGCGGGTGCGTGAGAGAAGGAATGGTAAGATGAAAACTCTGATCAACCTGATGAAGGACGAATCGGGCGCTTCGGCGGCCGAGTACGCCCTGATCCTGGCGATCGTCGGTGGCATCATCGCGATCGCGGCTATCGCTCTCGGCAACGCCGTCGGCAACGCGATGAACCGCGCTGCGACCTGCGTCGATTCGAAGGGTGCGGCGAACTATACCGCCAACTGCTGATCTTAAGGGCCGCCCTCGGGCGGCCCTTTCTTCTGGCGTCCGTTGCGGGCGCCGTAGGGAAGGAATGGGGAAAATGACAACTCTGATCAAACTCATGAAAGACGAGTCGGGCGCTTCGGCGGCCGAGTATGCTCTCATCCTGGCGATCGTCGGTGGCATCATCGCCATCGCCGCGATTGCACTGGGTAACGCCGTTGGCAACGCGATGAACCGCGCTGCGACCTGCGTGAACTCGAAGGGCGCCGCGAACTACACGGCGAACTGCTAATTCGTACCGGGGGTCGCTTTCGGGCGGCCCCCTTGTTTCCAAGTGTTGCGTCAGTGCCGCGGTTGCGGCGTGTTAGTAAACAAACGCTTACGTCGGATTCCGAAGTAAGCTAGAAATTGCCGCGGGGGTGGCGCTTATGATGTCTCGGCAATCCATGATCGCTCTTGGAGTTGCGATCGTCCTCGGCCTTTTCGCGGTCTACATCGCGAACATCTACATTACCGGCAGTCAGAAGAAGGCCGAGCTTGGCGGAACGACCAAGGTCGCCGTCGCGTCGGTGCCTATGGCCTATGGTACGGAGCTGACGCCCGACAAGGTGCGCTTCGTCGATTATCCCAACTCCAGCATTCCTCCGGGAAGCTACACCAACGCCCAGCAGCTGATGCCGCCCGGGCAGAAGCGCTTCGCTCTGCTGCAGATGGGCATCAACGAGCCCATCCTGGCGGCCAAGATTTCCGCGCCGGGCGCCGGCGCCTCGATCGCCGCCCTGCTCCCTGACGGGATGCGCGCGGCGACGGTCCGAATCGATGACGTCTCGGGGGTCGCTGGCTTTATCCAGCCGAACGACAGCGTGGACGTCCTCATCACTCGGCAGATCCAGGGAACGCAGACGGCTCAACAGCTTACCGACGTCTTGCTTCAGAACATTCGCGTGATCGCGATCGACCAGGAAGCCAAGAACAGCGACGGTACGCCCAAGGTCGCGCGCACCGCGACGCTGCAGGTCGCTCCGCTCGATGCCCAGAAGCTCGCTCTGGCCCAGCAGGCCGGCAGCCTCAGTTTGGTGCTTCGCAAGCCGGGCGAGCAGAACAATCCGGTCGTAGAGACCGTCAGCATGAACGACCTCCGCTACAATATGTACGGTGGGGCGCGCTATCCGGCGCCCGCGGCGGTCGGTGGATATTCCGGGGCCATAGCCGGCGCGATCGATCGCTCGGCGGCTCTGATTTCGAGCACGAATGCGCGGCATTCGGCTCCTCGCCGGGCGACCAGGACGGTAACGAAATCCGAGCCGGCTCCTGAAAAGCCCAGCGTCGAAATCTACCGGGGTACCAAGAGCGACTCATACAAAGTGGGGGGTTATGGCCGCTAAGGTAGTTATCAGGGCCGCGCTCGCGGCTGCGGGCGCGGCTGCGCTCGCTGCCGCCCAGCCGGCCGCCGCGCAAATCAGCGTCGCCGAAGGCATTCACGCCGGGGAGCTCGACGTTCCAGTCAACAAGAGCCAGGTGATCCGGACCGACCGGCCTTATTCCAAGGCGCTGATCGGCAATCCGGCGATCGCCGACGTGCTGCCGCTGTCCAACAGCTCGCTGTACGTCCTCGGCAAGCAAAACGGCACGACGAGCCTCACGCTCTATGATCGGTCCAATCGGCTGATCGCGGTTCTCGACGTCGTGGTCGGTCCGGACGTTCAGACCCTGAAACGCCAGTTGTCGGATCTTATGCCGTCCAACGACGTATCGGCCCGCATCTCGAACGACAGCGTCGTCCTCGAGGGCACCGTGCCGAGCGCGCTCGAGGCCGACAAGGCGGTGCAGCTCGCCGAGACCTACGCTCCGGGCAAGGTGGTGAACCTTCTTTCACTCGGCTCGGCGCAACAGGTGATGCTGGAGGTGCGCTTTTCCGAGATGAAGCGCTCGGCCCTGAAGCAGATCGGTGTGAACTGGGATATCCTCAGCGATGCCGGCAAGCTTCAAGGCATCGCGGGCGGCGGGTCGTCGCTTACCGGCGGCGGTACGCAGACCACCACGACGACGATCGGAGGGACGACCACCACGACGACTGGTGTCGGCGCCGGTCAGCTAGTCCATGGCGCGATCACGGACAGCTTCGGAATCATCAGCCGCGCGTTCCGCGGACTTGGCGAGAACTTCAATGTCACGCTCGACGCGCTCGAAAGGCACGGCGCGGTGACCACGCTTGCGGAGCCGACCTTGATCGCGCTTTCGGGCGAGACCGCGAGCTTCCTCGCGGGCGGTGAGTTTCCGGTCCCGACCATCCAAAGCGGTGGCACCGGTGGCGGACAGGGTGGCAACAACGCCATCACCGTCGAGTGGAAACCCTTCGGCGTCAGCCTGGCTTTCACTCCGACGGTCCTCAGCGACGGCGTCATCAACATGGTCGTCGCTCCGGAAGTCAGCTCGATCGATCCCTCGGCGTCGATCGTCGTCAACAATCTGACGATCCCAGGCCTGCAGACTCGCCGCGCCAAGACGGTCGTCGAGATCCGCGACGGGGAGAGCTTCGCGCTCGCCGGTTTGCTCAGGAAAGACTTCCAGGACACCATCCGGCAGGTGCCGTTCCTCGGCTCGATCCCGATTATCGGGGCGCTGTTCCGTTCCACGGGCTTCCAGCATGAAGAGACGGAGCTCGTGATCATCGTCACTCCGCATCTCGTACGGCCGGTTCCGGCGGGCTCGCTCAAGGTACCGACCGACCGCGTCGGGCCGCCGAATGAGGCCGACCTGCTCCTCAATGGACGCACCGATACGGCAGTTCCGCCGGCCGCGGCGCCGTTCGTCCAGCCGGTTGCGCCGCCTCGGCCCGCGCCCGCAGTCGTAATTCCGCCAGCGGGTGGTGGAGGCACCGCCCAGAAGCAACCCATCGGTTTTGAAAAGGACTATGGCCATGTCCTCTAGGCTCTTGCTGATTTCCGCCGGTGCATTGGCGATCGCCGGATGCAGCACCATGAACAAGAACATCGGCCAGGAGGATCCGGGGTTGGGTGAAGCCGCGAGGTACAACGCCGCAATCCAGACCATCAATCCGGACCCGACATATCCAGCTGGTTCCGCCCAGCCTGGAGACAGCGGAGTCAAGGGCGCGGCTGCCGTCAAGCGCTACCGCACGGACTCGGTGAAACAGGTCGAAATCATGCAGACGACCAGCGGCACCAGCGGCGGATCGCCGCGCTGAGGATGGTCACCCATGCGTCGTTTAGCGTCGAGGCTTCTTAGAAAGGATGACGGGGCGGTCGCCCCGACGATCGCGCTTTCGCTCGTGGGTCTGATCGCCGTCGGCGGAGTAGCGTTCGACTATTCCCGGATGGCGTCGATGGACACTGAGCTGCAGAACGCGGCCGACCAGGCTGCGCTCGCCGCGGCCGCCCAGCTCGACAACGAGACCGGAGCGTGTGCGAGAGCAGCCAATGCCGCGCGCAGCATGCTCATCAACCGGACCTATATGGCGAATGACGGCGCCTCGAGCGGGACTCAAATCAATATTCCGCTCGAGACGGCATGCGACGCGACCGGCCAGGTGCGCTTCTATCAGAACATCACGAAAACGACGGCCGCGACGACCGACGCAAACGCGAAGTTCGTCGAGATCACCGTCGATTCGCGAACGGTGAATTACGCGCTCACTCCGATTGCCGCCGCTTTTTCGTCGGGCGGTATCAGCGCGACCGCGTTCGCCGGACTCGATTCGGCCATCTGCAAGGTTCCACCGTTGATGCTGTGCAACCCGCTTGAAAGCACGGATCCGGATTTCACGATTGCGGATTACGTCGGCAAGGGCGTCCGGCTCGTGGCCAATGACGGCGGCGGCATCTACGGCCCCGGCAACTTCGGTTTTCTCGATGTCGGCGCCGGTAACGGCGCGACCACCCTCCGTCAGGAATTAGGTGCAAGCAGCATTCCCGGCAACTGTGTTTCCGGCTCGGGCGTAGCTACGGAAACAGGCTCCATCATTACCGTTCGTGACGCACTCAACACACGCTTCGGGATTTACGATGGCGGCAGCCTGAACCAGCCTTGCGGCAATACAGGCGCAGGATGTCCGCCCTCGGCGAACATGCGCAAGGACCTCGTCCTGCAAGGCGATGGCAGCACGCTTGCGAAGCTCGGGATCGTCACCGGGGTCGGCGGCAACGGGTGGCGCGAGGCGACCAATCCATATCCCGGCGTGGCCAACATCACGTCGACCGGAACCAACTATCACGCGCTGACCGACGCCGAGATCGTGGGCCCCACCAGTGTGATCGCTCCGATGGGCTATCCGGAGGATATCTGTCACTCATTCAAGTCCGACGGCACGGGCAATTGCACCGGCGGACGGATCGGCGACGGCAACTGGGACCGTTACGCCTATTTCAAATCTAACGGGGCCAACTCTTACGCTCCGGCTTTCGCCGATACCGCTGCGATGAACACCTTCTTGCAGGCGACATTCGGCACGACGACCCCGACGCGCTATCAGGTCTACCAATGGGAAATGACCAATGCGGCTTCGAGGCTGCAAACCGAGCCCGCCGGGTCCTACAATGCGGTTTCAAGGCCGTCCGTGTTGGCCGGGGAGCCTGGTGGTGTAACGCCGACGTCGACGCAAATCGATCGACGCGTGCTCGCGGTCGCCGTCGTCAATTGTACGGCTGAAGGCGTCAGCGGGCATACGACCGACGTCGACGTCAAGAAGTTCATCGACATCTTCCTGGTCCAGCCGTCCCTCGCCCGGAGCAACGGGCTTCGTACCGAAAATGGGGACGTTTACGTCGAAATCATCGGTGAAACCGCGAACGCGACCAATGAGGGAGCGGTGCAGCTCGTGAAAAAGAGCGTACCGTACCTCATCGAATGACGCGCTTGCGCTCCCGCCTCGTTTCCGACCGTAACGGATCGGCGGCAGTGGAAATGGCATTGGCTCTTCCACTCCTGCTCGTGCTGATTTTCGGCGCCTTCGATCTCGGCAACTATTTCCTGGCCGCGCACGTGGTCGACAAGGCCGCCCGCGACGCCGCGCGATACGCAGCGCGGCTTCCGCTGGCGGATTATCCGTCCTGCACGGTACCGAGCGGCGGCGTGGCCGAGCAGCAGACACAGCGCATTGCCCGCTTCGGCGATCCTTCGGGCTCCGGCGATCAGCGGCTGGCGGGCTGGACGTCCGATTCGATGACCACTCTGACGATCGCCTGCGATAACACGAGCTCTTACGGAACCGGCGGAATTTACACGGATTTTCCTAACGGCGCGCCGGTGGTTACGGTGTCTGCGACAGTGCCGTACACGCCATTGTTCGGATGGGCGCTCGGTGGACTGGGCTTGAATGCCAGCGCTGACGTCCAGGCCGCGGTAATCGGCGCATGAAGCTTCTCAATCGCCTTCTTCGGAGCGAACGAGCCGCGAGCGCCGCCGAGTTCGCGCTCGTGCTTCCGCTGCTTTTGCTGTTGCTGTTCGGAATCATCGATGCCGGCCGGTTCATGTGGGAATATAATCAGGCCGAAAAAGCGACCCAAATGGGCGTTCGCTACGCCGTGGTGACCGATCCGGTTCTGAACGGCCTCTACAACTACAGTTTCTCCGTCAGCGGCGGAATCACGCAGGGGAGTGCGGTTCCGACCACGAGTTTTGACACCGCCACGTGCACCAATGGCGCCTGCACCTGCAATCCAAGCGGAGGCTTTTGCACCGCGACGAGCTACAACGGAGCCGCCTTTACCAATCTCGTGACGCGGATGAATCAAATGTATCCGCAAGTCGCTGCAAGCAATGTCCAGATTCAGTACAAGAACGTGGGACTGGGTTTCGCCGGAGACCCCGATGGTCCAGACGTGTCGCCACTTGTCACTGTTAGTCTGACCGGTTTGCAGTTCCAGCCAATCACGTGCCTAGTTTTTGCCTGTTCGATCACAATGCCGGACTTTCGTGCCGCGCTGACGCTCGAAGACGCAACGGGCAGCGAATCGAACTGAGGTGCCGAAAGTGAGCGTTTTAAACCCCAATGAAACGAACAGGAGCTGGCAGGCCGCCAAGCGGGAGACGGCCGTTCAGCTGTACCTGTCTGGGGTCGAGGGTGATTCGGCCGAGCTTGTCGGAGCACGAGTCACCGGCTTTCCGCTGAGCCTGAACGTCATTCCGGTTACGGACTGGATCGATCCCGAAGAACTGGGGGCGGCGGCGGCAGCCGTAATCCAGGTCGATCCGGACACGCCGTCCTCGATCAAGCGCTTCCAGAAGCTTGTCCAGGCGATCGATACGCCATTGATCGCGGCGGCTTACGATCCGCCGCTCGCGCTGGTCCGTTCGCTTATCCGCGCAGGCGCGCACGACGTCGTTCCTCTCCCGCTCAATATCGAGGATCTGGAAGCGTCGCTTGCTCCCGTCGCCGACGAATTGAACAATCGCCAAATCGCATCGGGAGCGGCCAACGCGAAACTGGTGAGCGTTATGAAGAGCGTGGGCGGCGTCGGAGCCACCGCGATGGCCAGCCAGCTCGCGATTCGCTTTGCGCAAAGCGAAGCCGCGAAAGGACGCGAAACCTGCCTCATCGACCTCGACGTCCAGTTTGGCGATGTCGCCTTCCAGCTCGGACTTCAGCCCAAATTGTCGCTGCTCGATTTGCTCGAGGCGGGAGCTCGGCTCGACGGATCGCTCGTCCGGGCGACGACGACCGAGCATCCAAGCGGACTCAAGGTCATCGCCGCTCCGCCGGAAATGATGCCTCTCGAAGGCATTTCCAGCGAGCATTTGATCCAGATCGTCGAGCTCGCGACCCGCGAATTCGGCACGGTCTTCGTCGATGTTCCGACGAACTGGACGAACTGGTCGCTCTCGCTGGTCGCGAGATCCGACCTCATTCTCCTGGTTACCGAGCTCAGTGTCGCCGGCCTCAATCGGGCAAAGCGCCAGCTCCGGCTGCTCGACTCCCAAGATCTCGGAGCGCTCGACGTTCGAGTGATCGTCAATCGATTCGACAAGAGCCAGAGCCGCGCGATCCGGCCATCGGACGTTCGCGAGGCACTCGGCCGCGACGTTGCTTATACGATTTCGAACGACTTCCCGCTGATGCGCTCGGCGATCGATCGCGGAGTTCCAATCGGCGACGTCAAGCGCAAGAGCGCGGTTGCCAAAGATCTCGACACGCTGGACGCAGGCCTTGCGGCAGCATTGGGCCTGGAGCGGTGAATATGTGGCAGGTTCGTAAACCCGCTAAGGGCGGCGCGGCCCCCGAGGCCAAAGAGGGTCAAAACGTTGTCCCGACCGATGAGCAAAGGCTCGTAACGATCGGCGACGCGGGTGCGTTCGCCAAGCGCGACAAGCATACCGAGCTCAAAGTCGAGCTTCACCAGCGGCTGCTGGACCTCATCAACCTGCAGGCGCTCGACAAGATGTCGCGCGAGCAGATCGAAGCGGAGGTCGGCGATATCGTCGCGGAGGAGCTTGGGAAGCAGAACCACGCCCTCAACCACGCCGAACGCAAGCAGCTCGTCGGGGACGTGCTCGACGAGCTGCTCGGCCTCGGGCCGCTCGAACCCCTGCTGAAGGACCCGACCATCACCGATATCCTGGTGAACGGCCATTCGCTCGTGTTCGTCGAGCGGTACGGCGTGCTCGAGCACAGTCCCGTCCGGTTCAAGGATGAGAGGCATCTCATCCGCATCATTCAGAAGATCGTTTCGGCGGTGGGTCGCCGGATCGACGAATCTTCACCGATGGTCGACGCCCGTCTCGCCGACGGAAGTCGCGTCAACGCTGTCGTAGCGCCGCTCGCGCTCGACGGTGCGCTCCTGTCCATCCGCAAGTTTGCACGCGTCCCAATCAGCATGGAACGTTTGATCGAGATCGGCAGCGTTCCGCTTCAGGTCGCTGAAGTTCTGAAGGCGGTGGTCGCATCCCGGCGCAACGTGTTGATCTCGGGCGGCACGGGCTCGGGCAAGACGACCCTCCTCAATGCGATGTCGGCGTTCATCGACAATCGCGAGCGCATCGTCACAATCGAGGATTCGGCGGAGCTCCAGCTCCAGCAGGAGCATGTGGTTCGGCACGAGACGCGGCCGGCAAACATCGAAGGCAAGGGCGAAATCGTCCAGCGCGATCTCGTCAAAAACGCTCTGCGCATGCGCCCGGACCGGATCATCGTCGGCGAGGTTCGCGCCGGCGAAGCTTTCGACATGCTCCAGGCCATGAATACCGGCCACGACGGTTCCATGACGACCGTTCACGCCAACACTCCGCGCGATGCCTTGTCGCGCGTCGAGCAGATGATCGGAATGAGCGGCATCGACATTCCTGCGCGCTCGTCCCGAGCGCAAATTTCGTCGGCACTGAACGTAGTGGTGCAGGTAGCTCGACTTGCTGACGGCCGCCGCAAGCTCATCAGCCTATCCGAGCTTACGGGCATGGAAGGCGAGGTTGTAACGATGCAAGAGATCTTCCGTTTCCGGCAGACCGGTCTCAGTCCCGAAGGGCAGGTTATCGGGAAATTCGAAGCCACGGGCATCCGGCCTCGTTTCCTCGACCAGGTCATGGCGCACGGCGTGACCCTATCGGCCGATCTGTTCCGGCCCGACGCGAAGTTCGACTGATGAACCCGATCTGGCTCCGAGCACTGGCCCTGGTTTGCATCTTCGGTGCGGTCGTCCTCGCCGCCGAAGTTCTCGTCCGCTGGCTGGCAAGCAACCGGGCTGAGGGCAGGGCGATCAACCTTCGGCTGAAGATGATCGGCAGGGGCCGGAGCCATGGCGAAACTATGAGGCTCCTTCGCCGGGCCGACTCGACCTTGCCGAGCGGGCTCCCGCCGATGATCGCCGAATGGGGGAGGAAGTTCGAACGCGTCCTGATGCAGGCCCAGCTGACGGTCCCGACCGGCCAGCTGATGCTCGCGATCCTGATCGCTCCGGTAGCGATCTTCTTCCTGCTGTTGGCGTTCATGGTTTTTGCGGGAATGGGAATCAGTTTTGGGCGGCTGATCATCAGCGCGGCGTTCGCCGGTGCCCTCGGCGCCGGCCTGCCTCTGATGTTCCTGAATTTCAAAGCGACCCGCACCCGCAAGAAGATGCAGGAGCAGTTCCCGGTTGCGCTCGACGTGTTCGTTCGGGGCTTGCGCGCCGGCCACCCGATCGCCGCCGCCCTGGATCTGCTGACGGTGGAAATGCCCGACCCGATCGGGACTCAGTTCGGACTCGTCGTCGACGAAGTCACTTACGGCGCAGAGCTTCGAGACGCTCTTCAGAACATGGCGGAACGCTGGGATCTCGACGATATGCGCATGTTCGTCGTGTCTCTGTCCGTGCAGAACGAGACCGGAGGCAATCTCGCCGAGATCCTCGAAAATCTTTCCAAGGTGATCCGCGAGCGGCAGTCGATGTTCCTCAAAGTCAGGGCCCTCTCGAGCGAAGGCCGAATGACGGCTGTCATGCTGACCGTCCTCCCGATGTTCACCTTCACGCTTCTGTTCGCTCTCAGCCCAGCGTTCTTCCTGGATGTCGCGAACGACCCGTGGTTCGTCCCCGGATTCATGTTCCTGCTGATCTTGTACGTCACCGGCTTCCTGGTGATCCGCAAGATGGTCGACCTGAAGGTGTAACGCGATGCTCGACCTGATTGCCCAAAATTCGGTCCTTCGGATGCTGCTTCTGGCACTCTTGTTCGCGCTCGTCGCGGTGATGGCCTATTTTGCCTCTCAAACGGTCGCTGCGCGGCAGATCACCCGCCGCCGATTGCTCGAAGAGGGTCCGCGAGGCACCCAAGGCGGCCCGATGATGAGCTCGCTGAGGGCCGAGAGGGTTGAAAGCGCATGGCTGACGCTCGTCAATTCCATCGAAAAGTCAGGTCTCAGCCTGGTCGATTCGAAGGACGAGGCTCTTCGGCAGAGACTTGCCGGCGCCGGTTTCACCGCGAGCTACGCGCCGAGAGTCTATACGCTCGTCCGCCTGGTAATGGTCATCGGCCTGCCGGTGCTCGTGTTCGCCTGGCTATGGCTGACGGGGTCGAGCCCAAGCATCTTTCGGCTATATTTTTCGCTGATCATCGCGGCGGCGCTCGGATTGTATATCCCGAACCTCTTCGTGCGAGCGAAGGCCGATCGCCGGCAGCGCGACATCATCAACGGCTTCCCCGACGCGCTCGATCTCATGCTCGTCTGCGTGGAAGCCGGCCTTGGACTTGAAGCGGCCTTCTCGCGCGTCGGCATGGAAATGACCACGTCGCATCCGCGGCTCGCCGAACAGTTCGGAGCAGTCGTGCTCGAGCTTCGCGCAGGACGCAGTCACGAGGACGCGCTTCGCCGCATGGCCGACCGCGCGGGAGTTGATGAAATCCGCGCGTTCGCGACGCTGCTCATCCAGTCCACGAAGCTCGGCTCCTCGATCGCCCAAACGCTGCGCACTTACGCATCGGAGATGCGTGAGAAGCGGCGCATGCGCGCCGAGGAGAAGGCGCATCGGCTACCAGTCCTTATTTCGATACCGCTTGTGGCCTGCATGCTTCCGACGATGATCGGAGTTCTCATGCTGCCGGCGGTGATCCGCGTCGTGAGAGCTATTCTTCCGGCACTTCAACACCACGGAGGTTGACCATGAACGGGGGGGTCAAAGGTCTGCTGGTTGCGGCGACGTTCGCCGCGGCTGGATGCGCTGCGTCGCCAAATGCGGTCGAGATAAGGCCAATTGCCGATCCAGCAGCCAAGATGCGGGCCGGGAGCGATGGGCTTGCCGAGGCGAAGGGCCAGCTCGCGCTAGGCAACGTCGGACTCGCGCTCGAGGGGTTCCGCAAAGTCGCTCGGGATTATCCGGACAGGGTCGAGGCATTCGCGGGAATGGCCGCATGCTATGAAGCGATGCGGCGTTACGACCTCGCTGAATTGAAATACCAGGCCGCGCTCGCCCTGGTTCCGCATAGTCCAACGCTTCTGGCCAAGCTCGCCGTCACGCTCGATCAACAAGGGAAATCCGACGCAGCCGCTGAAGTCCGCGGTGAACTCGCGCAGCTGGCCTCGGCATCCGCAGCGCTCGACCAGGCGCAGCCCGACCCAGCGCCGGTAATTGCCGTGGCGTCGCTGGCGCCGGCCCAGACCGTGACCGTCGCGATTCCGGCGCCGCAGGTGGCCGCAAGCAGGCCCATGGCGCTTGCCGGGATGGCGAAAGCGGCCGAAACCCCCGCGCCGGCAATCCCGGCTCCGAACCTGGCCGCCGCGCAGGAAGTCAACGTGCTTGTCGGCGTTGCGCCGAAGCTCAATGCCGTTTCGGTGGGCCAGCTTGCGGCGGTCATCAACCCGCCTGCCGAGCCCGTCCCGGCGATGATCCCCGGACCGCGGCTGACCGATCGGGCAAAGGTCAATGTCGTTGCCGGCCTATCGCCGCGGCTCAACCCGCTGCCGGTCGGAGAGCTCGCTCCGGTCCTTGCCATGCCCAGCGAGCCGGTTCCGGCCATGATGCCGGCGCCCCGGCTCAATGATCAGGCCAGGGTGAACGCCGTAGCCGGCCTGACGTCCCGGATGGGTCCGCGGCTGGAGCGGCTCTCGCTCGGCGAAGTCGCGCTGCTGACCGGTGCCGCACCCGCATGGCGGGGCCAGGTCGTTGCTCGAACTCCGCAAAAGCTGACGGTTCGCTGGGTTCCGATGGCGATGGCGGCCGTTCGGCCCAACATCCGGCTCCTGAATGCCGCGCGGGTCCAGGGCCTCGCCGCCCGCAATCGTAGCTATTTGCTCGATCGTGGCTGGCGGAAAATCGAAATCGGTGACGCGACCCAAACTCGCGAGCGCAGTGTCGTGCTCTATCCGGCCATGCGCCCGATGCTCGGCCGCAGCCTCGCGGCGCAGTTCGGTTTCCGCGCCCAGCCGTCGAATTCGACCGAGGTGTTCGTAGTGCTCCTCGGGCGCGACGCCGCGGGCCTGAGGGCGGCGCCAAGCCGAGGATGATCTTACCGGCGCTGCTCGCCCTGGAAGTTGCGGCGGCGAGTCCGGCCGCCCGGCCGAGTCCACCCGCGCTGGGCGATATTTCCCAGGCGATTCGGGCTGGCCGCCTCGAACAAGCGCAACTGATGATCGGGCGGACAATGGCCGCGGGCGTGAAGGGCGCCCAGGTCGACCTTATCCTCGCGGATCTGGCCTTCGCGCAGGGCAAGAATGTGGAGGCGCTGATACGCTACCAGCAACTCCTCGTTATCGCACCGGACGATGCGGGGCTGGCGGAACGCGCCGGAATCTCGGCTCTAAGGCTCGGAAATGCCGCGTTGGCGGTCGGTTACATCGAACGTGCGACGAAATCGCCCAATGCTTCCTGGCACGCCTGGAATGCGCGCGGTGTCGTCGCCGACTTGCAGCGCGACTGGCTTCAAGCCGACCGCGCCTATGCGAAGGCGGCAGCCATGGCGCCTGAAGAGGCAGAGATCATCAACAACCAGGGCTGGTCTCAGCTTCTGCGCGGCGATTGGACCCAAGCGGTCCGGCTGTTCGAGAAAGCTTCGGCGAAGGATCCGAAATCGCAACGGATGGCCAATAATCTGGAGCTTGCGCGCGCGGCGCTGGCGAGCGACTTGCCGGCGCGCAAGCCCGGCGAGGACGACCGGGCGTGGGCGGCGCGCCTCAACGATGCCGGGGTAGCGGCCCTCTTGCTCGGCGATAAGCAGCGCGCCGTGGCGGCGTTCGCCCAGGCTTTGGACGCCAGCGGAAGCTGGTACGACCGGGCGGCGAACAACCTGAAAGCCGCGAACAGCCAATGAACCTGATACCGAATTCGCCGACCTGGCTCGTCGTGTTGCTCTTTGCCGCGCTGGTTGCTGCGGCGATCGAGGATTTCATTCGGCTGAAGATTTCCAACATCACTTGCCTGGCCGTGCTCGTGACAGCGCTCATCGCGATGGGCTTGAACGGCTTCCCGCTGACCCTGTGGCAAAATGCGCTGGTGTTCCTGGTCTTGCTGGTCGCTGGGATGCCGCTTTTCGCGGCGGGCAAAATGGGCGGCGGAGACGTCAAGCTGTTGGCGTGCCTCGGCCTGTGGGTGAATATCAGCGCGGGAGTTTGGCTGCTCGCAAGCTCGCTCATTGCCGGCGGAATATTGGCCATCATCTACATCCTCGTCCGCCTGAGCCAGGGCGTGCGCATCGGCAAGAAATACCAGAGCAAGGGCATTCCTTACGGAATCGCGATCGCTGCCGGAGCGTCGTTGATCTTCGCCGGCCAGTTCGGGCTGCTTGCGCCCAAGCCGGAGCGCCATAACCCGCTCGCGATTCCGATGAGCTGAGGCGCTCAGCCCGCCGGCGGTTCGAGCAGCGAATCCCCGCCGAGCGATTGATAAAGATCGACCCGATTCTGCGCCGCGGCCAGTTTCGCCTGCACCATGATCTGTTGGGCCGAATAGAAGGACCGCTGGGCGTCAAGGCTGTTCAAAAAGCTGTCGATCCCGTTCTTGTAGCGAGCCTCGGTCAGCAAATAGACGTCCGCTGCTGCGGCTTGCTGTCGTTGCCGAGCGGAAAGCTCGTCTTCGATCGTGCCTCGTCGGGCCAGCGCGTCGGCGACTTCCCGAAAGGCGGTCTGGATCGCCTTCTGGTAGGTCGCGACCGCCGCCGCGCGCTGCGCTTCGGTCAGCCGGACGTTCGCCCGTCCGGCCCCGGCGTTGAAGATGGTATAGGTCGCGTCGCCCGATGCTTGCCAGCCGAACGACCCGCCAGTGAACAGCTTGATGAGCGCGCCGCTCGCGAAGCCGAGCAGGCCGGTTAGCGAAATGCGCGGAAACAATGCCGCGCGCGCCGCGCCGATCTGCGCGTTGGCGGCACGCAGCTGATATTCGGCTTCGAAAACGTCAGGACGACGCAGCAGGACGTAGGAATCGAGGCCGGCCGGAAGTTCGCCGACGGTCGGCGCAGCCTCGTCGATCGAGGCCGGAAGCAAATTGGGATCGATCGAGGCTCCGACCAGCAGCTGCAACAGGTTGACGTCCTGCGCGAGCGCGGTCCGCTGGCGAGCAAGGTCGGCCTGAGCTGCCGTCAGCACTTCCTCGGCCTGGCGCAGATCGGTGCGCGGAGCGATCCCGCCCTTGAGCCGCGCGTTGGTAAGGCGGACGCTCTTTTCGGCATTGGCCGCGGTTTGCCGCGAAATCAGCAGCAGGCTCGAATCCGCGGCGTAAGTGAGCCACGCCCGCGCGATGTCCGAAACGAGCGCAAGCCGAGTCGAGCGCGCCGCTGCCTCGCTTGCGAAATATTTCTGGAGCTGGACGTGACTGAGCGACCGCAGCCGCCCGAACAGGTCCAGCTCGAAGGACGGCACGCTGAGGCCTGCCTGATAGTCGGCATCGACCCCCGAGCTTTTGTCGCCGGTCGCCGTTACGCCCGCGGCCGCATTGACCGTCGGGAACTGGTTCGCGCGCTGGATGCGATATTGGGCGCGAGCGGCGGCGATATTCGCGGCGGCGACCATCAGGTCGCGGTTATTGGCCAGCGCCTGCCCGATCAGCGTTTGAAGGCGCGGGTCGCGGAAAATATCGCGATAAGTGACGGCCGGGAGCGCCGCTTCGCTTTGCCGCAGATATGGGTCCCCGGTTGGCCAGGACACAGGGATCGCCGCGTCCGGGCGGACATAATGTGGCTCCAGCGACATGCAGCCGGTCGCGAGCAACGCCAGCGCTGAGGCCAGGCGCCTCATGCGTTCGCCTCCCGCCGCCGTTGCATGCGGGAGCGCAGCCGGGCGAGCCCGTCACGGACGCTCCGGCGAACGAGCACGAAGAAGAGCGGAATGTAGAAGATGGCGAGGATGGTCGCGGTCAGCATCCCGCCGATCACCGCGGTCCCGATGGCAATCCGGCTGTTCGCCCCCGCGCCGGTGGAAAGAGCGAGGGGAAGAACGCCAAAGATGAAGGCGAAGCTCGTCATCAGGATCGGGCGGAGACGGATTCGCGCCGCCTCGATCGCGGCGTCGATCACGCGCTTGCCTTCGCGCTCCGCCCGCTCGGCGAATTCAACCATCAGGATCGCGTTCTTCGCGCTGAGCCCCATCGTGGTGATGAGGCCGACCTGCAGGTAGACGTCGTTTTGCAGTCCGCGGAGCGTCACGAAAAAGATCGAGCCGACGAGGCCGAGCGGAATAACGAGCAGCACCGCGACCGGGATCGACCAGCTTTCGTAGAGCGCGGCGAGGCACAGGAAGACGACGATCAAGGCGACGGCGTAAAGGACCGGCGCCTGACCCGACGACAGCCGCTCCTGATAGGATTGGCCCGCCCAGGCGACGCTGATTCCCGGGATCCGCGAAGCGAGCCGTTCGATCGTGTCCATGGCTTGGCCGGAGCTCACACCCGGCGCTCCCTGGCCCTGCAGCTCGTAGGAGGAATAGCCGTTGAACCGGGACAGGCTCGTGGGCGTCGTCATCCACTCGCTCTGTGAAAATGATGAGAAGGGCACCATTCCGCCCTGGTTATTACGGACGAACCATTGTCCGATGTTGTCCGGCGCCGCCCGGTACGGCGCGTCGGCCTGGACGTAGACCCGCTTTACGCGCCCGCGGTCGACGAAATCGTTGACGTAACGCCCGCCCCAGGCGGTCGAAATGGTGCTGTTGACGTCGCCGGCGCTGAGCCCGAGCGCTGCCAGCCGCTCCTGGTTGATGTCGACCTTGAGGCTGGCCACGTCGGGCAGTTCGCTGAGCCGGACCGACGTAAGCGACGGTTCCGAGTTGGCCGCGGCAACGAGCTTGTCGCGCGCTTGCGCGAACTGTTCCGGTGACATTCCCCCGGTGTTCTGGAGCTCCATCGTAAAACCGCTCGACTGCCCGAGACCGCGGATCGCGCCGGGAACCAGCGCGAAAACCTGGGCGTCGCGCAGCCCGCGGAAAGCGGCCGACGCGCGCTGGACGATCGAATCCGCCGAATCCTTGCCGCTGGTCCGCTTGTCGTAATCGGCAAGGTTGATGAACGCCTGGCCCGTGTTCTGGCCCGCCGCGCCCTGGCCGCCGCCGGCCACTGTGAAATAGGCTTTGACGTTCCTCTTCTCGGGACCGCGCAGGAAATAGTCTTCAATGGTCCGCTGCGCGTCCATCGTACGGATTTGCGTCGCACCGGCCGGCAGACGAAACTGGATGAAGGCCGCGCCCTGGTCCTCGCTCGGAAGGAATCCGGTGGGAAGGCGGAAGAACAACAGGATCAGCAGCGCGCAAACGCCGCCGTAGATGCCGAGGAACAGCCACTTCCGGTCGACCACCCGGCCGACGGTGCCGACATACCAATGGACCAGGCGGTCAAAGCTCTCGTTGAACTTGAGCCGCCCGCGCTCGATCACGTGAGCCACTTGCGGTGCCCGCCGCCCGACCCAGGTCTCCTCGACCGTCGCATGCGTGCGCCTCAAGAGGTTCGCCGCGATGGCCGGGCTCAACGTCAAGGCGATGAAGATCGACAAGACCATCGCCGACACGATGGTCGCGGAGAACTGCCGGTAGATGACCCCTGTCGACCCGCCGAAGAAAACCATCGGCAGGAACACCGCCGAAAGAGACAAAGCGATCCCGATCAGCGCCATTTGAATCTGGCCCATCGATTCGATGGTCGCCTCGCGCGGAGTCATGCCCGGATTTTCGTGCATGAGGCGTTCGACATTCTCGACCACGACGATGGCGTCATCGACCAGCAGGCCGGTGGCGAGCACCAGCCCGAACAAGGTCATCGTGTTGATCGAAAAGCCGAGCGCGTAGAGGACCGCGAACGTGCCTAGCAGCACCACCGGCACCGCGATGAAGGGGATTAGCGTTGCTCGCCAGCTCTGAAGAAACACGAAGATGACGAGCACGACGAGAATGATCGCTTCGATCAGAGTCTTCAGCACCTCATAGATACTAAGCTTGATGAAATCGCTGGTATCGTTGGCGTAGGCATAATCGTACCCCGCCGGCATGCGCGGTGCGATTTCAGCGACCTTCGCCTTGACCAGCTGAGCCGTTCGAAGTGCGTTGGCGCCCGGCTCGAGGGAAATGCCGATGCCCGCCCCGGGATGGCCGTTGGCGCGAATCCGCGCGGAATAATTGTCGGCGCCCAGCTCGACCCGGGCGACGTCGCCGAGCAGCACTCGAGCGCCGGTCGGATCAGCCTTCACGATGATGTTACGGAACTGATCGGGCGTCTGGAACCGAGATTGAGCGGTCACCGTCGCGTTCAACATCTGCCCCTCCGGCTGGGGCAGCCCGCCAACTTCGCCAGCGGCGACCTCGGTATTCTGGTTCTGGATCGCCGTGACCACGTCGCTCGGCATCAGGTCGAAGCTCGCGAGCTTGTGCGGATCGAGCCAGATGCGCATCGCGTAGGACGATCCAAATACGTTGACGTCGCCAACGCCCGGAATTCGGGACAATTCGTCCTGCATGTTCGTCGTCAGCCAGTCGGAAACGTCGAAGTTCGTGCTTCGGTCGGTCTGGTCGTAGATCCCGACGATAAGCAGGAGATCGGGCGAGCCCTTGCTGACCCGCACACCCTGCTGCTGGACCTGCTGGGGGAGGCGAGAGATCGCGGTCTGAATGGCGTTCTGGACCTGCACCTGCGCGATGTCGGGATCGATGCCCTTTTCGAGGATGACCTGGATCGAGACCTGGCCTCGAGCGGTCGACGAGGACTGGAAATAGAGCATCCCGTCGATGCCCGTGAGCTGCTGTTCGAGGACCTGGGTGACGCTGCTTTCGAGCGTCGCGGCGGATGCGCCGGGATAGCTCGCCCGAACGTTGATCTGGGTCGGGGCCACGTCGGGATATTGGGCAACGGGGAGGGCGGTAATCGCACCGATCCCCATCAGCATGATGATGATCGCGATCACCCACGCGAAAATCGGGCGATCGATGAAGATCTTGGACAAGCGCCTAGCCGCCCCGCCGCTGAGCGTTCATTTTCTTGAGGACGTCGGGTGGCGGCGCTTTGATCCGCTGCGGGCTGGACGCTGGAACCGGCTTGATCGGAGCGCCGTCCTTGAGGTTTGCAGTCCCCTGAACGATGACTTTTTCGCCGGGAGCAAGGCCTTGGGTGACGACCCAATAAGGACCTTGCGCGCGGTCGGCGACGACGACTCGCTGCACCGCCTTGTTGCCCGGCCCCACGACCCAGACCGTCGCATTGCCCTGCGGATCGCGCGACACGCCCGCCTGCGGAACGAGGAAAGCGCTGGTATCGACCGCCTGGGCGAAGCGGGCCGTTACGAACATTCCGGGCAGGAGGATCGACTGGGGGTTAGCGAAGCGCGCGCGCAGGGTCACCGTTCCGGTCGCCTGATCGACCAGCACCTGGCTGAACTCGACGGTGCCGCTGAAGCCGTAATCGGTACCGTCCGGCAGTTTCAGCCGCACCTGGGCGGCCGTCGAAACGGCCCCGCCCTGGCTCAGCGCCTTACGGAGCGCGAGTAGGTCGGCGGCGGATTCCTGGATGTCGACATAGACCGGGTCGAGGCGAGTGATCGTCGTCATCGGGTCGGTTTGATTGGCGGTAACCAGCGCTCCTTCAGTGACATTCGACACGCCGATGCGGCCCGTGATCGGCGCGGGAACGCGTGTGAAGCGGACATTCACCTGGGCGGCCCTCAGCGCGGCGTTGTTCTGCGCGACCGAGGCGTCGGCCGCGCGGGCCTGGGCGAGCGCGTCGGTATAGTCCTGCTTGGAGATCGCCTCCATGTCGGCCAGCGGCTTGTAGCGCGCGGCACGGGTTCGGGCGGCCTGTGCGCTCGCGCGAGCGCTTTGCAGGTTCGCGGCGGCCTGCGCGGCCTGTGCCGAGTAGATGCTGGGATCGATCTGGTAGAGGGTCTGGCCCCGGCTGACGACCGAGCCTTCGCGGAAGAGGCGTCGAAGCACGACGCCCGAGACCTGCGGCCGAACCTCGGACACCTGGTAGGCAGCGACGCGTCCCGGCAGCTCCTGCTCGATCGGCGCGCTGCCCTGCTGGACGACGACGAAGCCGACCGTCTGGGCGCCCCCGGGGCCACCGCGGCCGCCGGCTCCCTTCGGGTCGCTATTGCTGCAGGCGGCCAGGAGGCTCGCTCCGAGAATGATGGCGAGATGTGTCCCGAGGTGGCGCAAGAGAGGGGTTGGCTCCGTTATCAAATCCGTCGCGGCTCCGCCCCCATCGGTCCGGCGGCGGCATTGAGCATTTCATTTGGATTTGCAACCTGAGCGTGAAGGCACAATGACGGCCGTTACGGCCGCATTCGACGAACGGGGTCGCCTGTCTCGACAAGCGTAGTTATGGCAGCGGCCGGATGAGCAGCACCCTTTCCGACCGCCGAGGCCTTTGGGCCTTCGTGCTGGGAGTGATCCTGGTGACGGCCGGCGTGCTGATGCATGCGCCGATGTTCCTGATGGGTCGGAACAATCATTTCATCCTCTACGGAATGCCGATCGGCTGGGACATGATCCTGGGCATGATCGCGATCGTCGGCGGAGTAGCGATCGCCGCATATGGCCTGCTGCCGAGGAACGTAGCGGGAATTCTATCCCAATCTCAGGAAATCGTCGTCTCTCCACCCGAGGACGCGCCGCTTTCATCCGCTCATTGGATGCTGATGGCGGTGCTGGTGATCGCTCTCATCATCGACATCATGAAGCCCGCGAGCCTGGGTTTCACCATTCCCGGAATGGTGAAGGAATATCAGGTGACCAAGGCGAGCGCGTCGCTCGTTCCCTTTTTCGCGCTGGTTGGCACGGTGGTCGGGTCCGTCCTGTGGGGCGTCATTGCCGATGTTTACGGCCGCAAGGCCTCGATCCTGCTCTCCGCCGTGATGTTCGTCGGGACGTCCATCTGCGGAGCCATGCCCTCGCTCTACTGGAATGTCGGCATGTGCTTCATGATGGGCGCAGCGGCCGGCGGAATGCTGCCGGTCACTTATGCGCTCCTCGCCGAGATGATGCCGAGCAGGCACCGCGGCTGGGCGCTCGTGCTGGTCGGGGGGCTGGGCGCCGTCGGCGGCTATTTCGCGGCCAGCGGCTTGTCCGCATTGCTGCAGCCGTTCTTCGGATGGCGGATCCTGTGGCTGTTGAACCTGCCGACCGGCCTTTCGCTCGTCCTCCTGGGCTCTCTGATGCCGGAGTCCGCAAAATTCCTGCTAGCGCGCGGCCGCAGGGAGGAGGCGCGGCAAGTTATGCGGCGGTTCGGCTCGACCGCCCGGCAGACGCGTCCCGCCGAGCAGTTCGCACTGGAACGCGGCTCCTCCGTGGCGCTGACCGGCCGCGCATTTTTCGGAAAATTGTTCGCGCTCAGCCTGGCTGCGATCTGCTTTGGATTGGTCAACTTCGGACTGCTGCTATGGCTGCCCGCGGACCTCGTCGCCAAAGGCTATAGCGTCTCTCTGTCGAGCAAGCTGCTCGCCGAATCGGCGCTCATCGCCTTCCCGACAGTCTTCCTGGTTGCGCTCGCTTACAGTGCCTGGAGTAGCAAATGGTCGATCGTCGGGTCGATCGCGGTGACCCTAGGTGGCCTGGCCGGTATCTTGTGGCTCGAGTTCACGGGCGCGGGCAGCCCAGTGCTTCCGGTCGCGTTGCTGATCGTCGGGACAAATGCGCTGATCGCGATGCTCCTGCCGTACGCAGCAGAAAGCTTCCCGTTGCGCATCCGCGGACGAACGACCGGCATAGTCGCAGCGTGCACCAAGGCGGGCGGCATGTTCGCTCAGTTCCTGGCGATCCTCGCGCTGGTGCCTCCGCTAGCCGTCGTATCGCTGGCGATCATCGTGCCGACGGCCGCCGCGCTGTTCCTCGTTGCGTGGTTCGGCAAGGAAACCCGGGGCCGCGACCTGCGCGACCTCGACCCCGACAGCCGCACTTTCGCGGCGACCGGCCTTTAGCGGGGGGGTCTGCGGTATGGGACGAAGTCGCCCATGACGCAGGACGGGCCCGGAATGCCGCTGGTTCGGTCGACGGTCTGGACAATGTCGCCCCGGCAATGTTGCGAACCCATTGGGTGGAGGACGAGGAGGTCGTTCCACGTCACGGCCGGACAGCTGTTCGTGCTGAGCCAGACCGTCGATCCCTCGTTGTAGATGAGGTTATGCGACTCCGTGATACGCATCGAAGCGTTGGGTTCGATCCTTACGCAGCTCTCGGGCGCGCCCGCGGAACGGCCGGCCAGCTCGGGGATCGGGGTGGGAGCGCCTGGAGGAGCCGATTGGGCGCAGCTCGCGCACAGCAGCGAGAGCGCTGCACATCCAAGGATATCTTTGTTTGCCATGATCATTCCTTGATCGGACGAGTGATCGTTGGTTCCCAATCCGCGTGGCCAACGTTCAAAGCAGGATAATCTTCGTTCGGTTCCGCGCCTAGCGCATACGTATCCGCGGCCGGAGGCATGGTTTACGTTTGCCCGCAGGAGCGGCTAACGCCTGCCCCGTGACAGTGAAGGCTTCGACACTGCTGCTGTTTGGAGCGACCGGCGATCTCGCCCGGCGCATGCTGCTGCCATCGCTGTACGGGCTGGATTCGGATGGCTTGCTTCCGTCCGACCTCCGGATCATCGGCACGGCGCGGACGGCGCTCGATGACGACGCCTACCGTCAGCGTGCGGTCGAAGCCCTGCGCGAGCATTTACCTGACGGCTTCTTCGACCAAGCCGTTGCGGACCGGTTCCTCAATCGTCTCCATTATGTCCCGGTCGACATCAACGACCAGCACAGCTTCTCGCGCCTCGCCAGCACAATCGGCGATCCGTGCGACGGAGTTGCGATATTCCTCTCTACCGCGCCGTCGCTGTTCAAGCCGACGATCGACGGTCTCGAGGCCGCCGGCCTTGCCTGTCCAACCGTTCGAATGGCGCTCGAGAAGCCGCTCGGCACCGACCTCGAATCCAGCCGCGAGATCAATGACTCGGTCGCGGCCGCCTTCCCTGAGGACCGGATCTTCCGCATCGACCATTACCTCGGCAAGGAAACCGTCCAGAACCTGCTCGCGTTGCGGTTCGCCAATTCGATGTTCGAGCCGCTGTGGAACGCGGCGCACATCGATCACATCCAGATCACGGTCGCCGAGACGGTCGGGGTCGAGGGCCGCGCCGACTTCTACGAGTCCGCCGGAGCACTGCGGGACATGGTCCAGAACCACATGCTTCAGCTGTTGACCCTGGTCGCGATGGAGCCCCCGACCGATTTCAATTCGACCGCGGTTCGCGACGAGAAAGTGAAGGTGCTCCGAGCGCTTCGACCGATCGGCGCAGCCGACGTCGAGGCCCTGACGGTCACCGGCCAGTACACGCGGGGAGCGATCGATGGGGCGCCGGTGCCCGGCTATGCCGAGGAAATCGGGCATGAAAGCCAGACCGAGACGTTTGTCGCTCTGAAGGCGCACATCGACAATTGGCGATGGAAGGGGGTTCCATTCTACCTTCGCACGGGCAAGCGAATGCCGATGCGCGACACCGAAATCTTCATTCAGTTCAAGGACGTGCCTTATTCGATCTTCGCGTCGCGCGGAGCGACCACGAAGCCGAACAAGCTGATCATCGGGCTTCAGCCGGAAGAATCGATCGAGTTGCGCTTGATGTCCAAGACTCCGGGCCTCGATCGTGGCGGGGTGCGCCTGCGTGAAATCCCGCTCGACATCGGCCTTGCGAATGCCTTCAGCGAATATCGTCGCCGGATCGCTTACGAACGATTGCTGCTGGACCTCATTGAAGGCGATCCGACTCTCTTCGTCCGCCGTGATGAGGTCGAGGCGCAATGGGGCTGGATCGACCGCATCCGCGCGGCTTGGGCGGAGCGGGGTCTGACGCCGAAGCCATATGGCGCCGGCACCTGGGGTCCGTCTGCGGCCATCGCGCTTACCGAGCGCGACGGAATCAGCTGGCACGAGTAAGCCCGGGGATGGCCCTCAACCCGACCATCGCAAAGGTCACCGACCGGATCATCGAGCGGTCGAAGCCGACCCGTAAGCGCTATCTCGACCTGATGGCCGAGGAGAAGGAGCGCGGGATCAATCGCCCGCGGCTGAGCTGCGGCAATTTCGCTCACGGGTTCGCAGCTTCGGGCGAAGACAAATCGGCGATCAGCACGCTCGCCGGGCCCAATATCGGCATCGTTACAGCCTACAACGACATGCTTTCGGCGCATCAGCCATACGGCCGGTATCCCGAACAGATGAAGATCTTCGCGCGGGAGGTCGGGGCGACCGCGCAGGTCGCCGGCGGCGTTCCCGCGATGTGCGACGGAGTGACCCAGGGCCAGCCCGGCATGGACCTGTCGCTGTTCAGCCGCGACGTGATCGCGATGGGGACCGCAGTGGCGCTCAGCCATGGCATGTTCGATGCGGTCGCCATGCTTGGGATTTGCGACAAGATCGTCCCGGGCCTTCTGATCGGCGCGCTGCGCTTCGGACATCTGCCCGCGCTCCTCATTCCGGGCGGACCGATGCCGTCGGGACTGCCGAACAAGGAAAAGCAGCGCATCCGCCAACTCTATGCCGAAGGGAAGGTCGGGAAGGACGAACTCCTGAAGGCGGAGAGCGCATCCTATCACGCGCCCGGCACCTGCACCTTCTACGGAACCGCGAACAGCAATCAGATGATGATGGAGCTGATGGGGCTGCATATTCCCAACGCGGCCTTCATCAACCCCGGGACGCCGCTTCGGCAGGCCTTGACGCGCGCCGCCGTCCATCGCCTCGCCGAGCTTGGGAAAAGCCGCGAGCGGCCGCTTGCCCATGTCGTCGACGAACGAGCGATCGTGAACGCCATGATCGGATTGCTCGCGACCGGCGGATCGACCAACCATATGATCCACCTCCCGGCGATCGGACGGGCGGCGGGAATCCGGATCGACTGGCAGGACTTTGAGGAACTCTCGGCCGCGGTGCCCCTCATCGCTCGGATTTATCCCAACGGTGCCAAGGACGTGAACGATTTCCAAGAAGCGGGCGGAATGGCATTCGTTACCTCGACGCTGGCGAGCGAAGGCCTCATCCATACCGATCATCTGACCGCCGGCGCGGATTCGATGGAGGCCTGGACCGGAAATCCGGAGCTTCAGGGCGAGGAGCTGACGTGGAAGCCAGCGCAACAGAGCTCCGACCTCGACATGCTGCGCCCAGTCGGCGATCCGTTCCGGCGGGACGGCGGCATGAAGCTGGTGCAGGGCAATATCGGCCGCGCCGTGTTCAAGACCAGCGCGGTCGACGAGGAGCGCTGGCTCATCGAAGCGCCGGCTCGCTGCTTTTCCGACCAGAACGGAGTCCTCGAGGCGTTCAAGGCGGGCGAGCTGGACGGGGACTGCGTGGTTGTCGTCCGATTCCAGGGACCCAGGGCCAATGGCATGCCCGAGCTGCACAAGCTGACGCCCACGCTCGGAGTGCTTCAGGACCGCGGGCATAAGGTCGCGCTGGTCACGGACGGACGCATGTCGGGCGCAAGCGGCAAGGTCCCCGCTGCAATCCACGTGTCGCCCGAAGCGCTTCCGGACGGGCCGCTCGCGCGGGTCCGCGACGGCGATTTGATCCGCGTCGACGCGCGGAACGGTCAGTTGGAAGCCATCGGTGTCGATCTGGCGTCTCGACCGCCGGCCAATTCGCCTCCGCCGCCCGCCGGCACGGGCCGAGAGCTCTTCGCCCTCATGCGGCTTAGCGCCGACGTCGCGGAGCTCGGAGCGTCCGCAATGCTCGACGCCATGGAGGTGGAGCAACGGTGAGGCAGATCGCCGTCGCCGATGTCGGCGGGACCCACGCCCGCTTCGCCCTGGCCGAGATCGTGGACGGCAACGTCGTTTCGCTCGGCGATCCAGTCACCTTGAAGACCGCCGAACATGCGAGTTTTCAGCTTGCTTGGCAGGAATTTGGCCGCCGCTCCGGAATCGAGCTTCCGACCGAGCTTGCAATCGCCTTCGCCGGCCCAGTTGGGGGCGAGGTGCTGAAGCTCACCAACAACCCCTGGGTGATCCGCCCTTATCTGATGAAGGAGCGTCTCGGGGTCGACCGCTACACGATCGTCAACGATTTCGGAGCTGTCGGCTATGCGGTCGCGACGCTCGGCGACGAACATTTCCGCCATCTTTGCGGGCCCAATCATGCGCTCCCGGACGAAGGCGTCATTTCGATCGTAGGTCCGGGCACCGGCCTTGGAGTCGCCGCCCTGCTGCGCAGGAGCGATCATCACGACGTGATCGAGACGGAGGGCGGGCACGTGGACTTCGCGCCGCTCGACGCCCTCGAGGACAAGATCCTGAAGCAGTTGCGGCGCCACTTTCGGCGGGTTTCGATCGAACGCATCGCTTCGGGGCAGGGTCTATGGAATCTCTATGAAGCGCTTGGTGCCATCGAGAAGCGCGACCTCACATTCCACGACGACAAAGAGCTTTGGCCGGCCGCGCTCAACGGGTCCGACGGCCTCGCCGCCGCGGCGCTCGACCGCCTTTGCCTGACGCTCGGGGCGGTGGCGGGAGATCTGGCGCTGGCGCAGGGCGCATCCGCTGTCGTTATCGCCGGAGGTGTCGGGTTACGTCTTGGAGATTACCTGCCGCGATCGGGCTTTCGGGATCGATTCATCGCCAAGGGCCGGTTCGAGCGCCGGATGGATGAAATGCCGGTGAAGCTGATCACTCACCCGCAACCAGGACTGTTCGGAGCGGCTGCCGCCTTTGCGAGGGAGCACGGATGACGATCGACGAGATCATGCGCACCGCACCCGTAATCCCGGTGTTGGTGCTAGACGGCGACGGCGATTGGGCCGCCTTGGCCGAAACGCTCGTCGAGGCTGGCCTCCCGGTGCTCGAGGTCACTTTGCGGACCGGCGAGGCGCTCAATGCGATCCGTGAGATGAGCCGAGTGCCCGGCGCAATCGTCGGCGCCGGTACCGTGCTCAACGAGGAGCAGCTGGGGCAGGCAATCGAGGCGGGCAGCCAATTCATCGTCTCGCCAGGCTTGACCGACACTTTGACGCTCGCGGCCCTACGGTCGGAAGTGCCGTTCCTCCCCGGAGTCGCGAATGCCGGCGACATCATGCGCGGGCTCGATCTGGGCCTCGACCGGTTCAAATTCTTCCCCGCGGAGGCCGCCGGCGGAATAAGGGCATTGCAGGCGCTGTCGGGACCCTTCGGGAAGGTCCGCTTCTGTCCGACGGGGGGAATTCGCCCTGAGACGGCTCCCGATTGGCTCGCTCTCCCCTACGTCCTGTGCGTCGGCGGCAGCTGGCTGGTCACTCGGGAGGAGACCGACCTGTCCGCTATTACCGACCGCGCGCGAGCGGCGGCCGCTCTGCGTTCCTAGATCACGACGCGGATCTGAGCGCCGCCTCCGGCAGCCTCGAGCGCCGAAATGGAACCGCCATGGGCCAGCGCGACTTGCCGAGCAAAGCTCAGGCCCACCCCGCTTCCGCCTTTGTGCGTCGTGTAGAAGGGCAGGAAGATATCCTCGCGCCGGTCTTCCGGGATACCCGGACCATTGTCCTCGACGTCGATCCGGCAGCGGCCGTTGGCCTCCCTCTGCACCTTCAGCACGACGGCCGGCGATTCCACTTCCGCGGTCGCTCGGATCGCATTCCGCAATAGGTTCAGTAGTGCATGGGCAAGCAACTCAGGGTCTGCGTTCAAGGAAAGGGTTTTGGGCTGCACTTCGACGCGGGCGTCGATCTCGCGGTCGCCCACGCCCGCGATGGCGAGTCGAAGAATTTCCTGGGCCCATGGTTCGGCCTTGAACGACCGACGATGCACGTCGGGCGTCTGGGCGAACTCCCGGTAGCTCTCGACGAAGCGCAATATGCCCTCCGCCCGACGGGCGACCGTTTCCGTCGCGACCCGAGCGTCGGCAAGATCCACGCCGGTTTCCTCCGCTGCGGCAACCATATCCGCTCCCGAGCGCGCGAGAGAGGTAACCGGCGTCAGCGAGTTCATGATCTCATGGGTGAGGACGCGCACCAGGTCGGCCTGAGCAGCCACTTCCAGCGCGCCCAATTCGCTCTGCACGGGGAGAATCGAAAGAACTGTAACCGGTTGGTCCAAGCGCGCGACCTGGGCGGAGGCGAAGATCGCCTTGTGCGGCACGCCGTCCAGCATCAGGCGAGTGATCTTGCGCGTGCCCGGCGGAAGGCGAACTGCGGCGGCGAGCTCGGGCCCAAGTGCCTCGAAATCGCTCGCGGTCAGAAGCGGTTGCACGACGAACAGCTGGCGAGCGGCCTTGTTGAGCAATTCGATGCGTCCCTGCTCATCGACGGTGAGCAGAGCGCTCGGAGAATCGTCGAGGATCGCCGAGAGGTAACGGGCCTCGGCGCTCTCCTTCATGTGGCGCTCCTGGAGCGTTTTCAGAGCCGCATCGAGAGTGTCGCCGAGGACGTCGAATCCGCCTCCGCTCGGGTCGGAGAATCGCTGTGAAAAGTCCTCGAAGCGAACGGATTCGATGAAGCGCGAAACCTGGAAATTGGTTCGGCGAATGAAATTCCAGAGAGAGGCGAGCGCGAAAAAGGCGACCAGGGCGGCGACGATTCGTCCGGCGGGAAGATCGGGCGTGTCCAGCGCTTGAATGAAGAGCCAGACGCAGGCGACGAGAAGCGCGGTCCGCCACGCAAGCCCAAATTCGAACTTGCGCCTAAAGCCCATATTTCTCCATTCGCCGATAAAGCGCTCCGCGGCTGAGGCCGAGCTCTCCCGCGGCAAGCGAAATGTTGAAATGATGCATTCTCAGCGCACGCTCGATCATCTGCCGCTCGAGCTGGTCGAGATTGAGGCTTTCGCCCACCACCGGCACAACGGGCGCGTGACCGCCCCCGTTGGGAAGCGGAAAGTCCTCGGTTCGATATTCGCGGCCGTCCGCCATGATCACCGCGCGCTCAGCCGCGTGGCGCAGGGCCCTGACGTTACCGGGCCACCCATGGTTGATCAGGGCTTCGAGCACGGTAGGCGGAAGCGCGCGAGCCGGCTTGTCATATTTGCGCGCGTAAAGGCCGAGGTAATGGTCGAGTAGGGATACGACATCCTCGCGCCGCTCACGTAGCGGCGGGAGGTGAATCTCGATCGTATTGAGGCGAAACAGGAGATCCTGGCGGAAACGCTTCTC
Source organism: Pseudomonadota bacterium (assembly GCA_046733175.1). Taxonomy (GTDB): domain Bacteria; phylum Pseudomonadota; class Alphaproteobacteria; order Sphingomonadales; family Sphingomonadaceae; genus Sphingomicrobium. Next base: position 43,023 of record JBKPOO010000075.1, read on the forward strand.
GTCCGACAACTGTTCGGCGGACATGTTGGTGGCGGCGATCACGCGGACGTCGATCGGAAGCGCGCGGTTGGCTCCCACCGGCACGACCTCGCGTTGCTCGAGCGCGGTGAGGAGCTTGGGTTGCAGGTGTAGCGGCAGATTCCCGACTTCGTCGAGGAAGAGCGTGCTTCCGTCGGCCGCCTTGAGCCTGCCGATGCGTTCGCCAACGGCGCCGGTGAAGGCGCCCTTCACATGGCCGAAGAGCTCGGATTCGAACAGGGTTTCACTCGTGGCCCCGAGGTCGACGGACACCAGCGGCAGTGCGCTTCGCCGCGACAGCCGGTGAATTTCGCGGGCGACGATTTCCTTGCCGGTGCCGTTCTCGCCGAGAATCAGGACGTTGGCGTCGGTCGGGGCGGCGCGCTCGATGAGGTCGCGGACCCTTTGCATTGCCGCAGATTCGCCAATCAGGGGCGTTTCGACCGTTGGCGCGAGCTCGGAGGCACGGCCGCGCTCGATCCGCGCGTCCATCTTGCTCGCGCGAAGAGCGGCCGCGCTCCGCACCGTGGCGGCGAGGCGCTCGTTGCTCCAGGGCTTTGCGACGAAGTCGCTGGCGCCGCGCTTGATCGCCTCGACCGCGATCGAAACGGCCCCGTGGGCAGTGATGATCACCACCGCCGAATCGGGGTCCTGCTCCATGATTCGAGCGAGATAATCCAAGCCCTCGCGGCCGTCGGTCGCGGACCGCTCGAAATTCAGGTCGAGCAGGATCGCATCGGGCGCTTCGCGCCTGAGCAGGGGGAGGAGGTCCGCGGGAGAGGGCAGGGTTTCGATCCGATCGAACAGGTCGCGCAACGCAAGGCGCGCGGCGAGCGAGATATCCGGGTCGTCGTCAACCACAACCGCGAGGCCGAAAGGCTTGTCCATCGGACCATAACCTAGACGCTCTGTCCGGAAACGAACAGGACCGCCTAACTCCATTTGGCACGGGCGTTGCTACGTTAGGGGCATGAAATTGGCGGTCAACTCAAGCTCCCGAGAGGGAAGCGGGGTCATGGGGCATCCGGCCATGTCCGGTTTCGGACACTTTCTGTCCGGTGGCGGACAGTGAGCCTGGTCGAACTTCGGCAGACTCATCGCGCAGAGGCCGTTAGCGGCGGCGCGATGGACAAGGTCGTCGTGCGCAAGACTATCGACAAGCGGATCCTCATAGCAGCCGGCGCGGGGGCCGTTTTGATCCTGATCGCGCTCTTCTGGCTTTTCGCGCCCAGGGCCAATTCGCAGTCGGTAAACCCCGACCGCCTGTCGATCGCCAGCGTGCAGCAGGGCGTGTTCGACGACTTTCTGCCTCTGCGTGCACGAGTGACCCCGATGGTCACGGTCTATCTCGACGCGGTCGAGGGCGGGCGGGTCGAAAAGAAGCTCGTCGAGGATGGAGCACAGGTCGTGGAGGGCCAGCCGCTCGCGATCCTGTCGAACGCGGAACTGCAATTGTCGACGCTGGAGAAACAGGCCGAAGTCGAACAGCAGCTCAACAACATGCGCAGCCAGGAACTCGCGCTTACGCAGACTCGAAACAATAACCTGCGCGATCTCAACCAGGCCGAAACCGACCTGGCGAAAGCGCGCCGCCAGTACGACCTGCAAAAGCCGCTCTCCGACAAGGGCTTCGTTTCCCGGAAGACGTTCAACGACACGAAGGACGACCTGCAATATCAGCAGCAGCGCCTCGCGATCCTGAAGCAGAGCATCAGGCAGACCGAGAGCCTTCAATCGAGCCAGCTAAGCCAGCTGCGCGCCGCCGCGTCGTCGCTCAACAGCAGCATGGGGATCGCCCAGAGCAGCCTCGGCCAGCTCAATATCCGGGCCCCGGTCACCGGCCAGTTGAGCGGTTTCGACATACAGCTCGGCCAGTCGCTCCAGCAGGGTGAGCGCATCGGCCAGATCGACAGCGCCGGCGCCGACAAGTTGCAGGCCGACGTCGACGAATTTTATCTCGGCAGGGTTCAGGTGGGCCAGGGGGCGACAGCGGACATCGAGGGCAAGACCTACCGGCTGAAGGTCGCCAAGGTTTATCCGCAAGTCCGCAACGGCCAGTTCCAGATCGACCTGGTCTTTGACGGCTCCGAGCCCCAATCGATCCAGCGAGGCCAGACCGTCCAAGCCAAGCTGACTCTCGGCGACTCTTCCCGCGCGCTGCTGATCCCCAACGGCGCCTTCTTCAGCGACACCGGCGGAAATTGGGTTTTCGTCGTCGATTCCGGCGGGAAGAGCGCGACCAAGCGCCCGGTTCAGCTTGGCCGCAGGAACAGCGATTTCATCGAGGTGCTTGGCGGACTGAAGCCCGGCGAGCGCGTCATCACCTCATCCTACAGCGGTCTCACCGACAAAGAGCGGCTGACCTTCGATTCCGACGAGTAAGAAAGGATTCCGATCGTGCTTACGATGACCGGCCTCACCAAGACATACCGCACCGACACCGTGGAAACGACGGCGCTGGATTGCGTCGACCTCGACATCGCCGACGGCGAGTTCGTCGCGGTCATGGGCCCGTCCGGATGCGGGAAATCGACCTTGCTCAATGTCATGGGAATGCTCGATAGTCCGACCGAGGGCTCGTACGTATTCAACGGCCAGGAGGTTGCGGGCCTCGGCGAAGCGCAGCTCGCGGTCACTCGCAAGAGCAATATCGGTTTCATTTTCCAGAGCTTCAATCTGGTCGACGAACTGACCGTCCGGGAAAATGTCGAGCTTGCGCTCCTCTATCACGGCTTCCCCGCGTCCGAGCGCAAGGCGAGGGTCGATCGCGTACTCGACAAGGTCGGGATAGCGCATCGCGCCAAGCATCGCCCGACCCAGCTCTCGGGTGGGCAGCAGCAGCGCGTCGCCGTTGCTCGGGCTCTGGTCGGCGAGCCGAAGCTGATTCTCGCGGACGAGCCCACAGGCAACCTCGACACCGCGCATGGCGAAGAGGTCATGCGCATGCTCCGACAGCTCAACCAGGAGGGCTCGACCATCGTCATGGTGACCCATTCTCCGGCCCATGCAGATTTCGCGAGCCGCGTGGTGAACATGCTCGACGGTCGAATTCTCCAGGAACGCCGGCGGGCAGCCTGAGACATGGTCGAAGCTCTATCGAGGACGAATGCTATGTGGCGCAATTACTGGACGGTCGCGGTTCGGGCGCTTGCCAAGAGCAAGACCTATTCGATCATCAACATTGCCGGCCTCGCGATCGGCATGGCCGCTTGTGTCCTGATCCTGCTCTACATCCGGTACGAGCAAAGCTACGACAAATGGCTTCCGAACGTGGAGAACACGTACGAGGTCCAAGCCTGGTATCCGCATCCGAAGGACCAGCCTCCGGGCTTCTTCCAAATGGGTACCTATGTCGCCCAACCGTCACTGAAGAAGGATTTTCCGCAGATCGAGCGGATGGCCTACATTCAGGACGTCGGCCCGGTGTTCCTGAAGGACGGCCAGGCGTATGCGACCAAAAACTGGATGTTCACCAACGATGACTTCCTGAAAGTCGTCAATCTGCCGCTGATCGCCGGCACGAGCCTTCCAGAGCCCCAGACGGCGGTCCTCACCAAGAGCGAGGCGATCAAGCGGTTCGGTACCGATGAGGTCGTGGGGCGCACGCTTACGGTCATTTCGCGCGGCATCCGGCGCGACTTCAAAATCACCGGCGTGCTGAAGGACATTCCGAAGAATTCCAGCCTCAAGATCGACGCGGTGCTGCGGCTCGATTTCAACGCATTCTATGCCGATCAGCCGGACTTCCTGAATAAGTGCTGGGGCTGCCAGTCCGGCTACGTCTTCGCGAAGATGCGGCCGGGAACCGACATTGCTCAGCTTCAGGCGCAGGAGCCGGCTTGGGAGAAGCGCAACATCCCCAACGAGCCGAACGGCGACATCATGTACAATGCGGGCGACGAGCAGGATTGGCATTTCACCAACCTGAAGGACGTCCATTTGGGCAAGGCGCAGGAAGCTACGCTGACACCAGGCAACGACACCCGCACGATTACGACGTTTGCAATCATCGCCTTGCTGATCCTCGGAATGGCGGTGGTGAACTTCACAAATCTCGCGACTGCCCGGGCGAGTCAGCGGGCGCGAGAAGTCGCGCTTCGCAAGGTGCTGGGGGCGACGCGGCGACAGCTAATCGTCCAGTTCGTCGCCGAATCGGTCCTGATTTCGGCGGTAGCGATGCTGTTGGCGCTGGCGCTCGTTGAGCTGCTCGTGAAGCCTTTCGCAGCGTTCCTCGATGCAGACCTGACGCTCAATTACATCGGCAAGGACGGAGTGCTGCTGCCGGCCATCGGGCTAACTCTGATCGTCGGAATCATCAGCGGACTTTATCCGGCCTTCTTCCTGTCGCGATTCCAGCCCGCGCAAGTCCTCAAGGCGAACCGCTCGGCCGCCGAAACACCGGGCTCGGGCCGGCTGCGCGCCGCGCTGGTGGTGATGCAGTTCGGCGTGTCGATCGGTCTCATCATCTGCACGGCGGTGATCTACGGGCAGACGGTCTTCGCCCGCTCTGTTGATCCCGGGTACAAGCGCGATCACCTCATCCAGCTCGAAGAGCTGGGGCGCGCCCAACTCTGGTCACGTGTGGAAGGCTTCGTGGAACAGGTGAAGCGCGTGCCCGGGGTCGTCGATGCCGGGCTGACCGACATTGGGGTCAACACGGACAACAACAGCAATAGCGGAATCATTCCGCCGGGAAGCAAGACCCAGGTCAATATCGGCCAGTACAATGTGGGCGAGGGCTTCCTCAACGCCATGGGCCTTACGCTGAAGGCCGGGCGCTGGTTCGATGCCAGCCGTCCGATGGACGACATGACCTTGCCTTATCCCCAGGACAAGGCGGTCGAGAAAGCTACCGCCGAGCGCGGCATCAATGTCGTCCTCAACGAATATGCGGCGAAGAAGCTCGGCTTCAAATCGCCGCAGGATGCCATCGGCCAGGTGGTGAAAAGCGAAATCATCGGGTCTGACTACGGGATGGTGAACATCAACATCATCGGCGTGGTTGGCGACTCGCGCTTCCGCTCGGTCCGCAAGCCGATAGATCCGATCATGTTCCGGAAAGTCCGGACCGGGCCCAACTACCTGATGGTTCGCTACCGCGGCGATCCGCAAACCGTGCGCGGAGCGCTCGAGCGGCAGTGGAAGCAGTTCACCAACGAGGTCCCGTTCAACGCCAAGTTCAGCGAGGACATCATGGGCGAGGCGTACAAGAAGGAAGACGCGCGGGCACAAATTTTCGCGGCCTTCTCGCTTCTCGCCGTGATCATCGGGTGCCTCGGACTGTTCGGCCTTGCCGCGTTCACGGCGGAGCGGAGGACCAAGGAAATCGGCATCCGCAAGGTTCTGGGCGCGCGGACTCGCGACATCGTGCGTCTGCTCGTTTGGCAGTTCAGCCGGCCGGTCATCATCGCCAACCTCATCGCATGGCCGGTGGCTTGGTGGATGATGCGCGACTGGCTGAACGGGTTCGACGAGCGCATCCCCTTGACCCCGATACCGTTCCTGGTTGCCGCGGCGATCGCGCTCGGGATCGCGGTCGCGACCGTGGTCGGCCACTCGGTCCGGGTCGCTCGCGCCAATCCGATCCATGCCTTGAGGTACGAGTAATGACTCACTTGCCAAAAATCCTGTTCGCGGCCGCCGCAGCCGCGCCGATCGGCATCGTTCCGGCGCTGACCTTGGGGTCGGCGAGTCCGGCCGGCGCGCAGCAGCAGATGGAATCGATCAGCTGGTCGGTCGAGCAGGAGGGGACACGGTCCGACAAAATCCAGCTGACCGTCGAAAGCCGGTGGAACGGGAACAGTCGCAGCACCTGGTCCAACGATCGCCCGCTGAGCGAGCTCAGCGGGTTGAGCGCGGGACAATTGGCCGGCCGGCGCGGCCCGGTACGCTTCGCGCTGATACATGAGGCGGGACGGCTGGATTGCAGCGGGACCGCGGGCAGCTGGTCTGGAAGGGGGGCGTGCAGCTTCACCCCCGATCCCGGCTTCGCATCCTACCTACAGGCGCGGGGTATGGGCGTACCGACCCGGCACCAGGCTTTCTCGCTGACCATGAGCGGAGTCGGGCGCGAGCTGGTCGACGCTCTCGCTCGAAGCGGCTTCGAGCGTCCCAACGTCGAACAATTGACGGCAATGGGAATCCACGGCGTCTCCGCGGATTATATCCGCGCGCTTTCTGGGCTCGGATATCGCCTGGCCGCTGAAGACGTCGTGTCGTTCAAAATCCATGACGTAGACCCGGAATATATCCGGGCGCTCGCTCCCATCGCTCCGAAGCTTCGGCACATCAGCGCATCCGATCTTGTGAGCCTGAAGATTCACGGCGTTCAACCGGAGTTCGTTCGAGCGCTTGCGGCGATGGGTCCCGAGTTCCAGCAGGTGACCGCGGATGACCTGGTATCGATGGCAATCCACGGCGTCCGTCCCGAGCTTGCAGCCAGTTTCGTTCGCTACGAGGGCGGACGGCTGACGAGCGACGATTTGGTTTCGATGTCGATCCACGGAGTCACGGCCGATTACATCAATCAAATCGCCGCGCTCGGTTATCGCAATCTGAGCGCCGACGACTTCGTCAACATGGCGATCCACGGCGTGACGCCCGCATATGTCAGTTCTCTGAGACGCGCCGGCTTGGCTCCGACCACCGCCGATCAGCTGGTGCGCCTTCGGCTTTCCGGTTTCGATCCGGATACCCGCTAGGATTTTTTGCGTGCCAGGCACCCTTTCACTCTGGCACCCAGGAGTCATCGCGTCTGCAGTTGCTGTGCTTGCAGCCGCGGTGACTCCACCCGTTCAGGCCTAAGTGCTTGTTTGAATTCCCGCCTTCCGTCTAAGGACGCCGCCTCAATCGCGGGGTAACGACATGGCGTCGTCCGATCAGCCGGTAAAGAAAGTTACGATCGTCGGTGGCGGGACCGCCGGCTGGATGACGGCGGCCGTACTCTCACAATGGCTGAGCCACGTTGAGGTCCGACTGATCGAATCCGACGAAATCGGGACGATCGGAGTTGGCGAAGCGACCATCCCTCACATTCGCAATTACCTCGCCCTGGCGGGTATCGACCCCCTGAAAATGATCAGCGAGAGCAAGGCGACATTCAAGCTCGGCATCCAGTTCGTGGACTGGGGCGCGCCCGGCGAGCGCTACATCCACGGATTCGGCAAAATCGGCCGCGACATGTTGTGGCTGCACCCCCATCAGCTGTGGCTCGCCGCCCGCGACCGGGACCCGGCGTCGGTCAAGCATTTCGACCATTATTCGCTGAACTGCGTCGCGTGCATGAAGAACCGGTTCGCCTTCGCCGACAAGAGCAACCCCAATTCCCCCATCGCCGACCTTGATTACGCTTATCATTTCGACGCGTCGCTGTTCGCTCGCTTCCTTCGCTCGGAAAGCGAGGCGAGAGGCGTGCAGCGGATCGAAGGCCGGATCGTCGACGTCAACAAGCACCCGGAATCGGGCCACGTGACCGGAGTCCGGCTGAACGACGGCCGCGAAATCGACGGCGAATTGTTCGTCGACTGTTCGGGCATGCGGGCGCTGCTGATCGGCGGCGCGCTCGGAGTGGGGTATGAAGACTGGGATCAATTGCTGATCTGCGACCGCGCCCAGGCCGTTCCCTGCGCCAGCGTTTCGCCACTCACCCCTTACACGCGTTCGACCGCGCGCAAGGCCGGCTGGCAATGGCGGATCCCGCTGCAGCACCGGATCGGCAACGGCTATGTTTATTCTTCCAAGCTCATCAGTGACGAAGAGGTGGCGGAAGGCCTGCTCGCCAATCTCGACGGCGAAGCGCTCGCCGACCCTCGGCCAGTCAGGTTCGCGCCCGGGCGGCGCCTGAAGGCATGGGAAAAGAACGTCATTGCGATCGGCCTGTCATCCGGTTTTCTGGAGCCGCTCGAATCGACCAGCATCCACTTGATCCAGACCGGCATTCACCGCCTGCTCGCGATGTTTCCCGCGACCGGATTTTCTGATGCCGACATCGACGAATACAATCGGCAAGCCCGGTTCGAATATGAAGATGTGCGCGACTTTATCGTCGCCCACTACAAGGTCACGCGGCGGAGCGGCGATCCCTTCTGGGATTATGTCCGCGAGATGCCTGTTCCCGATAGTTTGAATGAACGGTTCGAACTGTTCCGCTCCTCCGGGCGCTTCTTCAAACATGGTGCCGCCGAGCTATTCGCGGAAGAAAGCTGGGTGCAGGTCCTTTTAGGGCAGGGGTTTGAAATGCGCCCCGACCCGGTCGCTCAATTCGTACCCGACGAGGAGCTGGTCGGTTTCCTGGGTGACATTGCCGACGTCATCGATGACGTCGCAAAGAACCTTCCCGATCACGGCGACTTCGTGTCGCGCCTGCGGCCTAGTACCGAAGCAGCCCAAGCCGCACGTCAGCCTCCGCCGGTCAACTTCACGCTTCGGTACGAGCGTATCATCCACTGATCCGGTCGAAGGCGTGACCGCAAGGCCACACAACCGGGCTTTTTCCACGAACTGCAGATTGACTCAGGCCCTCGGAAAGGCTTTCATCGCGTTGCGAGGAGTCTTTCAGTCGATCTAAAAATGTAACCGGTTACACGCTGTCACGGGAGAGGGGCCAAGTGACCACGATCAACGCGAAGCGCAGGCTTGCGTCCGGGATTTCCACAGTCGCGATTGCGGCGGCGCTATGCATTGCCCAGCCGGCCTATGCGCAGTCCGAACTAGCGACCATCGAAGGCCATGTGGCCGGTGCCCAAGCCGGCGCGCAGGTCGTCGCGGTCGACACCGCGACAGGACAACGCTCCGTCGGGACCGTCGATGCGTCCGGAAATTATGCGATTTTGGGACTTAGGCCATCGACATATCGTGTCACGGCAGGAAGCCAGTCTCAGGAAACGACCGTATTCGTCGGGCAGACGGCGACCGTAGATTTTGCGGCCGCCAGCACCCCATCCGGCGGCACCATTGTCGTAACCGGACGACGGTCGCGCCAGCCGACTCAGCCGCAAACGGTCGCGACCAACATCACTCCCGCCCAGATCGAGAACCTTCCGCAGAATCAGCGCAATTTCCTGTCATTCGCCAACCTCGCTCCGGGCGTTCAGGTCGCTGCCGGAGGCACTGCGCAGATCCAGGCCGGCGCAATCGCTTCCAACAACGTCAACGTCCTGCTCGACGGGATGAGCTTCAAAAACCCGATCAATCACGGCGGCGTGTTCGGCCAGAACTTCGGTCTGGGGAATCCCTTCCCGCAAATCGCGATCCAGGAATATCAGGTCCAGACTCAGAACTTCGGAGCGGAAACGGGCCAGGCCGGCTCGGCGCTCCTCACCGCGATTACCAAGACGGGCGGCAACAAGTTCTTCGGTTCGGCTTTTCTCGAGTGGCAGCCGCAGTCATTCATCCACAAACCCCAGTGTCCAGCAGGTCCGTTCGATCCGATCAAATTTTGTAAAAAGCAGGATTATGACAGGAAGCAGTTCGGCGGCGAGCTCGGCGGCCCGATCGTCCCCGGGAGAGTCTCTTTCTATGTTGCTGGCGAAGGAACGATCGAGAGCCTGCCCGGAGGTACCGGCAGGCTCGCAACGGGGCCCGGTGGCGCGCAAATCTTTCCCACGAACGTCGTCGACCAGATCGTCGGCACCACTCGTAACTTCGACTTCAAGCAAGGCCTTTATTTCGGCAAGCTGACCTTCACTCCAAGCGACACGGAGACCGTCAATTTGATGGCGTACGTTCGTCGCGAGAACAATTTGAGCGATGTCGACGATGTCGCAGCGCCGAGCCACGGCCGCACGATCCTGACGCACCAGACGCGCCTCCAGGTCCAGTGGCGGCACAATGCCGGCAACTTCCTGAACCTGTTCAATTTTGCCTTCGACAAAGCGACACAATCGACTCCGACGGTGACGAATGGGGATCAGTTCGTTGTCACCAACATCGCATGCAGGACGAGCGCCGGTGTGCTCGATCCCACATGCAATAACTTCGCCTTCGTGAACCTCGTGCCGGATCCTGATGACCCGGAGAATCTTCCCCCAATCCTCGTTCCGTTGGGCAGCGGCGTGGTCGATTTCGGCATCAACGGAGGTTTCGCTTATCTCGGCTCGCACTTCTTCACGCAGGCCGACGCCCAGAAGGGCGCGCTGCTACGCGACGACGCTACGCTTCGGATGGGCAAGCACACTCTCAAGTTTGGCGGCCAGCTGAACATGATCGACCTAAAACGTAAGGTCATCAATTTCACGAATCCAAGCTTCTTCTACTTCAACCCTGGCCCGACAGGGAATTTCGACCAGCTGACGCAGCAGCCGGAAGCGGCGCTGATCGCGACGGGCGCCAATCCGTCCCTGGACTCAAACGACGTTCAGATCGGCCTGTACGCCCAGGACGAATGGAAACCCGACGATCATTGGACGATCAACGCGGGATTGCGTTGGGACTATGAGACCAATGCCAACAACAATGACTACATCACGCCCGCCGCCGTCGCCGACGCGCTGCGCAATTATCCCGGGTGGCAAGCGAGAGGCATCAACCCCGAAGACTATATTTCAAACGGCCACAATCGTCCGGCCTACTGGAAGGAATTCCAGCCGCGCCTGGGCGTCTCCTACGACGTCCACGGCGACAGGGACCTGGTCATCTTCGGCGGCGCCGGGCGTTATTATGATCGCAGCCTGTTCATCGAAGGCGCGATCGAGACAATCACAAACGCCAACTACATCACGCCCGTCACCTTCTGCGCGCCGGGCACCGTCCCGCCCGTCGGAGGGAACGGTTCCTCCGTCGCCAATTGCGTGGCGTGGGATCCCGCCTTCCTCGACAATCCGGAAGGTTTGCGGGCGATCGCAGCGTCGCAGAATATCGGCGGAGCGGTCTGGGTGCTGCCCAACAAGATTCACCCGCCTTATTCGGACCAGCTCGATCTCGGCGTTCGCAAGCGGTTCGGTGACATCACTGCGACGCTAACCTTCTCGCACATCCGCTCGCGTCACTTGTTCATGTTCGCTCGCGCGAACTTTTACGAGAACGGCTGGTTCACGCGCTTCGTTACCCGCGACGGCGCGGGAAATGTCACCGGCTGCACGAATGGCGGCGACGCGTGGATCCAAAATCAGATCGCTGGCGGGCTGACCAATGGCGACGGGTCCCCAGTGCCGTTCAGCATCTGCGGTGCACAAAATGGTGTGCTCCCTGGTTTCTCCGGCAAGCTGAACCGCGGACTCGACAACGGTAAGGCGAACTACAACGCCATCTACCTGCAAATTGAAAAGCCGTTTACCGAAGCGAGCCGGTGGGGATTTTCGCAGGCTTTCACGTACCAGCGGGCGAGGACCAATGTCGCGCAAGAGCTCAACAGCGATGAGTTCTACAATGGCCCAGCCTTCGGCGTTTACGGCACGACTTACGTCAACGGCGTTCCGAAGTGGCGTTCGGTCACTTCGGCGATTTACCGCGCACCGTTCGGTATCTTGCTCTCGGGCGAGCTGACGCTTTCGCGCGGGCCGGCGTTCGGCCATATCAACGCGCCGTGGAACGGTGGCCCCGCGGCTCCTGATGCTCCTGACGCTTGTTGCTATGGCAATCTTGGCGGTGTGTTCTTCCCCAAGCAGTCGATCGGCTACAAGCGGCTGGACCTGCGCGTCGCCAAGGCTTTCAAGATGCCTTGGGGTCACGAACTGACGGTCGACTTCGAAGCGTTCAACGTGTTCAACTGGCTGAACCGGAATTACACGTCGTGGGACGCCGGTGGGGGCACGCCCGCGCCGCGGACCGACAACTTCCTGCTCAGCAACGATCAACGCTCCTTCCAGGCGGGCATCAGATACAAATTCTGACGGAAGAACCGTTGCTCGGGGGAGGTGGAAACGCCTCCCTTCAATATTCGGATGGTGGCGTGAAACCTGAGCTTCGTCGATTCGGCGCCGGCCAGAGTCCGGTGGTCGTCATCGACCATTTCAGCGGCGATGCCGAACGGATCGCGCGCATCGCCGAGGCGCTTGCTCCGTTCCCGGAAGTCACGGGGGAATATTATCCGGGGATCAGACGTGTTCTCGACGAGCGCGATGAATTTGCGTGGACCTATGTACGGCGAGCGTGCGAGGCGGCCGCCCAATTCATCGCGGGCGCGTTCGAGGTGGACGGCTTCGACCTGCTCCGCGGAAGCTTTTCAATGGTGACCGTACAGCCGAGTCAACTCAGTCCACCGCAGCGCGCTCCGCACTTCGATTCCACCGATCCTAAATATTATGCGCTGTTGCACTATCTGCGCGTGCCGGACGGAAGCGGAACCGCATTTTATCGGCAGCGATCCACGAACATCGAACGAGTGACGCAAGCGAACCTCGATTGTTTCGTCAAAACAGCCGAAGCTGAAGGCGGACGGCGCTCGACAGACTCCGGTTATATCAACGGATCCGATGCTTTTTTTGAACAGATCGGGTCGGTCGAAGCAGTCCCAGACAGAATGATCATCTACCAGGGCAGCCTGCTGCACTCCGGGATCATCCCCCCCGGGATGAGCTTCAGTCCCGACCCGAAAGACGGCCGCCTCACGGCGAACATCTTCGTGCGCGGTCATTGAGAGAAGTGATGCGGAAACTTGTGCTCATCGCCGCGCTCCTGGCCAATCCCGCCCAGGCGGAGCAGCGGACCTACATCAACCCGCTCGACATCGACTACCGCTACAATTGGGAGCAGATCAACCAGAGCATAAGCTACCGAACCGCCGCTGACCCGGCGGTCGTCCGCCACAAAGGGGCTTATTACCTCTTCCTGACGCTTGCGGACGGCTACTGGCGCTCGACCGACCTCATCCACTGGACGTTCATCACGCCCAGCAGATGGCCCTTCGACGGAATTGTCGCACCGGCCGTCATTTCGGACGGCGACCGCCTGATCGTCATGCCGTCCATGTCATTCACGCGTCCTGGATCGATCCTGGTGTCAACGGCACCGGAGACAGGACAACTGGATTTCCTCGTTCGCCTAATGCCGGATTTGCCCGGCGGCGTCGATAAACCGCCCGAGGAAATGAAGCCTGACGAAGTCCCGCCCGGACCTTGGGATCCCGGACTGTTCAAAGACGACGACGGCCAGTGGTATCTCTATTGGGGCTCATCGAATGTCTTCCCGATCTACGGCCAGAAGATCGCGTTCGAAGACGGCAAGCTGATTTACCAGTCGCGCGCCCAACCGATGTTTAACCTGGTCCCCGAAAAACATGGCTGGGAGAGGTTCGGCCAGGATCATAGCGGCCTGCTCGCGAACGGCCAGCCAACCAGGCCGTATGTCGAAGGCGCCTGGATGACCAAGCACGGCGGGCGTTATTATCTCCAGTACGGAGCGCCGGGCACGGAGTTCAATGCCTATTCCAACGGCACCTATGTGGCGGACAAGCCCCTCGGGCCGTTCAAATATGCCGACTACAACCCCATCGCTTACAAGCCCGGCGGTTTCGTCCACGGAGCAGGCCACGGATCGACCTTCGAGGACCGGTACGGGAATTGGTGGAACACCGGCACGCCGTGGATCGGCTACAATTGGACGTTCGAGCGGCGGATCAACATGTTCCCCGCCAAGTTCGAGACCGACGGGCAATTCTGGTCCTCATCTCGCTTCGGCGATTTTCCTTATTACGTGCCGACCAAGAAAATCGCGGACCCGAACAGCCTGTTCACCGGCTGGATGCTGCTTTCCTACCGCAAGCCGGCCGTCGCTTCTTCGACCATGGGGGAGTTCGGGGCCGGCAGGGTAACCGATGAGAACCCTCAGACCTTCTGGGTCGCGGCTGCGAACCGGCCGGGGGAGAGTCTGACCGTCGATCTCGGTGCCCCGAAGACCGTGCGAGCCGTCCAGGTCAATTTCGCGGATTACAAATCGGGGCGCTTCGCAGACGCGCCCGACATCTACACCGAGTTCGAACTGCAGGGTTCCGTCGATGGGCAGAACTGGCAACCGGTCGCGCGCACCGAGCAGCCGAGGCGAGACCGTCCCAACGCCTATTTCGAACTGCCTCAGCCTGTGAGCGCCCGGTTTATCCGATACGTTCACCGCCATGTGGGAGCGGCGAACCTCGCGATCAGTGACATTCGCGTGTTTGGAAGCGCGGCCGGCAAGGCGCCCGGCGTTCCGTCCGGCATCACCGCGCAGCGCGAAACGGACCAGCGCAACGCGACGATCCGTTGGGCGAAGGTCCCCGGCGCGCTCGGCTACAATATTCGCTTCGGGATTCGCCCGGATCGGCTGACCCTTACGCATCAGCTTTGGGCCGACGAGCTCGGCAAGGGCGATGCACTCCGGAAGGAACTACGTTCGCTCAATGTCGGAGTCCGCTATTGGGTCGCCATCGAGGCATTCAACGAAAGCGGCGTGTCCAGGCTCAGCCGCGTTGTGCCGATCCGCTGAGCCACCCGCCCGTGAATCCGGCGCGTTGCAGTCCGCGGCGGATCGCCGGAACGCGGCGCATGTACCGCCACACGAAATCGTCGCGGTAGTTGGCGGCCTGAAGCAGGATGGGCCCCTGGTCGATCCCGAGATAGTCGGTCGCCAGCCAGCCGTTCTTCGGGTCGACGGTGCCGGTCTCGACCTTCACGTCGGGATAAGTGAAGCTCGGGTTGAAGCTGTCCTTGAAGCCGTAACGGTCGAAAAGGCCGGGCCGCTTGAGCAGTGCTTCGGCGCACGGGAGGACGATCTCGGGCGCGAAGGGCAGGGATCCGAGCGCTGCCGTGGGCGCGATCGTTCCGTCGTCCCGACCGTCGGGCTCGATCAGCGGCCCCCGCGCGGCATAGCCGAAGAACTGTCGCGGCTGGCCTTTGTACTTGAGCTCAAAATTGCCGGGCCCATCGCACGCGCTGAGGCCCCATAGCTCACGGGAGTAGCCCTCCCAACGCATCCGGTTGACGCTGCACCAGGCCCAATTGGCGTAGGTCGCGCGCCGGCTGTTCTCGAAATAATCGATGCCGGCGTTTCCCATGACGGCGTCGCGAATGCCGCGGAAGTCGATGAAGATGTGGCTATATTGGTGGCCGAAGAGGGGGCCGAAGCCGACATGCCGAGTGTCGCCTTCGCCTCGCCAGAAATCCGGGTAGCGCGACGTCCACTGATCCCAGAGGTTCGATGGGGCAGGGTGAGTGGGCGACCCCAGCGCGAGGATATTGACGAACATGCCCTCGTTGAACCCGACCCAGTTCGCCGGGATCAGCTCGGCTTTTTCGGGATGCCACCCCATGGAGATCGCTCGACGTCCGTCGGAGCGGAAGAAATTCCAGTCCGCGCGATCGTAGAGCTTTTGCGAGAGCGCTCGGACCTCGCGCTCGGAAGGGTCGTCGCGGTCGTAATATTGGCCGGCGAACAGCATTCCCATCAGCAGGATCGTCGTGTCGACCGTCGATAGCTCCACGTCCTTGAATCGCTCACCCGTCTGCATGTCGAGGAAGTGATAGAAAAAGCCTTTGTGACCGGTCATGCCGGTTGCTCGGGGTCCCTGCGGCGCCTTCCAGAAGAAGCGCAGCGTTGCCAAAGTGAGATCGCGAGCCTCGGCTCTGGAACACCACCCGCGTTCAGCGCCGAGGGCGTAAGCCGGAAGCGCAAAGCCGACCGCCGCGATGCTCGAAAAGGACGGCGTCGGCCAGCGATCGGGCACAAGTCCGTTCTCGCGGTTCACAGTGTCCCAGAAGAAGCGGAACGTCCGGCGCTCGATCTCTTCATAGAAATTGGGGAGCGTTGGCGGAGATGTTTGCGCCAGCGCAAACGTGGGGACCCCGCTGGCGGCACCGGCAAGCAGGAACGATGAGCTCTTCAGTAGTTGGCGGCGGTCGAGAAATAACATGACTATTCCGCGACCGTGGAACTTCGGACGACGAGCTCGGGCCTGTGCAGCTCGTCGGCGCCGCCATCTTCGCCCTCGAGCATCGAGATCAGCCGCTCGATCGCTCGTTCGCCGAGCTCGGCCATTCGAACCCGCACCGTCGTGAGACCGAGATGGCTTGCCAAGGGAACGTCGTCGAATCCTGCCACGGCGACGTCTTGGGGGACTCTCAGGCCGGCGCGACGAAGCGATTCGAGGGCGCCGATCGCCATCATGTCGTTCCCCGCGAAGACCGCGTCGAAGGCTTGTCCGGCGCGGATCAGCGTTTCGGCTGCGGCGGTTCCAGATTCTTCGTGGAAGTCGCCCTGCATGGTTTCGAGCTGAACGTCCGGATGCGCCTTCAACGCGTTCCTGAAAGCTTCGGCACGTTCGTCCGCGTCGATATTGCCGACTGGACCGGCGATATGGACGATGCGCCGCCTGCCGGTCGACACGAAATGTTCGGCGACTGCGCGAGCCCCGCCCGCATTGTCGAGATGGATACTCGGCCGAACCACCTTGGCGCGCGTATTCACGAGGACTGCGGGGATGCCGCCCGGGAGGGCGGTCGCGAACTGTTCGTCCTCGAGATGCGGCGCCATGACGACAAGTCCGTCGACCCGCCCACGCATCGCCTTGAGCACCGCTTCGGCCGTTCCGCGGTCCGCATGCATGTTCGAGAGGAGAAGGAGATAGCCGCGCGCGGTCGCCAGCTGGTCCATCCCGCGCACGATCTCGGAAAAGAACTCACCGTGGAGGTTGGGAAGGACAACTCCGATGGCACCGGTGCGGGCGAGGCTCAGGC
>JBKPOO010000076.1:0-5968 GCA_046733175.1 Pseudomonadota bacterium
GCTGTCCCGAATCGAAAGGAGGCGCCGTTCGACGCCTCCCACGAAGAGTTTTTCGTGCCGCGACAGGCTCTCGACGCTGTCGCTGAACAATTTGAGGCGGAGCTCCCCGTTGAGCCCGTGCGCCCCGGCAACCGCGGCGAGCGCGATTCGTTTCGATCCTCCCCGGCACGGGAAGGTGGCAGTTTCGCGAAGCGGAACTGACGGAGGGGGCCCGGAGCGTGACACCCCGCCCCCTCCACCACCCTTCGGGCGGTCCCCCTCCCCGTGCCGGGGAGGAGCCAATTACTCCGCCTTCTCTTCGGTCTCAGCCTGGGGCGAATCCTCGGTCGGCGGGGCGACATCGTCGGCGCCTTCGGCCGGAGCCTCCGCGGATTCACCCTCGCTGCGCGCTTCTTCGGCGACCGGAGCTTCTTCCGCCGCTTCAGCCTCGGCAGAAGCCTCCTCAGCGGGCGCCTCGACTGCAGCCTCTTCGGCCGGAGCTTCGGCTGTGTCCGGGGCCTCGACAACTTCCTCTTCGCCGGCAGCGGCTTCTTCAGCTGCTGCTTCAGCCACAGGCTCCTCAGCGGGCTGATCGGCCGTGTCGGCGGGCGCCTGCTCTTCGGCGACGTCTTCGGCCTCGGTCGTGGCTTCGGCGGCTGGAATCTCCTCAACGGCCTCCTCGGCGACGGGAGCTTCGGCTTCCGCGGCCACTTCCTCAACCGCCTCTTCCTTCGGAGCGGCGGCGGCCTCGGCAGCTTCCGCCGCCTTCGTCTCGCGGGCCTCGGCGCGTTCCTTGGCCTTCTCGCCCGGCACGGCCTTCTCAGGATTGTTGCGGGCCGGACGCTCGCGGATGCCGGCGGCATCGAGGAAGCGCAGCACGCGGTCCGACGGCTGCGCGCCGACGCTCAGCCAATGCGAAATGCGGTCGGCGTCGAACTTCACGCGATCGGGCGAGTCCTTCGCCAGGAGCGGATTGTAGGTGCCGAGCTTCTCGATGAAGCGGCCGTCGCGGGGAGAGCGGCTGTCGGCGACCACGATGCGGTAATAGGGCCGCTTCTTGGCGCCGCCGCGCGTGAGACGAATTGCTAGAGCCATTGTTCAGTCTTTCCTTTCAGTGCGTTCGTTTATTTCTTTGAGAACTTGTCGAAACCTGGAGGCAGGTTGAAAGGCTGACCGCCAAGGCCCGGGAGAGCGGGTCCGCCGCCTCCCAGCCCCGGAAGTCCGCCAGAAGGAAGGGCGCCCGGGGGGGCAAGTCCGCCGAGCGCGCCTTCCAAACCGCCTTTGTTGAACAGAGCCGCGAGCTTGCCGAAGCCTCCCATCTTCTTGAGGCGCTTCATCGCGGTCGACATTTCCTGATGCATTTTCAGCAGCTTGTTGATTTCCTGGACAGTGGTCCCGCTGCCCTTTGCGATGCGGATCTTGCGCTTCGCGTTGACGATTTCGGGTTTGGCCCGCTCCTTCGCGGTCATCGACGAGAGCATCGCTTCCATGTGGACCAGGGCCTTGCTGTCCTGCGCCTTATCCATCGCGCCCTTCATGCCCTTCATGCCCGGCATCATGCCCGCGAGCGCACCGAGGCCGCCCATCCGCTGCATCTGGCGAAGCTGGGCCCAGAGGTCGTCGAGGTCGAACTTCCCCTTGGCCATTTTGGCCGCGATCTTCTCGGCTTCCTCGACTTGGATCGTCTCGGCGGCGCGTTCGACGAGGCTGACGACGTCGCCCATGCCGAGGATTCGCCCGGCAACGCGGTCGGGGTGGAAGGCTTCCAGCTTGTCGATCGCCTCGCCGACGCCCGCGAACTTGATCGGCTTGCCGGTGACCGCCCGCATGCTGAGGGCAGCGCCCCCGCGAGCATCGCCGTCGAGCCGCGTCAGGATCACGCCCGTAAGGTCGACCTCTCCCGCGAAGCCTTTGGCGACGTTGACCGCGTCCTGGCCGGTCAGGGCGTCGACGACGAGCAGGGTCTCGGTCGGGCTGGACGCGGTCGCAACCGCTTTCATCTCGGCCATCAGCTGGTCGTCGACGTGAAGCCGGCCGGCCGTGTCGAGCAGGACGACGTCATAGGCCTGGAGCTTTGCGGCCTGGATCGCGCGCTTCGCGATATCGACCGGCTGCTGGCCAGCGACGATCGGGAGCGTGTCGACGTTCGCCTGACGGCCGAGCACCGCCAGCTGCTCCTGCGCGGCCGGACGGGCGACGTCGAGCGAGGCCATCAGCACGCGCTTGTTCTCGCGATCGGCGAGCCGTTTGCCGAGCTTGGCCGTCGTGGTCGTCTTACCCGAGCCCTGGAGCCCGACCATCATGATCACGGCGGGTGGCGTAACCGCGAGGTTGAGCTCGGCCGTATCCGAACCCAGCGTCTCGATCAGCGCGTCGTTGACGATCTTGACGACCATCTGGCCCGGGGTGACCGAGCGCAGGACTTCCTGGCCGACAGCTTTTTCAGTGACCTGTTCGACGAAATCGCGAGCGACGGGGAGCGCGACGTCAGCCTCGAGCAAGGCGACGCGCACTTCGCGCATGGCCGAGCGGACGTCGGCCTCGTTAAGCGCGCCGCGCCCGCGAAGCCGGTCGAATACGCTGCCGAGCCGATCGCTCAACGTGTCGAACATTCAAATCTCCTCAGCGATGCAAGCGCTTCAACGCAATTTGAGCCGGCGAACGAAACCTCGTCGGCCGGCTTGCACCCTTGGGCGCTCACATCGATGTCTGTCCTTAGGACGCCGGGGCGCTTAGCGAGCGCGGATCAGGAAATCAACAAACGGTTGAAACACTCAACCGTTCGTCCCGAGCTTGTCGAGGGACTGCCCTTCTTTGCGCCGTGAAACAAAGGCAGCCCTTCGCCAGGCTCAGGGCGAACGGATGTTGGAGACGGCTAGTACTTCGGCTTGCCCTTGGGCTTCCGCGGGCGCCCTGACCCACCCGGCCCGCCGCCAGGTCCGCGCGGGCCCTTGTTCGGACCGTCGCCACCTTGAGGACGCCGCGGGCCTCGCGGAGGCCCGCGACGGTCGCCATGTCCGGGTCCGGAGCGCTGGCGTTCCGGAACGCGGTCCATCGGTCGTGACTGCTGCATCTGCTGACGCGGTCCGACCGCGTAGCCCTCCTTCAGCAGCTGCGTGAAGGCGGCGCGCGTGCTCTCGGCGATCTGGTCCTGCAGCTCCTTGGGCAGATCGGCGAAGGTCACATTTGGATGGATCGCCTGGACGTCACGAAGGAGCTGATTGGGAAGGCCGCCCGACGCTCGCTTCAGCGCCGCGATCCCGTCGAGGATCGCCGAGAAGATGATCGATTGCATGACGTCATTGGCGGCTCGCGGCATGTTCCCTGTCCTACGGTGGACTAAGCAGGGCGCGCTCCCTAAGTCACGCGCCCAATGCGCCGCCACTTCCACAAGATGCATGGCCTCGGCAACGATTTCGTGATCGTCGATGCCCGGAATGAGCCGTTTGACGTCACGCCGGCGCTTGCCCGGGCGATTGCGGACCGGCGCACGGGGGTCGGCTGCGACCAGCTGATCGTCCTCGAGCCAAGCGAAAACGCGGACCTCAAGATGCGCATCTGGAACAGCGACGGCGGCGAGGTCGAAAGCTGCGGGAACGCGACGCGTTGCGTCGTCCAGCTGACCGGAGCGACGCGGATCGACAGCGACGGCGGAATGCTCGAGGGCCAGGACCTCGGCGCGGAAGTCGAAGTCGCCATCGGCGAGCCGAAGTTCGGCTGGGACCAAGTCCCCCTCGCGTACGCGATGGATTCGGATATGGTCCCAATGGGTTGGGACGGCCTCGAGCATCCAATGGCGCTCAATGTCGGAAACCCGCACCTGGTGTTCTTCGTCGATGACCTGGATCGTGTCCCGTTGGATGAATTGGGGCCGAAGATCGAGACCGACGGGGCCTTCCCGCAGCGGATCAATGTGAATATCGCCGAGGTCGAGGATGGCGCGATCCGCCTCAAGACGTGGGAGCGCGGCGCCGGCCTGACCCTGGCCTGCGGAACCGGCGCATGCGCGACGGGGGTTGCCGCGATCAAGACGAAGCGGGTGTCGTCGCCGGTGAAGGTCACGATGCCCGGCGGTTCGCTGACAATCGCCTGGGAGCCGGGCCAGCCCGTCCGGATGCGCGGCAGCGGGACGCATGTCTATGAGGGCGAGCTGGACCTCGAGGCTCTGGCATGAGCGTCGAGACGATCACGCTCGGCTGCCGCCTGAACTTCGCCGAAAGCGACACCATCGCTCGCAACGCGACGGCTGACGGCGACTGGATCGTCGTCAACAGCTGTGCCGTTACCAACGAAGCAGTGCGGCAGACTCGTCAGGCAATCCGTCACGCCCATCGACGCCGGCCTGACGCCAGGATCATCGTCACTGGCTGCGCGGCGGAGCTCGATGCCAAGGCATTCGAGGCGATGCCGGAGGTCTCGAGGGTTATGGGGAATCTGGACAAGCTGAACCCCTTATCGTTCGTCCTGAGCGAAGCCCCGAAGGGGCGTAGTCGAAGGGCGTCGGCGCCAGCGCCCTTCGACTTCGCTACGCTCCGCTCACGACGAGCGGCCGGTGACGTCAAGACGTCAACTGTCGTACCGTCAGGCTTCCTCGGCCATGTCCGGAGCTTCGTCGCGATCCAGACTGGCTGCGACCACCGCTGCACCTTCTGTTCCATCTGGCAGGCGCGCGGCCCGAGCCGGTCCTTCGCCTTCGAAGCCATCCGCGACGCCGTCGCTCGCGAGATCGATCGCGGTGCCAAGGAAATCGTGCTCACCGGCGTCGACATTACGGACTATGAGGGTGGACTTGGCTCCCTGTGCCAGCGCCTGCTCGCCGCCGAGCCGCGCTTGCAGCGCCTGCGCCTATCCTCGCTCGACAGCATCGAGGTGGACGAAGCGCTCTTCGAGCTGATCGCCGGCGAGCGACGGTTGATGCCGCATTTCCACCTGTCGCTCCAGGCCGGGGACGACCTTATCCTCAAGCGCATGAAGCGCCGCCACAGCCGCGGCGACGCGGTCCGCGCGGTCGAGCGCATCAAGTCCTCCCGGTCGAACGCGACAATCGGCGCAGACCTGATCGCCGGCTTTCCTACAGAAACTGAAGAAATGGCTTTGAACTCGCTGAAACTCCTTGATGATTGCGACGTGATCGCTGCTCATATCTTCCCTTTCTCACCTCGGCCCAACACGCCGGCATCGCGCATGCCCCAACTTCCGCGCGAGGTCGTGAAGGCGCGCGCGGCGCGGCTCAGAGGGGCGGCGGCCGATCGCCGCTCGCGCTGGCTCGACCGCCTGGTCGGGACGACTCAGCGCGTGCTGGTCGAGAATGGCGGCAAGGGCCACGCCGATAATTTCGCGCCAGTCGCCATTTCCGGCGCCGGAAAGGGTGAGGTCGTCGCCGCGCGGATCGCTAGCCGTAACGGGGACCAACTCACAGGCGTTGCCGAATGAGCTGGCTCGACCGCCTGCGCGGCGGATTCCAGAAGACTGCTGAGAAGGTCGCCGACAATTTGACCGGCCTTACGAGCCGCGCGGCGCTCGATACCGCGACTCTCGACGATATCGAGGAAGCGCTCATCGCATCCGACCTGGGTCCGGAGGCTTCGCGCCGGATCCGCGAGGCCATCGCTCGCGAACGCTATGAGAAGCTCGATGAGCGCGGGCTTCGCACCATCCTCGCCGAGCAGATCGAACAGATCTTAGCGCCCGTTGCCAAGCCTCTGGAAGTCTGGGGTTTTCCTCGCCCCCATGTGATCCTGGTTATCGGTGTCAATGGGTCGGGCAAGACCACAACCATCGGCAAGCTGGGCCATTGGCTGAAGGAGCAGGATTATGGGATCCTGCTTGCCGCCGGCGACACGTTCCGCGCCGCGGCGATCGAGCAACTGCAGATTTGGGGGGATCGAATCGGCGCCCCTGTGATCGCCGGTAAGGAAGGCGGCGACGCCGCCGGAATAGTCTTCGACGGGGTCAAGCAAGCCACCGCGACCGGCGAGGACGTGCTGAT
>JBKPOO010000077.1:0-18270 GCA_046733175.1 Pseudomonadota bacterium
AGATCGGGACGTCATGCTCATAGGCGAGCTGGACGAGGCTGCCGGGCTTCTTCGCATTCCCCTCGCTCAGCCACTTGCCCATGTGGCGGATGAATTCGCGGCTGGAATAGGGGCGAGGTTCGAGCGAATCCGCGATCGCGCCGATCGTATGGTCGCAATCCTGCAGCGCTTCTTCGTCGATGTAGGTGTCGTAGATGCGATCGATGTACAGCGAGCGCAGCGTATCATCGTCAGGAATTTCATTGGCTTGGTAGTGCTTGTGGCCAAGCGCTTCGAAGAAATCCATGTCGACGATCGTCGCGCCCGTGGCCACCACCGCGTCGACCATGTTCGACCGAACCAGCTCGGCATAGACGTCCATGCAACCGCCCGCGGACGTGGAGCCGGCGACGACCAGGATGATCGAGCAGGCCGGGTCCTCGATCATCATGTTGTAGATCTTGGCGGCGCGCGAGAGGTCGCGGCTGGTGAAGCTCATCTTCCCCATCGCGTCGATGATCGGGCGAGCGTCGAACTTGGTGATGTCGATATGCTCGACCGGGGTCGAGAGCAGGTCCGCCTTGCGCTTGTCGTTGACCTGGCTGTTATCGATCAGTTCTTCAGTCGTCATGGTGTAACAAACTCCGTTCGGGCTGACCCCGGACTGGATCCGGGGCCGCCTTATTGTTTTGGCGAAAAGAAAGACAGCCCTTCGACGGGCTCAGGGCGAACGGTAGCGGGAGGGCCCTCTACAACTTCGCGACGTTCGAACGCCTGACCTTGCCCGGGCTCATGTAGAGGCTCGCCATCGGCTCATCTTCCACCACTTCCGTTCCGGTGACCCCGAATCCGTTGAAGCCGGTACGCATCGCGCATCCGTAGGCGCCGAGCATTCCGATCTCGATATAATCCCCAGGACCCACGTCCGCGGGCAGGTCGAAGGGTCCTGCCATGCGATCGAGGTCGTCGCAGGTCGGACCGTAGAAGCTGAAGCCCATCGGCCGAGACCTGGAGGGTTGTTCGCGGACGAGCCTTACCGGGTACCGCCACCCGATGTGCGCCGCATCGAACAACGCGCCATAAGCCCCGTCGTTGATGTATAGCTCGGGCCCGCGGCGCTTTTCCACGCGCACCAGCACGCTCGCATATTCGGCGCAGAGGGCACGGCCAGGCTCGCACCACAGCTCGGCCGAATAGCTGATCGGCAAAGCTTCGAAGCCGGAGTGGATGACCGAAAGATAGGTTTCGAGCGCTGGCGGCTCCATCCCCGGATAAACGGACGGGAAGCCGCCGCCGACGTCCACGATGTCGACGGTCACGGCAGCCTCGACGATTGCGTCGCGAACGCGGCCCAGGGCCTCCGCGTAAGCCGCCGGGCTCATCGCCTGACTGCCGACGTGGAAGCAGATCCCAAGCGCGTCAGACGCCTGCCTGGTCGCCATCAAAAGCTGCTTCATTTCCGTGGGTTCAGCACCGAACTTGGAAGCAAGGCTGAGCTTTGCATGCTCCGAGCTGACGCGGATCCGGACGAGCAGGCTGAGGTCAGTCGCGGCGACTCCGTCCCTGGACGTTGCGCGGACGATCTTGTCGAGTTCGTCGAGCGTATCGAGCGCGAAGGTCTTCACTCCATGCTCGAAATACGCCTCGGCGATGACCTCCTCGGCCTTCACGGGGTGCATGAAACACTGCACCGCCCCGGGGAGGGTCTGCGCGACGAGCCTGACCTCGCCGAGCGAGGCCACGTCGTAATGCGTGATTCCGGCATCCCAGAGGATTTTGAGCAGCTCCGCGGAGGGATTCGCCTTCACCGCATAGAGCGAGCGGCCCTGGAACTTCTCGACGAAGAAACGGGCGGCGCGGCGCGCGGCATGCGGGCGCAACAAAGTCACCGGCTCAACCGGACGCTGCTTGGCGATAGCGGCAGCCCCCCGGCTACCGGTCGGGGCGGCGGCTAGCCCCAGCGCGCGATGGTGGTTGTGCAATTCAAGGGACCTCCAACAGGTAGTTCAACACGAGAGCTGCCTTGCGGTTGGAAGTCCCATGGGGCAGCGGGGGCGCGATATATGTGTGAGGGTTATAGCTGTAAAGATTTATTGGACCTTAAAAGCCAAATATCCGGGCGTATGTCGCTGATCTGCAACGGCTAATCGAAAGGGTGAAATATCAACCGCTTAGCAAATTATCCCCAAGTCGACCGCGAGGATGTCGTTCGAGCCGCCGCGCGAATTGCCGGACAAGTTGAGCGCACTCCACTGCTCGAAAGCCGAATCGGCGGGGAGCGCGTCTGGTTGAAATGCGAGTGCCTCCAGGAGGGCGGCGCGTTCAAGCTCCGCGGGGCGACGAACCGGCTGCTGCAACTCTCGCCGGAGGAGCGGGAGCGCGGAGTGGTCGCCTTTTCCTCCGGTAATCACGCCCGCGGCGTAGCGATCGCCGCCAAGCGGCTCGGCATCCGCGCGGTCATTGTGATGCCATCGGATGCTCCGCAAGTGAAAGTCGATGGGACCGCCGCCGAAGGCGCCGACATCGTCTTCTACGACCGCATGACCGAGAGCCGGGAGGATATCGCTCGAAAGATCGCGGGCGAGAGCGGAGGGACGGTCGTTCCAAGCTTCGACGACCCTCACATCGTCGCGGGGCAGGGGACAGCCGGCCTCGAGATCGTGGAACAGCTGGGCCAGTCGCCGGCGCGGATCGCCATCCCATGCGGTGGGGGTGGGCTCGCTTCAGGGATCGCGCTTGCCGTGCCGGAGGCGCAAATCGTGATCGCCGAGCCCGAAGGCTGGGACGATATGGCGCGATCGCTCGAAGGCGGGGAGATCGTTCCTGTCGGGCCCAATCCACCGCCGACGATTTGCGACGCCATTCAGACGCTCCGCGTCTCGCCCTTAACCTATGGGATTCTGCGCGACCGCGAAGCCGGCGCGGTATCCGTCAGCGATGAGGAGGTCCGGCAAGCGATCGAATTCGCGTGGGACCGGCACGATCTCGTCGTCGAGCCGGGAGGGGCGGCGGCGCTCGCTGCGCTACTTGCGGGCAAGGTTCAACCGATCGAAGGGACGGTGGTGGTCGTTTCAGGAGGCAACATAGACCCGGCGCTTCATGCGCGGATCGTGCTTCGAGACGGCACTTCGACTTGGCTCAGTGCCTCCTCAGCATGAGCGGAAAGTTGAACCGCTCGTCCTGAGGAGCGGCTGAGCCTGTCGAAGACGCGTCTCGAAGGATTAGGCGGCGCCGCGGGCCTTATATTCGCCGGGCTCGACGTGGGCCGGGCTGGAAAGTTCGACCGCCCTTGACAGGTCCTCGAGCTCGGCCGCGAGCGTCTTCAGCTCACCGATCAGGAAGCGGCGCTCGCCTTCTTCGGCATGCTCCGACGCCTCGATCAAAGTCTCGAGCATCATAGCGATGCACGGGAGGATCGTTTCCTCGATCCGCTCGAACGCCTCTTCGAGGCGCGACTGTTGCTCTGCCGTCAGCATGCAGTCCAATTTGGATGAACTAGGGTTAAACCTTAGTGAAAATGGGGATCGGGAATGGAAGAAATTACGTCCGGAGCGATGGCGCTTGCGATGCTTGCAGCCGTGGTTCTCGCCCTTGGCGGAGCGAAGCTTGCGGCCAATCGCCCGACGCGGGTGCGCGGCATATTGATGATCGTGGCTGCCGCCGTCCTGGTTACGAACGTGATGATCTGGACAGCGTAGGCGGCTTGATGGGATCGGTCGCTAGCCTCATGTCGAGATATTCGTCGACCGATTTCATCAGCAAATCGAGTTCGTTGGCGAAGAAATGATTGGCCGCCGGGATGAGATCGTGATGGATTGTGATGTGCCGCTGGGTGCGAAGCTTGTCGACGAGCTTCTGGACTGCGCCCGGAGTTACCACTTCGTCCGCCTCACCCTGAATGATGATGCCCGATGAAGGACACGGGGCGAGGAAACTGAAGTCGTACATGTTCGCGGGCGGTGCGATCGAAATGAATCCGCGGATTTCGGGCCGGCGCATCAAAAGCTGCATTCCGATCCACGCGCCGAAACTTACCCCGGCGACCCAGGTCGTCTCGGCTTCGGGGTGAATCTGCTGGACCCAGTCGAGGGCGCTCGCCGCGTCGCTGAGCTCGCCGATACCATTGTCGAACACGCCCTGGCTCTTCCCGACTCCGCGGAAGTTGAAGCGCAGGGTTGCGAAGCCGCGGCGAACAAAGGTTTGATAGAGCAGCTGAACGATCTTGTTGTTCATCGTGCCGCCCGCCTGCGGGTGGGAGTGCAGGATCAGTGCAACCGGCGCACGTGGACGGGTTCCAGGATGGAAACGGCCTTCGAGGCGGCCCTCGGGGCCGGGAAAAATGACTTCGGGCATTGAAGCTCGCTAAAGGGTGTGGCGCGGACGGGCTGCGCCTATATAGGCGGCAGCCGAACAAGCGCAATCATCGGCGGCAAACGGGCAAAATTCGACCCATGACGACACGCATCTACTTCGATCATGCAGCAACGACCCCCGTCCTGGCGGAGGCACGGGCCGCGATGGAACGCGGATTCGAAGCCTGGGCCAATCCCAATTCGCCGCACGCTGAGGGCCGGGGCGCGCGTGCCCTGCTGGAGGAGGCACGCAAGACCATCGCCGAAGTGCTCGGCTGGCGTCATGACGTCATTTTCACCAGCGGTGCGAGCGAATCGATCGAGATCGCGGCCGCTCGGGCGAAGGTCGCGGGCCGAGCGCACGGCGCGACCGAGCATCCCATCGTGCCTTATGCGATGGGTGCCTCTTCCAGGGTCATCGCGGTTCAGCCGAACGGGCTGATCGACGAGGCTGCTCTCGATGCCGTCCTTGCCGACGGACCGGCACTGGTCGCGATCCAGCACGTCAACAATGAAACCGGCGTGATCCAGCCGCTCGACCGCCTCGCCGAGAAGATCCGGGCGGCCGGATCGCTACTGCTCTCGGACTGCGCGCAGAGCGCCGGCAAGCTGCCTCTGCCTGATGCCGATTTCATCGCGGCCTGCGGTCATAAGCTGGGCGGGCCGCCGGGGATCGGAGTGCTGCTGGTCAAGGACCTGGCGACGCTCGAAGCGACGGGCGGAGGCCAGGAGAAGGGATATCGGCGTGGCACGCAGGATATGCCGAGCGGGCTCGCCTTTGCTGCGGCCCTGCAGGCCAGGCCCTACGATATGCAGCGCCTCGCCGATCTTCGATCGCGCCTGGAAGGCGTCGTGAAGGAGGCCGGCGGCATCATCATCGGAGAAGATGCGCCGCGCATCGCGACGATCGGCTCCGTCGCGCTTCCGGGAGGGTCAAGCGCATCCCTGCTCGTGCAGTTCGACCTTGCCGGAATTGCCGTCTCGGCGGGGAGCGCCTGCTCATCGGGCAAGATGAAGGCGAGCGACGTGCTGGCCGCGATGCATGTGCAGCCGGACATCGCCGGCGGCTTCATCCGAGTCAGCTTCGGACCATCGACCAGCGAGTCCGAGGTCGATCGCTTCCTGGAGGAATGGCGGAAGATCGCCGGCCGCCACGCGGCTCAGGCGGCATGATCTACCTCGACTATCAGGCTACCACCCCGGTCGCTCCCGAGGCCGCGGCGGCAATGCGGCCCTGGGTCCAGGAGAAATTCGCCAATCCTCACTCGCCATCGACATGGGGCCGCGAAGCCGCGGCGGCGATCGAGGTCGCGCGCGGGCAGATCGTGCGGGCCATCGCGCGTGACGACGGCCGTTTCGCTTTTACCAGCGGCGCGACCGAGGCGCTCAACTGGGCCTTGAAGGGCACGGCGGGGAAAAAAGGGCGCAATCGGGTCATCACCGTCGCCACCGAGCACGCCGCAGTGCTCGATACGTGCGAATGGCTGGCCGCGCAGGGGATCGAGCTTACCGTCCTTCCGGTCGGTCGGGAGGGCCTGATCGATCTCGCGGAGCTCGAGCGCCATTTGGACCAACAGGTTGGCATTGTGGCCGCAATGCTCGTCAACAATGAGATCGGCGTCATTCAACCGGTCGCGGAGGTTGCGCGACTGGCGCACGGGGTCGGCGCAGTCATGCTCTGCGACGCGGTTCAGGGTTTCGGCAGGATGGAGATACCGCAAGGGCCGGACCTGATCGCCGTCTCCGGTCACAAGATCCATGGACCCAAAGGGGTCGGCGGTTTGTGGATCCGCTCGGGAGTCGAGCTGGCGCCGCTGCTCCACGGCGGCGGGCAGGAGCAAGGCTTGCGCTCGGGGACATTGTCGCCAGCATTGTGCGTCGGTTTCGGCGAGGCTGGGCGGCTCGCCGCCGAGCGACGGGAGGCCGACGCGGAGCATGTCGAACGGCTCTTCGAGTCAGCTTTGAGAGCCCTCGGCGAAGGTTGGATCCTGAACGGCAGCACGGACCATCGCTATCGGGGAAATATCAACATCCGCCGCCAAGGCGTTGATGCGGCACGCCTGATTTCCGACCTGCGCAATCTCGCTTTCTCGCTGGGATCGGCCTGCGCGAGCGGCTCAGGCCGGCCGAGCCACGTGCTGCGGGCGATCGGCCTCAACGATCGCGAGGCGCGATCGTCGATCCGCCTCGGCTTCGGCCGCTACACGGGTGAGGAGGAGCTGGCCTCGGCCTGCCGCCGGATCGAGGAAGCCGCGCGGGCTCAGGAGAATCTCGCCGCGTGACCTTGGTGCGTTTTTTCAAAGCGGACGGGACCCTCGACAAGGAAGTCGAGGCGGCTCCGGGCCAGCGGCTGCTCGACGTCGCTTGGGCGGAACGGCAGCCGCTCGAAGGTGCGTGCGAGGGCGTGATGGCTTGCTCGACCTGCCACGTGATCGTCGATGCGGGGGATTTCGAGAAATTGCCGCCGGCGACCGAGGAGGAAGAGGATTTGCTCGACCTTGCGGCACATGCCACGCGGACTTCACGCCTCGCCTGCCAGATCATCCTGACGGAGGACCTCGAGACCTTGGACGTCAGGATTCCGCCCGGCGCGACGAACTGGATGGGACGCTAATTGCGTTCAGGAAGGGGGGACCCGACCCGAGCGTCGGGGGCGTCCGCTTTTTCCTTGAGCCGGTGCCCGTGCTTCGGCCTGGAGGGGACGAGCGCTTCGAGATCCGGCAGGGCGAGCCGGCCAAGCCCATTGGTGTCGAGCAGCTGAAACCGTTGGGCCGCAGCCGCGCGGAATTCTGCGAGAGTCACGGCGCGGTCGAAGTCCGCGTCGGCGGCCGCCACCGGTTGAGGCATGTTGATCAGGGCATATCGCGCCGCACCCTGCAGGCCGTGCATTAGGTATCCATCATATTCATCCCCGCGCCGCTTGCGTCCCCCGCTGGACGGTGAGGGAGCAGGAGTGCCGCCCGAAGCGGCCGCAGGAGAGCGAATCCAACGTGTGTTCACCTGGATCTCGGGAGCGATTTCGGCCTCATAGGCCATCATCTCCTCAGGATCGATCTCGCCGTCGTGATTGGTGTCGAGGGTCGCGAAGAATCGGTCGGCGTCGGCCTGCATTTCCTCCAGCGTGAGCCTCCCATCCCGGTTACGGTCAGCCTGATAAAACCAGCGAGCGAGCATGTCGTCGTCAGCGGAGCGGGCACGGAAAGGCTCTCCCATGGGGCTGATGAAGGGAGCCCGGTCGCGTCCGGTGACCATGATCGGCGTTTCGACGGCCGAAGCGAGGAGAATTGGGAGGATCAGGGCAGGCAAGGGCATGCGTCGGTCTTCGGCATCCAGGCAACTCCTCGTCTTAGCCGCGTGAATGGCGAATGAAGAGGGCGAACTTGCACGGCCCGGCATCTTCACCCATATTTGCGCTCGGAAGTCGGCGGACGGCGCTGTCGCCAACCTGGTCAGGTCCGGAAGGAAGCAGCCACAACGATTTCGTGCCGGGTCGTCGGCTTCCACCGGCCTGTTTCCGTCATTGCGAGGAGCGTTGAAGAGGCGACGCGGCAATCCACAACTGGATTGCTTGCCCCGGCCTTCGCCGGGGTCGCAATGACGCCTATCCATGCTTAAACGATCATGATGGACGACGCCGAATCGCCCGGTCTGGGTCTCGACTTACCTGAAGCCGCGCCACCGCCCTCCAGCGGGTCGCCGTATCGCGTGCTCGCCCGTAAATACCGGCCGCAGACCTTCGCCGAGCTCATCGGTCAGGACGCGATGGTGCAGACGCTCGCCAATGCGATCGCTCGCGGGCGAATCGCCCATGCTTTCCTGCTCACCGGTGTTCGCGGGGTCGGTAAGACCTCCACGGCGCGCCTGATCGCCAAGGCGCTGAACTGCGTCGGACCGGACGGGCAGGGCGGTCCGACGATCACTCCGTGCAACGTCTGTGAGCCCTGCAGGGCGATCAGCGAGGGCCGGCACATCGACGTCATCGAAATGGACGCGGCCTCGCACACCGGCATCGACGACATTCGGGAAATCATAGACGCGGTGCGGTACGCGTCCGTGAGCGCGCGCTATAAGATCTATATCGTCGACGAAGTTCACATGCTTTCGAAGAATGCATTCAATGCGTTATTGAAGACTCTTGAGGAACCCCCTGAGCACGTGAAATTTCTGTTCGCGACCACCGAGGTCAACAAGGTCCCAGTGACCGTGCTGTCCCGTTGCCAGCGCTTCGACCTGAGGCGGATCCCGGCCGAAAAACTCGCCGCCCATTTCGCCGAGGTCGCAAAGGCGGAAGGCGTCAACGTCGAGCCCGAAGCGGTGGGAATGATCGCCAAGGCCGCCGAGGGCTCTGCGCGAGACGGCCTGTCTATCCTGGACCAGGCCATCGCCCATGGTGCCGGGACGGTCACTGCGGACCAGGTTCGCGACATGCTGGGCCTTGCCGACCGCGGACGGATCAGAAGGCTTCTGCAACTGCTGCTCGCCGGTGACGCCACGGCGGCATTGGCCGAGCTGGACGAAGCGCATGAGCTGGGAATCGACCCGACGCAGCTGCTGCGCGGGCTGTTGGAGAGCCTGCACTCCGCGACAAGGGTGAAAGCAGGATCCCATGGCGATGCGCTCCAGTCCGCCGAGGAAAACGAGACCGCCCAGGAAATGGCGGGGAAACTGTCCTGGGGCACCATCCATCGGCTTTGGCAGATGCTGTTGAAGGGTTTGAAGGACGTCCAAGAGGCCCCCGATCCCCGGGAGGCGGCGGAAATGGCGCTGCTTCGGCTGATCCACGCCGCTGACATGCCCGATCCAGCGGCGCTGATCGCGAAGCTCGGCGGAGATGGGGCCGCGGTCGTTTCGACTGCTGCGCCAAGCGGCAAGCCCGCCGGCCCATCGGCGCAGGTTCCCCGGGATTTCCGAGCGTTGGTGAAGCTGCTCCAGGACCATGGAAAGCAAATTCTCGCCCAGCAGCTTCACGACCAGGTCGGAGTCGTACGCTACGCACCACCCGAACTGGTGCTGAAACCGACCCGTCCGCTCGGCGGCGACTGGCCCCGCGAGCTTGCCGGCCAGCTGAAATCAATCACTGCGGCAAATTGGCAGGTGTCACTTTCCGACGAGGCGGGGGAACCGAGCCTCCTCGATCAGGAGAAAATCGCCGAGGAGCGCGTTCGCTCCAATGTGCTGGCTGATCCCAACGTCCAGGCGGTGATGGACGCCTTCCCGGATGCCGAGCTCGAGAGTTTTGATGGAACGAGAGGCCAATAAGATGCCCGAGACGCCTGATCTCAACGAAATCCTGCAGATGGCGCAGAATGCCCAGGCCGAGCTTCAGAAGGCGCAGGACAATCTCGACAAGGTCGAGGTCGAAGGCGCCGCCGGCGGCGGAATGGTGAGGGTGAAGGCGACCGCAAAGGGCCGCATCATCGGCGTCGATATCGACGAAAGCCTGCTCCAGGCTTCGGAAAAGGCCATGCTCGAGGACTTGATTGCCGCGGCATTCAACGATGCCAAGGGGAAGGCCGACGCGGCCGCCGCCATCGAAATGCAGAAGATGACGAGCACCCTGCCTCTCCCGCCCGGGTTCAAGCTGCCCTTCTGACCCCGGATAACCGTTCGTCCTGAGCGGAGCGGCCAAGCGGCGTAGTCGAAGGGCGTCCTGCACCAGCGAACGGCCAGCGCCCTTCGATTTCGCTCAGGACGAACGAAGGACCGACTTGCACCTCGGCGCATCAATGCCATGATGCTCCCAAGGGAGGCGCGCATGGTTCTTGGCGCGATGCAGGATTTTCCGCTGCGGATCATGCGGCTGATGGATCATGCGGAGCGTGAGCATCAGAGCCGCGAGATCGTCTCCGCGCGCGCCGACGGACGCCTCGTTCGAAGGAATTGGGTCCAGCTTGCCGACGATGCCCGCCGTATGGGCCAGGCGCTGGGGCGACTCGGCATAAGGCCCGGGGATCGGGTCGCGACCCTGGGGATGAATCACGACCGGCATTTCGCCGCCTGGTTCGGGATCGTCGGAATGGGCGGCGTCGTCCACACCCTCAATCCCAGGCTGTTCGACGACCAGCTCGCCTACATCGTAACGCATGCCGAAGACCGCGTGCTGCTTTACGACTCGGCCTTCGCCGTGCTGGTCGAACGGATGAAGCCGCGCTGGCCGACGATCGAGCAATACATCTGCTTCGAAAGCGATTTCGACTCCTGGATCGGCGCTGAAGACGGCGACTATCGCTGGTACGATGGCGACGAACGCGACCCGTGCGGACTTTGCTACACGAGCGGCACCACTGGAAACCCCAAAGGCGTCCTTTATGAGCACCGCTCGACGGTGCTCCACGCCATGTCGATCATCATTCCGGACGTCTTCAATTTCTCGGCAAGGTCGGTCGTCCTTCCGGTGGTGCCGATGTTCCACGCCAACAGCTGGTGCCTGCCCTACGCAGCGGCCATCGTCGGCTTCAAGCTGGTGCTCTGCGCCGACAATCAGCCCGAGCGGCTATGCGATCTGTTCAATCAGGAGGGCGTCACCCATTCGGCCGGCGTGCCCACCGTATGGCTGGGGATGATCGACCATGTCGAACGGACCGGCGCCGGCCTCGGCAAGCTGCAGATGATCATCTGCGGCGGCTCATCGGCGCCGCCGGCGACGATTCGCTGGTTCAAGCGCCGTGGAATCCGCCTGAATCACCTCTGGGGCATGACCGAAATGTCGCCGATCGGCACGGTCGGCTCGCTTCCCCCGAACTGGGACGAGATGAGCGAAGATGAGCAGATCAGCTTCTCGGCGCGCCCGGGGCGGTCGATGTTTGGTGTTGAACTCCGGACTATCGACGATGACGGCAAGGTCCTGCCCCGCGATGGAGTGAGCTCGGGTAAGCTGCAGGCGCGCGGTCCCGGAGTCGTCAAACGCTACTTCAAGGCCGAGCAGGATTGCGTGGATTCCGATCAATGGTTCGACACCGGCGATGTTGCGGCGATTCATCCCGACGGCACGATCCAGATCACCGACCGCGCCAAGGACGTGATCAAATCGGGAGGCGAATGGATCAGCTCGATCGAGCTCGAAAATGCAGCTGTCGGATGTGCCGGGGTGGCCGAAGCAGCGGCGATCGGAATCCCGCATCCCAAATGGGACGAGCGTCCGCTTCTCCTCATCGTCAAGGCGAATGGTTCGAGCGTTTCGGAGGGCGATATCCGCGAGCACCTTTTGAAGCACGTCTCGAAATGGTGGCTGCCCGACGCGATCGAGTTCGTCGACTCGCTGCCTCACACGGCGACCGGCAAGCTCAGCAAGAAAGACCTGCGCGATCAAT
Source organism: Pseudomonadota bacterium (assembly GCA_046733175.1). Classification (GTDB taxonomy): domain Bacteria; phylum Pseudomonadota; class Alphaproteobacteria; order Sphingomonadales; family Sphingomonadaceae; genus Sphingomicrobium. The sequence goes on from JBKPOO010000077.1 coordinate 11,642, forward strand.
TCCGCGATTATCGCTTCGCTGGGGTCGAGGCGATGGTCGGTAGGGATTAGCGCCTCTTCTCGTTCGGCCTGAGCGGAGCCGCGAAGCGGCGTAGTCGAAGGGCGCCTTGCCCATCTGTCCTACCAATGCCCTTCGACTGCGCTCAGGACGAACGAACCTTGTGCCTTGCGGTGGGGTGGATTTCGCGACCGCCAACGCCTAACTGGCGCGCAAATCCCGAACCCTGAAGGACATAAGCGACCCCATGGCCGCCCAATACAGCTTTGTGATGAAGGGCCTGACCAAGGCTTTCCCGGGCCAGAAGCCCATCCTCAACAACATCCACCTGCAATTCTATCCGGACGCCAAGATCGGCATCGTCGGCCCGAACGGCAGCGGCAAGTCGACCCTGATGAAGATCATGGCCCAGCGCGACAAGGAATACACCGGCGAGGCCTGGCCGGGAGAGGGGGTCACCGTCGGTTACCTGGAGCAGGAGCCGCAACTCGACCCCAACAAGACCGTCCGAGAGAATGTCATGGACGGAGTTCGGCCCGTCGCCGACATGCTCGACCGGTTCAACGCGATTTCGGCGCAAATGGCTGATCCGGGGGACGATTTCGACGCGCTGATGGCCGAGATGGGTGAGCTCCAGGAGAAGATCGACGCGGTCGATGGCTGGACGCTCGACAACCAGCTGGAGATCGCGATGGACGCGCTTCGCTGCCCGCCAGGGGACAGTTCGGTCGAGAACCTCTCAGGGGGCGAGAAGCGCCGCGTCGCGCTGACGCGCCTGCTGCTCGAGAAACCCGGCATCCTGCTGCTCGACGAGCCGACCAACCACCTCGACGCCGAGAGCGTCCAGTGGCTTGAAAAGCATTTGGTCGACTATCCCGGCAACGTCATCCTGGTCACCCACGACCGTTACTTCCTCGACAATGTCGTCAACTGGATCCTCGAGCTCGATCGCGCGCGTTATTACGTTTACGAAGGAAACTACTCTACCTATCTGGAAAAGAAGGCGAAACGCCTCGAACAGGAAGAGCGCGAGGAGGCCGGACGCCAAAAGGCGATCGCGGACGAGCTCGACTGGATCCGGCGCTCGCCCAAGGCACGACAGGCCAAGTCCAAAGCGCGCATCAGGGCCTTCGACGAGCTGGTGAAAGCTCAGGAGAACCGAGCGCCCGCCAAGGGCGAAATCCTGATCCAGATGCCCGAGCGCCTAGGGGGCAACGTGATTGACGTCAAAGGCGTCTCAAAAGCCTATGGCGACAAGCTGCTGTTCGAGAATTTGAGCTTCTCCCTGCCGCCGGGGGGTATCGTCGGGATCATCGGCCCGAACGGCGCAGGCAAGACCACCTTGTTCAAGCTGATCACGGGTCAGGAACAGCCCGACGCCGGCGAGGTGGCAATCGGGCCGACCGTCCACCTCGGCTATGTCGATCAGAGCCGCGACGCGCTCGACGCCAAGAAGAACGTCTGGGAGGAGATTTCCGACGGGCTCGACATATTCAAGCTCGGCAAACACGAGATGAACACCCGCGCCTATGTGGGGGCCTTCAACTTCCGCGGGCCCGACCAGCAGAAGAAGGTCGGACAGCTCTCAGGCGGCGAGCGAAACCGCGTCCACCTGGCGAAGATGCTGAAGGACGGCGGCAACGTCCTGCTGCTCGACGAGCCGACCAACGACCTCGATGTCGAGACTCTGCGCGCACTCGAGGACGCGCTGGAGAATTTCGCGGGCTGCGCGGTGATCATCAGCCACGACCGCTTCTTCCTCGACCGCCTCGCGACGCACATTCTGGCGTTCGAAGGCGATGCTCAAGTCGAATGGTTCGAGGGCAATTTCGAAGCTTATGAGGAGGATAAAATCCGCCGTCTCGGCGAAGAAGCGACCCGCCCGCACCGGATGACGTACCGCAAATTGACGCGGTAAGCGTGCCCCTGCGGAGGCAGGGGCTAGACCCGGGCTGGAGCTTAAGCGGAAGCCCGGCAATGGTCCGGCTGTGATCGGCGAGAAGAAATGACTGGAAATGTAGGATGTCGCCTGTCAGCGTCGCTGCGCGCCCTTCGTTGTAGGTGAAACCCGGGCGCGGCAAGGCGGCGCCCGCAAAAACTTCGCCGTCACTGCGAACATTGGTGAACATTCGCGCGTGAACGGTAGGCCTGACGAGCGAGCCGAAGAGGTGAATTAGGCAAGAATGCCCCGCGATTCCGCACGGCACGACCAAGACCACATCGTCACCGGAATCCTGTGCCGGATCGGCATGGGGCTGAGCTTCTCGACCATGGCCGGGCTGCTCAAGCTCGCCTCCGAAGGCGGCCTGAATGCGGCCGAGCTGGTCTTCTACCGGTCGTTGTTCAGCCTGCCGGTGGTGCTGTTCTGGGTGCTGAAGCGGGAGACCTTAGCAGTCCTCAGACCTAACAACCCGATGTCTCACCTGTGGCGAAGCGGGCTTGGCCTGGTCTCGATGGGGCTGACCTTCGAGGCGTTGATCCTCCTGCCGCTGGCCGACGCGACCGCAATCAACTTCACCGCGCCGATCTTCGCCACCATCCTGTCGTTTCTAGTGCTGAAGGAATTTGTCGGCGTCCATCGCTGGGCGGCCGTGCTGGTCGGCTTCGTCGGCGTGGTGGTGGTCGCTCGCCCGGGCGGATCGAGCCTGCCGGTCCTCGGCGTCGGAATCGCGCTGGCGGCCGCGATCAGCCAGGCCGGGGTAACGACGACCCTTCGTCATCTCCAGAAGAGCGAGAACATCTCGGCGATCGTATTCTGGTTCGCCATCGCCGGAATCACCGTCGGCGCGACGCTGATGCTATTCTTCGGCCATGCGCACCCTTGGGAAGCGATGGCGTTTGCGGCCGCGGGCGGGCTGCTGGGCGGGTTTGGGCAGCTGTTCATGACCACCTCGCTTCGGGCGCCGATCTCGGTCGTGACGCCGTTCGACTATCTCCAGATCGTCGCGGCGACGATCTACGGCTGGCTGCTCTTCTCGGACGTTCCCACCCGCCACACGCTCATCGGGGCGAGCCTGATCGCGGCCAGCGGGATCTACACCGCGTGGCGCGAGCACCGCCGGCGCGTTCGCCAGGCGGCGGCAACGGTTCCCGCCGTATGATCACGGTCACATCGGAACTCTGGCTCTGGTCCGGCGGGAACTGGCATTTCGTCACTGTTCCGGAGGAGCAAGCCGTCGAGATCCGGGCGCACAGCCTGCTCAATCGAGGCGGATTCGGCTCCGTGAAGGTCGAAGCCAATATCAATGGGGTTTCCTGGCGAACGTCAGTCTTCCCGCAGAAATCGGGCGGCTACATCCTTCCGGTGAAGAAGGAGGTGCGGTGCCGAGCGGGAATCGCCGCCGGTGACGCCGTCACCCTTTCGTTGGAGCTGCTTTAGGCGCGCTTTTCGCCGAGGGCCTCGGCGGTGCGATCGAAGCCATCGGCCATCTCGCCCAGCATTTTGCTCGTATTGCGGTCGTAGGTCGCCTCGGCGAGCCGGCGGCAGTGCCTGGCATGGTCATGCAATGCGGCGCACTGTTCCTCGGTGACGTCGATCAGGATGTTGACGGCGCCCATCAGCGAACCATCACTGTCGAACAGCGGAGTGGGATAAGGTTTGAAGGCGCGGCGGCTGCCGTCGGGTCGCTCTGCAATGGCGATGGCCTCGCGGATCGGGCGCTTTTCTCTCAGCGCCTGAGCCATCGGACAGCGTTCGCGAGGCAGCGGTTCCCCGGTGGTCGTAAAGAGATGCCAGGTTACGCACCAGCGGTCTTCACCCGCGTCCGGTTCGCGGCCCGCGAATTCGCTGCACGCTTGGTTCCAGTAGGTCAGCGATCCTGCCGAATCGGTGGCGTAGATGGGAACCGAAAGGCCATCGAGTGCGGAAGGGCGTTCGCTGCCGCTCGACAGCGCATCCAAGGCGGTTGCGAGTATCTCTTCAGGGCTTTGCCCAGCCGGCATCAGCGAGTCGATCTAATCTACGTTAGTCCGCCAAGAACCTGCTCCCCCGGCACGGGTTCCGCGGCGAGCGGAAATCTAAGCGGTTGTGACCCGCCTGCAACAAGACGAATCAGGTTTCAGGTCGAAATAATTGTGGACTGTTCATCCACAGGCGCCGGTTAACGCAGGCGCTTCACCAATAGCCGGCCGTCGTCGCCGGTCTTCACCTCGAAATTCGGCACCGCCTTGATCAGCTCCGACAGGCGGCCGAAGCCATAATTCCGCGCAGCGAAGCTCGATACCGCCTTCGCCCGTTGACCGAGTTCGGAGAGGGGAGTGTAGCCCTCTTCGTCGCGCTTCGATGCTTTGTAAGCAGAGCCGAGCACCTGAAGCAGTTCCGGGTCGACCGGCCGCTGGCCTTTGGCCGCGATCGGCTGGTCGAGAGTTTCTTCGTTGACGAGGCCCAATGCCCCGAGATCGAAAAAGCGCGTGCAGGCTTCCTGGAAAGGAGCGGGCGTCTTCTGGGTGCCAAAGCCGTAGACCGGCAGGCCTTCTTCGCGAATGCGCTGTACGAGCGGCAGGAAATCGCTGTCCGACGACATGATCCCGAAGCCGTCGACATGGCCACGATAGAGCAGGTCCATGGCGTCGATCGTCATGCGCATGTCGGTGACGCTCTTGCCCTTGACCACATCGAACTGCTGGACGGGGATGATCGAGTGGCTTCCGGTCAGGTTGCCCCAGCCTTTGAGGCTGGCCTTGGCCCAATTGCCGTAGGCCCGGCGGATGTTGATGGTGCCCAGCTCCGCCAGCACGAGAAGCGCCTCGTCGAGGTGCTCGGGGCTGGCATTATCGGCGTCGATCAGGAGGGCGATGTTATTTTCGCTCTCTCCGTTCCGGTCGTTCATGTCGCGAATCTCTGACTCCTGCCGGACTGCTCTAGCGCGGTGTCGCGGAATGACCACAGCTAAGCGCGCCTTCAGTCCCGTTCATGAACGCGACATGATCGATGCGGGAACGAAATGCTTTCTGATGCACTGTTAGCGCCACAGGGGGCGCGTTGTGGAAGGGACGAGACGATGAGGAATCTTGGACTTGCCGCAGCAGTCGCCGCGAGCGTTGCGGTGACTGGCTGTGCCACCAATCCGTATGGGACAGGCTACGGCTACGATCCGTATTACAACAATAACGGCCAGGCCACTCGGGCCGCGACCGGCGCCGCAGCCGGCGCGGTCGCCGGCGGCATTGCCGGTGCGGTCATCCCAGGCGTCAGCACTGTGGAAGGCGCGGTTGCCGGCGCGGTTCTCGGCGGCGTTCTCGGCGCGGTCATCCGCGGCCGGCAATATTATCGCGATACCCGCGGCTATTGCTATTACGTCGACCAGTATGGCCAGCCGCACTACGATTATAACGTTCGCTGCTAAGTAGTTCTAAATAAGCACGTTTGCGAAGCTTAGGCGGGGCGGAAGGTTTCTTCCGCCTCGTCGAGTATGTAGAGGCGCCCCTCCGCGACCGAGAAATGCGCTCCGTGCAGCTTGAGCCGGCCGTGGCGCTCGCGCTCGCTGATCCAGGGAAACGTTCGCAAATTCGCGAGGCAGACCTTGACCGCTTCCCATTCCATTTCGAGGAACGCGTCCTGGTCCAATTGGCCGTGCCGCTGCCGAATCGCATCGCGGGCGTCCTTCAAAAGGTCGACCCACTCGGCGATGAAATGGCCAGCGCCATGCGGTGCGTCGTCGAATTTCCCCGTAAGCGCCGCCGCGCAGCCGCCGCACAGGCCGTGGCCCATCACCACGATCTCTTCGACTTCGAGCTGGGTAACGGCGAACTCTAGCGCCGCCGAAACGCCGTGATGGCCTGGCGCAGTCTCGAACGGGGGCGCGAGCGCGGCAACGTTGCGCACGACGAACATCTCGCCCGGCCTGGCGTCGAAGATGACCGCAGGTTCGACGCGGCTGTCCGAGCAGGCGAGCACCATCACTTTCGGGCTCTGGCCTTCGGCTAGCTCGGCCCATCGCGCACGCTCGGTCTGCCAGTCCGTGTCGCGAAACCGGCGATAGCCCTCGATGAGGTCGGTGAAGCGCGTCATGGCCGCGTGCGCTACCGGGACGAGGGCAGGGGTGGCAAGGGCGCCGCGCAATCGCTATCTCGCCGCGAATGAACGCGCCAGCAGCCGTGCCTAAGCAACGCAAGCCCGACTGGATCCGGGTCAAGGCCCCGGTCAGCGAAGGCTATCACGCGACCCGCCGGCTGATGCGCGAGCTCAATCTCGCGACGGTCTGCGAGGAGGCGGCCTGCCCCAACATCGGCGAGTGCTGGACCAAGAAGCACGCGACAGTGATGATCCTCGGCGACACCTGCACGCGCGCCTGCGCCTTCTGCAATGTGAAGACTGGGATGCCGCGCGCCGTCGATCCGCTGGAACCCGAGCATGTCGCGACGGCGGCTTCGGAGCTGGGCCTCGAGCACATCGTCGTGACCTCAGTCGACCGGGATGATTTGCCCGACGGTGGAGCCTCGCAGTTCGTCAAGGTCATCGAGGCCCTTCGCGCTCGGACGCCCAATACGACCATCGAGATCCTGACCCCCGACTTCCGCAACAAGAGCGAGGCGGCGGTCGATGCGATCCTCGAGGCTGGTCCCGACGTCTACAACCACAATCTTGAGACGGTGCCGCGGCTCTATCCGATGATTCGCCCAGGCGCGCGTTA
>JBKPOO010000078.1:0-16596 GCA_046733175.1 Pseudomonadota bacterium
GGCTTCGGTCGCTGATTGCGAAAGGCGAATTTGTCGAAGCCCTTCGTCTGGCGGTGCGGGACCGCAAGAACATCCTGATTTCCGGCGGAACATCGACCGGCAAGACGACCTTTCTCAATGCGCTGGTTCGCGAGGTGCCCATCGATGAGCGGCTCATTCTCATTGAAGACACGCCTGAAATCGTCGTTGAGCAGCCCAATGCCGTTGGCCTGGTCAGCGTTCGCGGTGAACTCGGCGAAGCCAAGGTGACGACGAATGATCTGGTCTCGGCAGCGCTTCGAATGCGTCCCGACCGAATCATTGTCGGCGAACTCAGGGGGCCCGAAGCCTTTTCGTTTCTTCGCGCCGTGAGGTCCGGTCATCCGGGCTCGATGACCACGATACACGCCGATTCGCCGCAAGCCGCCGTGGAGCAGCTGGTTATGCTGGTGCTACATACCGGCACGAACCTGAGCCGCGACGATGTGCGGCATTATGTAGCGCAGTCGATCGACCTGTTTGTTCATCTGGCTCGAACGGGTGGCGAACGACTTGTCGAAGCCCTGGTCTTGAGTGAGGCGCGGCGAAGCTGACGCCCTTCGCGACGGCAGGGAGAAGCGCGGTCTAAGGCCTAGGTCAGCAAGCGCGCGCCGTGACGCGCGCCCTGCTGGCCCAAGTTACTCTGGATTAGCGAGTTTCGCCGATCTCCTTGAGCGTCAATGCTTCTTCCGCAATCTCCGCTTGGCTGCGAGGCCCCCGGCTGCGAGAGCCCGCGACGAAAGTCTCTTCGGCACCAAAACCGCCGTCGGATGCCATTCCATCGCGCCACTCGCTGATCTGCTCGGCGAGGTTGCTAATTTGATCGCTGATCTGGTTGCGGCGTGACCACAGGAAGACACCAGCGGCGACAGCCCCGCCGACGGCTGCCGCGGTCGCGATCGGGTTTCCACGCGCGGCGCCCATCACGCCGCTATATTGGTTGCGGCCTTCGGGATTGTTGTTCCGGCTGCGACGGTTGCGATTGCCACCCCCACGATGATTGGTCGCCATGTTACGCTGCTCCTACTGATTGCCGGACCAACAACGCGCCACGCGGCATTTCGGCTCTTTGCCGACGGCGACCACCGAGAGGCGCGCTAATCGTCGAAATTCAGCTCGGCTGCAGCGCCGCCGGACAAGTTACTCGGGCGGTCCGGTTCGACCGGCAGTGCGCCACGAAGATCTTCGGGCCCCGGCCCACGCTTGCGGCGCCGTCTGGATCGCAACGCCTCGAAGATCGCGAGCTGAACGACTGTCGCCGCGAGCCCGTGACGCTTGAAATGCGCCCGCAAGGGCCCTTGGCCGATGCGTTCGACGTAAGATGAATGCTCCATCGGATTCTTCCGCAAGGTATGAGCGGAAGATGGGTCGTCGATCGGGTGTCCGCAATGGGTGGAAAGCCGACGCCCATGCGGTAATTATTGCCGCTGACAGTAGGAGCTGCGTTTTTGATGCTCATCGCCCTCGTTCTTTTCGCGACAGCGCAAGTCTCCGTCGAACCGGTCACCGCCGCGGGCGAGGACGCGATCGTGATCACCGCCAACCGCCTCGACCGAGTCCGCTTCAACCTTTCCATCAACCGGCTCACCGGCGAGATGAAATGCACGGTGGCGCGCTCGAGCGGCGAGCCGGAGGTGGACTCCTACATGTGCGAAACCGCGCGTTATTGCGCCCGCACCAGCCGCCAGACCCGCGCGGCGATCGAGCAATGCATTACCGAGCGCAAGCAAGCCTATCTGGCGCGTTACCGGCGGGGTTGAGGCGGCCGGACTCGGGGGGCAAGAAGGTTTTGCCGACAACCGGCGGCGGCTTGTCTCGGCCAAGCGCGTCCGCGGGGACAGTAAGACACTTGCCGCTCGCGATAGAGGTTGATCCCGGATATCGAACAGCATCTCCACGAGAGCTGCTAGGCCCCCGATTTCCAATGTCCGATATGGGTGGAAAGCGGACGTTAGCGTCCGGTAACTACGGATGCTTGGCCCCGGCACTACTTGATGTAAATCTATCGCTTGGGGGAGGCCAATGCTGCGCAGGCTAAGCGAAGGACAGCGGCGGACGATCGCTCATTGGGCGATGGAGTTTCTGGTGGTGGTTGTCGGCGTGCTTCTTGCACTTTGGCTTCAGGAAGTGATGACCTCCGCCAACAAACGAAGTGACGCGAAAGCTGCCGAAGCCTCGATCCGGAGCGAGCTAGACGGCAATCTACTGATTCTAGTCCTTCAGGATGTTGTGGCCGATTGCAGGCGCGAGCGCCTCGAGGAGATCGAGAGCCGACTTGAAAGCGACGGCCCGGCCGCACCCATCCTAACTAATTGGGCAGTCACCGGCGGGCCGCCCAATCCGCCAAAGCATCAGGCGGTTTACGGCTTCTTCAACGTGGACGTGACCGATACCGCTTGGCGTAGCGCGATCGCCAACGGCTCAGCCAGCGCGATGCAGCCGGATCGGTTCAGGTCAATCGCTGACCTCTACGCTACCTTTGACGGGGTTCATAAGGCGCTCGCCACCGATCAAGATGCAGCCAACAGTTTGGAGGTGCTCTCTTACGGCGTGCCGTTGACTCCCGAACTTCGCGGTTCGCTGATCACGGCTTATTACAAGGCGCATGCCAATCTTGGCCTTCTCACGCAGGGTCTGTCGGCGCGGGCGATTGCCGAACAGATGCGTACGCTTGGTTGGAACGACGAAAAGCACATGGATGCGTTGATCAGCGACACCCAGCGACAAATGCGCGGCTTCGGCTTCAGGCTCAAACCCTGCGCGAAACCTTTCAGCAACCCGTTCGCCACGAACCAGCGTGCTCAGCGACGTGGCAGGTCGTAATGTCCGCAACGGGTGGAAAGCGGACATTGGCTAATCGAGCGGGATAGCCGCCGTCATCGATAGCATCAGCATTCTTCGCAACGCGTCCTTTGGCGATCAGACAATCTCGACCTGGCATTCTCGAGCAGAATCTTGAAGCGTGGGTCCTCTCGCATGCTGTCCACATCGGGGTCGATCTCGACCCAACTAATCAGCGTTCCACTGGCCTGAGTTATCGCCCGTTCAATTAAGGAAAACGCTGCGTCTTCATCACCAATCTGCGCGGCATATGTGGCACCGAAATTGTAAAGCATATTCAGGTTGTCAGGATCGATCATAAGTCCGCGCTCGATCACCTCTCTCGCCTGTTCCTTTTGCCCGAGGCTAGCGAGCGCTCGCGCGGCCACGCTCAGAGCTGCTCCGTTATTCCCGTCGCGATCGAGAGCCTTATCGGCCTCTTGAAGCGCCCTCTCGGCGACCTCCCGCACTTCCTCGTGATGCCCCAACGCCCATTCATAGCTTAGCAGCATTCCCCATCCGTAATAGTCGGACTCCATCGCCGAGACTTGTCTTCGCAAGTGGTACGCCGCCTGTTCGAAATTCCGTTGGCGGACGTGATTCCGCATGGCTTCATGGTGGACTTCCCATGAATCCGCTCCGGCGATCAAAGCACGGGCTACCGCTTCTTCCGCCTTGAGAAACTCCCGATTTTCGATGTGTCGCCGGATGATGGGGCAATGCGCTTCAGCAAGTGAGGGGTTGATCGCCAGAGCCCGTTTAGCCGCTTCAACTCCATCGTCGCCGGCTAGACCGAACGCATGATGACGGCTTGACTGCGCTATGGCGAGGAGTGCCCATGCATCTGCATATTCGGGATCGATTTGGATGGCGCGCTCGCAAAGGCGAATAACCCGTTCCTCTCGATGGACATCGCCATGATTGCCGGTCGCCCAATGATTCCGTGCCATGAGATAAAGATCGTAAGCGGCGGGATCGGCCGTGCCGCGCCTTTCAATCGCTCTTTTCTCGTTCGGCAACAGCGAGACCTTGAGAGCTTCGACGATCGCATGCGAGATCTCGTCCTGGATCGCGAAAATATCGGTGAGGTCGCGATCGAAGCGGTCCGCCCACAGGTGGGCGCCGCTCTGGCCATTGATCAACTGTGCGCTGATACGCACGCGATTATTTGCTTTGCGAACGCTGCCTTCCAGCACGTGACTGACACCTAGCTTCCTGGCCACTTCGCGCACGTCCACTGCCCCTCCTTTGAATGTAAAGGCAGTGTTGCGTGCAGTTACCTCGAGCGCGGACACCTTCGACAGGTCCGTCGTGATGTCTTCGGCGATGCCGTCGCTGAAGTATTCCTGCTCACTATCCCCGCTCATATTCGAGAAGGGCAGAACGCAGATTGAAACTTGCTTCCGCCGCTCTGGCGCCGCGGGATCTTTCGCCGCCTTGGGTTCGCCAGCAAGAGCGTTGACACTCCGGATCAGCTTTGCCCAACCACGGCTCTCTGTGAGTTCGCCGTCGCCGCCGAGGTCTGCGCATTGGATTTGGTTGAAGGGGATGGGTGGCACGGTACCGTCAAGGCTCGCGTGTACAAGCAAACTGCGATTGCGTGCGGCGTCAGCCTCTGCGCGCACCCATTGCGACTTCGCTGCATTGACGGACCATAAGACCACTACGGCTTTTGCGGCGTTCAGGCGCTCTTCAATGACTTCGAAGTAGGCTCTGTGCGCCGGAAGTTCGTCGTCGCGCCACACCTCGTAGCCGGCGGCGCGGAGCGCTTCAGCGACCCGGTCCGCTCTCGGCTCGTCCGGCCGCGCATAGGATACAAACACCGACATCGACTCTGTTCAGCAGGTAGATACCAGCAGCCATCACGAATGTCCGCAATGGGTCGCGAGGGGACATCTCATCGGGCGCGTTTAGGCGCGGCTCTCTTGTCTGGCGGATCTGTGCGCTCCATCGCCCGTACTCGTCCCGCAGACTTGTCCGCTCGAGCTTTGGGCCTGCGCGCTTGAAGGAACGGCGGCCGGCGTGAATGCCAAAGCGACCGCGCCAAACTGAAGAAGCATCTTACTCATACTTGCCTCCCTGGTCGGATACTGCTCGACTGGGCGCCCGTCGCTCCGACTCCGAGCAGCCTCAGTAGCTTAGCCGGTCCGCCCCAAGCTCTTGATCTACCGAAAGATAAGGTGGCTATCAGAGCTGCTAACGTCGGCAATGGTCGAAAGCAGACATTAGCCGGGTCCGCTAGCGCCGCTCGAGCGGCGGCAACAGGAATTGTAGTGGGACATCGACCCGCGAGGCCCAGCTGATCTCATTGTGCTTCTGGCCAGGGTAATTGCGGGTCAGCCAGTTCTTCCCCGGAACATAGCCGCGGCGCGCGACCACGCCGTCGACGCGATCCTGGTAGCGCTTGTAGACGGCGTCGAGAGTCTCGCTGCCGTGATCGAAATAGAGCCGGTGCGTCCTGGGGTCGGGCAATGCGGGCGCAAGATAGCGCTCGAAGGTCGCGGAAACGACCTCATAATCCTCATCGCTGACCGGCTTGCCGTCGGGATTGATGACCAGCGGCCAGTGGGTCGACATCATCCCCGCGCCGCCGAATACTTTGGGATATTCGTCGATCGCGTAAAGCGAGATGAGGGCGCCCATCGACGAACCCATGATCACGGTGTTTGCGCGATCGGTCCTGACCTTGAAGCGCCGGTCGATCATCGGCTTCAGCTCGTTGACCATGAACTTCAAATAGCCGTCCGACAGCGGATCGCCGCCGTAGAGCGCTCGGATCTTGTCGCGATAATCGGCCGGCAGGGTCGTGAAGGCCTTCGACGGCACATATTCCTGGAGCCGCTTGGGCGTGTTCCAGATGCCGACGACGATCGTCGGCCGCACCTTCTTATCAGCGATCAGCTTGGAGAGATGTTCGTCGATCTCCCATTCCATGCCGTAACCCGCGGTCGCCTTGTCGAAGAGGTTCTGGCCGTCGTGCATGTAAAGCACGGAATATCTGGGCCCGCTCGGCTTGTAGCCGTCGGGAAGCCACACGACGACGCGCCGCGGGTCCGTATATTTGGACTGGACGATGCCGAGATCGACCGTGGTCCCGGCGCTGACATGGATCGGCCCCTGTGCATCGCCGGCAACGGCCGGAGCGGCGCCGAGAACGGCGAGCAGGGCAGACAGGAGCGTTCTGATCATACGGCCTCCGTTAGGCGGGCGAGCGCCTCGGCGTGGGCGGGGAAATTCATGGCGCAGCCGGTGACGAACCGGTCGACCTCGGCCATGTCGATGGGCGAGATGTCTGGCCCCGGCGGTTTCAGCCGGTCCTGTTCGGGAAAGTTGCCGTAGCCGGCGAGCATGCAGTGCCACGACATGGGCGAGTAATAGCGCGCAATGTCCTGGCGCATCACTTCCTGTTCGAGGTCCGCGCCGGTGAACCACGCGGTGATCACGCCCTTCAGGCTGTCGGAGAGGGAGTCGTTCCTCGTCGCGTCGCGCCAATAATCCGTGTCGCGGCGAAGCGCCGTACGATAGTGGCAGACTAGATAATCGCGAATGCCTTCGTAGCGCCGGGCGATCGCGGCGTTGAACTGGTCTCGCTCGTCCTTGTCCCACGCGTCGAGGAAGGATTCGACCGTGTTGATGACAATGTGAAGCGCAGTCGCTTCGAGCGGTTCGAGGAATCCTTGAGCTAACCCGACCGCGAGGCAGTTCTTGACCCAGCTGCGCTCGATCCGCCCGCACTTCATTTGGAGGTGGCGGACTTCCGCGTCCTCGGCGAGGCCGAGGTGAGAGCGGAGCTCGGCAGCCGCGCCATCCGGGTCGATATAGCGCGAGGAATAGACGTAACCGTTGCCGATCCGGTTCGTGAGCGGGATATGCCAGATCCACCCCGCCGATTTGGCGGTCGAGCGGGTGCAGGCGCGGACTCCGTCGGCCGGGAGGGGGGTCGGCGTGACGACGGCACGGTCGTTGAACAGATTCTCCGCGAACGGGCGGTGCGGCTCCCCCAGCGCACCTTCGATGATCGCCGCGCGGAACCCGCTCGCGTCGACGAACAAATCGGCTTCGAACTTTCGGCCGTCTTCGGCGAGGAGGGCCTGAACGTTGCCCTGCTCGTCGAGTTCGACCGAGGCGATGCGCGTCTCGACATGCTCGATTCCGCGGGCGGTGCCGAACTCGCGGAGGTACGCGCCGATCAGGAAAGCATCGAAATGATAGCCGTAGCTGACGAAGAAGGGGAAGTTGGGCGGCGCGACCGGGGCCCGTCCGTCGTGCGCGACGCGGGTCGGCACGAAGAAGGGATCGGGATGAGCCGGCATGTCGCGGCCCGTGCGCCGGGCGCGGGTGGCGTAGAAGAAGCGCGGCTGGGTGAAATGATCGACGTCGGTCGGGAAGGGGTGGAAATAATGCTCGTGGCCGGGGCGTTCCGACCAGCCATGGAATTCGATTCCGGCTTTGTACGTCGCGTTGCACGGCGGCATCCATTCGGATTCCTCGATGCCCATCTTGTCGAAGAAGGCCTTGAGCTGCGGGGTCGAGCCTTCGCCGACGCCGATGATCCCGATGTCCTTGGATTCGATCAGGCTGATCCGCGTGCCACGTTGCGCCCACCGCTGGTTGAGGAGGTTGGCCGTCATCCATCCAGCCGTTCCGCCGCCGAGGATGACGACCGTTCTCGGAGCCTCAGCCATCAGTCGCGCGTGGTGAATCGGAAACGAACCGCCGCCCCGCCACCGGGAGCGATGCGCAAGCGGAGATGGCTCGTGCTCCTCACCATTCGTGTTTCGATGACGATCTCGCGCGGGTTCGTGCGGTAATCGGCCTTGTCGCCGTCGCGGTAGATCTGCGCTTCATAGTCGATATTGGGGTCGAGGAAGTCGAGCGGTACGTCGACGATCCGCTCCTGCTCATCACCAACCGCGCCCAGGAACCAGTCGCGGTCGTTCCGTACCTTCCGGGCGATCACGGCATAGTCTCCGACCTCGCCGGCGAGCATCCGAGTATCGTCCCAATCGACCGCGACGTCCTTGATGAACTGGAAGGCCTTGGGGGTCGCTTCGTAATTTTCGGGAAGGTCGGCGGCCATCTGGATGGGAGAGTAGATCGCGACGTAGAGCGCGAGCTGCTTGGCGAGCGTCGAGAGGATTTGCGTGTTGCCCTTGCCCTTGAGGCTGAGGATTCCGGGCGTGAAGTCCATCGGGCCGGAAAGCATTCGCGTGAAGATCAGGTTCGCCTCATGCTCCGGCGGATTCTTGGGCGTGCCCCAGGCATTATATTCCATTCCGCGCTCGCCCTCGCGGCTGATCCAGTTGGGGTAGGTGCGGCGAAGGCCTGTGTCCTTTACCGGCTCGTGCGGGTTGACGGCGATTTGCCGCTTCGCCGCTTCCGTCACGACCTTCAGATGATGGTTCACCATCACCTGGCCCTGGTGCCATTCGAAATGGATCTTGCCGTCCGGGCCGAGCGCCTGGATTCCGCCCGCGTCGGCGACATAACCCGTCTTCACCGCGTGGATTCCGAGCTTCTGGTAGAGGTCGAGCGCGGGGCCGAGCTGCTTTTCGTAATTGGCGATATTCCCGGCGGTCTCGTGATGGCCGATGATCGCGACTCCTTTCGACTTCGCGTAGCGGGCGACTTCGGCCAGGTCGAAGTCGCGATAGGGCTCGGTGAAGCTGAAATCGAAGCCGCGGCCGAACCAGTCGCCGTCCCAACCTTTGTTCCAGCCTTCGACGAGCACTCCGCCGAAGCCGTTGCGGGCGGCGAAGTCGATGTAGCGCTTGGCGTTGGCGGTCCTCGCTCCGTGCTTGGGCCCACTGTTCCAGGTCGCCTGGTCGAGGTGCATTGCCCACCAGATGCCGACATATTTCATCGGCTTCACCCAACTGACGTCGCCGAGCCGGTTGGGCTCGTTGAGATTGAGGACGATCTGGGCCGATCTGTAGAGCGCCGGCGCGTCGGGCGCGATCATGATCACCCGCCACGGGGTCGCCATCGGGAGGTCGCGGCTGACCTTCGGCCCCGACGAGGAGGGCATCAGGTTCGCCTTGAGGACGCGGCCCTGAACACGCCTCAGGTCCATGCCCGAATAATCGACCAGCGCGGCCTCGTGGAATGACAGATGAAGCCCGCTTTGCGTGCGGATGGTCAGCGGGGTCTGTGCGGTGCCGACCTCCTCAATCGGCGTTCGGCGATAGAGGTACTCTTCCCGATTCCACTCTAGCGCCTCGTCCCACCAGGCTGTGCCGGGCTCGGCGACGTTGAACTCAGTCAGCTCGTCCGCGATGTTGGCGTGGGTGAAGCCGGGCGCGGCGAACAATTCGTAGCGGAAGCCGACACCGTCATCGAAGACGCGGAAGACGACGGTCATCCGCCGCTTCAGCCAATTCTGCTCGTCGAAGCTGACCGCGATCTCGTTATAATGGTCGCGAATCTTTCGATACTCGCCCCACGGCTCCTCCCAGGCCTGGTCGAAGCTGCGCGTCGTATGTCCGACCGCCTTGAAGTTGCGGAGCATCTCGGGCGCATCTGTAAAGAGGAAACCGAGCCGGCTTTCGCCGATCACCGGACGGCCCAATCGCGAAACCATATAGCCAACGCGGCCCTCGGCGTTGACCGTCACGTCGACATGGATGGTCTTCGAGGGCGAGTCCTCGCTGGCGACGATCTTAGAACCGGGCGGTGCCTGAGCGACGTCTTGCGCGGCGGCCGGTGCGGCGACGCAGCACAGGACGAAGGCGACAAGCACACGCCAAAGCGTCATGGCAGATCCTCGATGAGCGCGGCATAAGCCCCGAGCATGCCGCCATCGACCCGGCCTGTAGCGAGAAGGGTCTTGCCGGACGGTTCGTAGCGAATGTCTTCCTCAGAGAGATTGAGGGTGCAGCGGAGGTGTTGCCCCCCAACCGCGCGTTCGAACACCAGCAGGCTCTCGCCGGCTTCGACGATCCGCATCGATCCCGTTCGGAGCGCGGGGTGGCGATTGCGCAGCGCGACGCACTTGCGCGTGAATTCCAGGGTCGACGCGTCGCGGCCCTCCTGTTGGTCAACCGCGAGCGCGCGGTGGCTCGCGCCAGGCGGGAGCCATGGCTCACCGGTCGAGAAACCCAGGTTCCGAGCGTCCGCGCTCCACGCCATTGGAGTGCGCGCACCGTCCCGGCTCAAGGTGTGCGGCCAGTTCGCGATCGCTTCAGGGTCCTGGAGCCTTTCAAACGGAACATCGACCTGCGGCAAAGCGAGCTCTTCGCCCTGATAAAAAATGATCGAGCCGCGGAGGCAGCAGAGCAGCAGTATCTTGGCGCGAACCAGCTGGTCCGCATTTTCCCCGCTCGACCAGCGGGAAATGGCCCGCGGAGCGTCGTGATTCTCGAACGCCCAGGTCGGCCAGCCGGCGCTTTCGGGCCAGTCCTTCGCGACCTGCGCGACCAGCGTCGGAGTGAGCTTGTCCGCGTAGAGGAAGTCGAAGCCATAGGCGCTGTTGAGGCGCGCTTGACCCTCAGTGAATGCGTGCATTTCACCCAGCGCATGATCGCCGCCGACTTCGGCCAAAGTGAACCGGTCGCCGTAGCTGTCGACGACCTCGCGCAGCCGCTCGAGAAAACCGACGATGCCCGGGTGGGACTGGTTGTAAATGTGCTGCTGGAAATCGAACGACCTCGTCCGCTTTCCACCGGGCGTAGCCGGCGGATTGTCGCGAAGGCTCGGGTCATGCATCGCAAAGTTGATCGCATCGAGCCGGAATCCGTCGACTCCGCGGTCGAGCCAGAAGCGCGCGACGCCGAGCACCGCGTCTTGGACCGCCGGGTTGTGAAGGTTGAGGTCGGGCTGCTCGGGAAGAAAGTTGTGAAGATAATATTGGCCGCGCCTCGCGTCCCACGTCCATGCGGGACCGCCGAAGACCGACTGCCAGTTGCTGGGAGGGGATCCGTCATCCTTCGGGTCGGCCCAAACGTACCAATCCGCCTTGGGGCTGTCGCGGCTCGAACGGCTCTCCTGGAACCAGCCATTCTGGTCGGAGCTGTGCGAATAGACCTGGTCGATGATCACCTTCAGGCCCAGAGCGTGGGCCTTGGCGACGAGTGCGTCGAAGTCCGCCATCGTTCCGAAGACCGGATCGACGGCCGTATAATCCGCAACGTCATAGCCGAAGTCGCGCATCGGCGAGGTGAAGAAGGGAGACAACCAGACCGCGTCGACCCCAAGGCTCGCGACATAATCGAGCTTGTCGATAATTCCGGGCAAATCGCCGATCCCGTCGCCGTTCGAATCCGCGAAGCTGCGCGGATAGATCTGGTAGATCGCCGCGCCCTTCCACCACGGCTGGGCCGTCGCCGCGGCCTTGTCGGTGCTCACCTGCTCAGCGAGCATCGCAGATCGCATAGGCAAGGGCCGGAAGCTCGATCCTCACGGTCCCCGGGGCCGATGCTGAGGCCGGGCAAGGGCCGGCGAGGGCGTCGAACCTGGTCGAACGAGTCTCGACCCTGACGTTCTGGCGGATCGCGGTCGTCGAGCTGTTGAACAAAAGCAGCATCTCGCGCCCGCTTGCCGGATCGAAGCGGGAGACGGCGAACAATCCCGGCTTGTCCTGCGAATAGCGCACGACTTGCCGCCCGCGGGTCAGCGCACGATGGGTCGTGCGGATCCGCGCCAGCCCGGAAATCTCACGATAGAGCGGGTGGTCGGTGCTGAAATTGGCCTGTGCCGTCGTCGAGCTCGTTCCGAGCAATTTATCCTCGTTGTAGGTCGCCACCCGCGAAGCGAACATGTCCTGCCGCGCTTCCTGGTCGCCGCCCTTGCCGACGAATCCCTGCTCGTCGCCCGAATAGATCGTCGGCACTCCCCGGAGCGTCAGAAGCATCGCATGTCCGAGCATGTCGCGCCGGAGCAGCTCGTCATCGGTGGCCTTTGGGAGGAAGTGCTTGACCAGCATCGGGAAGCGGCCGGCATCGTGATTGCCGAGGAAGGTCGGCAGCCGTAGCGCCGCGGCGGCTCCGCCTTCGTAAAGCGGGTCGGCGCGGAAGAGTTTTTCGAGCTCGTCGGTGCCAGCGGTGCCCGAGACGACATCGACGACCGCCCGTGTGAAGGAGAAATCGAGCACGCTCGGAAGCTTGTCGAGCCGGGTGTTCACCGCGGTATGCGCCGGGTCCATGTCGCTCGTCGCGACTTCGCCGAAGATATGGAAATGCGGGATGCCCTTCTTCCGCGCGCAAGCCTGCATTGCGGGCACGAACTTCTGCCAGAATTCGGGGTTCACGTGCTGCGCGGTGTCGATGCGGAAGCCGTCGACGCCATAATCGGTAATCCAGCGGCAGTAGATGTCGATCATCCCGCGCACGACGCGCGGATGCTCCGTAAAGAGATCGTCGAGCCCGAAGAAGTCGCCCATGAGGCTGGATTCGCCCCGGAACGTCGAATTGCCGCGATTGTGGTAATAGATCGGGTCGTTGAGCCAGTCGGGGACCTTGATGTGCCGCTCGGCTTCCGGAACGCCCACTCCATAAGCGTAACTCGGGTCCTTGAGCTTCGCGAAGTTCGCGGCTGCGCCGTCCTTCTCACCCGCGAAGCCAGGATTGATCGGTTCGCCGTTCGCCCCTCCGCGGCGCTGGTAGGGATAATCGGCGATGCTCCGATAATCGCATTCGACCCCGCTTTTGCAGCCGGCGAGCTGGATGACGTCGGCCGTGTGGTTGGCGACGATATCCATGTAGAATTTCATGCCGCGGGCATGAACCGCATCGACCAGCGTCCTGAAATCCGCATTCGTTCCGAGATGAGAATCGACCCGGGTGAAGTTGGTGATCCAATAGCCGTGGTAGCCGGCGCTCTCCTGTCCCGGCGAGCCCTGGACGGCCTTGTTCTGGAAGACCGGCGCGACCCACACCGCTGTCGCTCCCAAGCCCTTGATGTAATCGAGTTTCGACGTCAGGCCCTTGAGATCGCCGCCGTGGAAGAAGCCCTTGTGGGTCGGGTCGTAGCCGGTTGCGAGACGGTCGCCGGTGAGCCCGCCGCGATCGTTGGACGGGTCGCCATTCTCGAACCGGTCCGGCAGGAGGAAATAGATGACCTCGTCCTCCGGCAGGCGCGCGCGATAGGAGGCGAGCGCCGGCGAAGTCGCGGCTGGCGCATCGGTCGCGATAAAAAGCGCGAAACCGCCGATCAGCGCACGAGCGAAAGTCATTGGCGCTCCTCCACTCGCTCGCCGATCATCGCGCCGACGAATTCGCGGTGCGTCGGCAAGGATTCGGCGCGCAACCGATAGCTTGTCGCGACGCTTTCGAGGAAGGGTCCGATATCCTCCCCCGGGACATTGTCGGCGAGCGGCGACCAGCCCTTCGGAATGATGCCCTGGCCGATCATCACCTGGCCCCAACTGTCGTCGAGGAACAACTCCTCCTCCTCGCGGATGACCAGCCCGGCCTCGCGGAACAAGGTGATCTTCTGGAGCAAAGTGTCCGGCAGCTCCATGTTCCGGCACATGTCCCAGAACTCGCCGTCGCGACCATTCGCGAAATAATGGAGCGTGATGAAGTCGCGAACTCTCGCCCACTCAATCTCGGACAAGCGATTGAAATAGTCGCGAGCGGAATCGGTGCTTGCAAGGTCCCCCGGCAGCAAGTTGAGCAACCTCGCGACCGCCGACTGGACGAGATGGATGCTGGTCGATTCCAGCGGCTCCATGAAGCCGGCGGCAAGCCCCAGCGCCAGGCAATTATGGGACCAAAATGTTTCCCGCCGGCCGCTGGTGAAGCGGATCGGCCGTGGATCGGCGAGCGGAGCGCCGTCGAGATTGGCGAGCAGGATCGACGCGGCTTCGTCGTCGGAGATGAATTCGCGGCAATAGACATGGCCGTTGCCGGTGCGGTGCTGCAGCGGGATCCGCCATTGCCATCCGGCCGGCCGGGCGAGCGCCTGCGTGTAAGGTCGGAAAGCGTCGCTGGTCTCGCAAGGCACGGCCAGCGCGGAATTGCACGGAAGCCACTTGCTCCAGTCGAGATATCCCACCCCGAGCGCCTTCCCGAGCAGGAGGCTGCGAAAGCCGGTGCAATCGATGAAGAGGTTTCCGGCAATTCGCCTCTCACCGTTCAGCAGAAGGCCGGTAATGTCGCCGGTCTCGCCATTCCGCTCGACGTCGACGATCATGCCTTCCATGCGTCGAACACCGCGCTCCTCCGAATAGCCGCGAAGCATTTTGGCAAAGAGCGATGCGTCGAAATGATAGGCGTAGGCGAGCTCGGGAATCGTGTTGGTCGCCGCGTTGGTCGACATCCTGCCGAGCCGAGCGGCGGCGATGTTGAAGCTGTAATCGCCGAACTCTTTGGCGACTCCGAGCGCCCGCCCGCGAAGCCAGAGCTGACGGAACGGGATGAGCCCAACGCCGCGCCCGGTGTAACCGAAGCTATGGGTATAGGATTGGCCCTCGCCGGTCCAGCCGTCGAACTCGATACCGAGCTTGAAGGTGCCGTTGGTGCTTCGCAGGAATTCGGCCTGGTCCAGGCCGAGGCCGATGATGAGGTTGTGGATTTGCGGAATCGTCGCTTCGCCGACGCCGACGGTCCCGATCTCGTCCGATTCGACCAGGGTGATCGATGCCCGATTGCCGAGGAAGCGCGCGAAGGTCGCGGCCGCGACCCAGCCGGCAGTCCCGCCGCCGGCAATGACGATATCGAGGGGCGAGGACTGGCTCATTCAAAGCGCGATACGAGGCGGCCCGGCGGTGGTGCAACACCGCCGGGATCATTCAAATCAGAGACCGCGTTCCGGCGCCGCCGCGGGCGGTGGCGGTGCAGGCGGCGGGACCGGGCACGCATCCGTCGCGAGAATCACCGATCCGTCCGCGCAGGTCTGGGTCGCCGGAGGCGGCGCAGCAGGCGGCGGCGGAGGTAGCGGCGGAGGTGGCGGAGGCGGTGGCGCGGCACGCTGACCGAACTTGTACGTGGCTCCGGCGAGGAACCGGCGGCCGTAGGTCTGGTATTTTAGCCACGAGTTTGGAAATTCAGGCAGACCGATTGTCGCCTGCCGCTCATTCGTCAGATTCTGCCCCTGAAGGAAGACTGACAGCCCGCTAAACATCGATCCAATCGGGAAATCGTAGCCGATCTGCGCGTCGTATATCGTTTCGGCGAGCACAAACTGGCGATCGAGGCCTCCGCTGAACAACACAAAATCGCCTTGGAATCCGGAGCGATAACGCATGCTGCCGCGGACGTTGAATCCGTTCTTCTCGTAGAAAGCGGTGAGGTTTGCGACCCACTTGGAATAGCCCGGAATGACACTTGGATCACCGTTGAAATCCTTGACCTTGGTCTTGGTGTAGCCGCCGCCGCCCGTGATTCCGAAGCCATCCAGCGCAGGCAAGAAAATGTCGAACGGCAGGGTGCCGGCCAGTTCCGCACCGTACATGTATCCGCCATGGGTGTTCACGTTACCGTTGAAGATGCCGATTGGCGTCGGCGGCACCTGCCCGGGCGGCACTGGGAATGGCGAATAATCGAAATTCGTGTTGTTGCCGTTGGCGATGTAGGTGTCGATGTGCTTGTAGAACGTCTGCAGCGCGATGTAGCCCTTCGATCCGAAATATTTCTCGATGTTTAAGTCGATCGCCTTCGCCTGGTACGGCCGAAGAAACGGGTTACCGCCGCCACCCGTGTAGAGATTGAGTTGCGGATTGAAGCTGAAATTGACGATGTTATTCAGGTCAGGCAGGCGTGGGCGCATATACTCCTTGGACGCCGCCAGACGAACGACGAAGCCGTTATCCCAACGGAAGTTGAGATTCATGCTGGGTAGCCACATCCAGTATTTGTCGGTGACCGTCGCATGCGCAGCGCCCGAAGACCGGACTTCCGTGTGGACCCCCTGTAAACCGATGTTACCGGTGAGCGTCACCGCTCCCAGCTGCGCCTCAAGCGGTGCCATGACATATGGCGTCCAGACCTTCTCCCTAACATGATAACCCGCGTTCGCGCCAAAGGGGTTGGGAATGAAGTCCAGCACGCCCTCGGGGACGAGCGCACGCGGGTCCCACGAGAGGATTGGACCGAGGCCACGGTCCAGCGTGAAAGTCGGTTGCAGCACGCTTGTCGGGATCGCGGCCTCCAGCCCGCCGTTCGGCGGCGCGAGGAAAGCCTCGTCCTGAGTTAGCCGCTTGTCATGATCGGTATAGTCGACACCGAGCTTGATCGATCTGATGAAGCTGCCGATCTCGCGCTCGATCTCGCCGCGAGCTTCCTTGAGGTCGTCCCTGCTCTTGCGCAGCTTGTCATAGCCGGCCTGAGGCGGGTTGCCGCAGCAGCTCCAGCCTTCCACGTCGGTCAAGACCAGCGCCGGATTGGCCCCATTGAAATTGCTGACGAATTCCGGCCCATGACCGGTAACGGTGTAGGATACGATTGCGGGCGCTGGGGCAATGAGCTTGTTGGTAATCGGGTCTTTGGCGCCGAAGTTCAGACCCGCCGTCGTCTCGATGCGATGCTCTTTTCTATTGGTGCGCGACCAGCTGAGGTCGGCCATCGCCCGCCAGCCGTTGTGGCTGTCCCACAACGCGTTCCAGCCAAGTGCATATTGGTTCGAATGGTGATCGGTCGCATAATTCTCGATGACTGGCGTGCCGGCGATGGTCGCGGACGTGACTATCCCGTCCGAACCGACCGTGACGTTCGAGATCGCGTCATTGCCGCAGAAGCCGCCGCAGTTGAACGGCATTTCGAAGCCCTTCTGGTCGACGTCCTCCGTGAAGTGCGAATAGAAGCCGTCCACCGACATCGTCAG
>JBKPOO010000079.1:0-18598 GCA_046733175.1 Pseudomonadota bacterium
GAGCGGCTAGGGTAGATCGTGCCCCTGCGAAGGCAGGGGCCCAGTCCAAGCCCGAAGGGCGAGCAAGAGCGCTTCGCGCGTCTGGGCTCCCGCCTGCGCGGGAGCACAGTTAGGGGATAAAATGGCCACCAAACCGCAGCACGGCCGCGATCTGACGCAAGGCGCGATCGGCAAGACCCTGCTGGTCTTCGCGCTGCCGACGCTCGTCTCCTCGATCCTCCAGTCGTTGAACGGCTCGATCAACTCGATCTGGATCGGGCGCTTCCTCGGCGAGAAGGCCCTCGCGTCGACCTTCAACGCGAACTTCATCATGTTCCTCCTGATGTCGTTCGTATTCGGCTTCGGAATGGCCTCGACCGTGCTGATCGGCCAGGCGTTCGGAGCGAAGAATATCGACCAGGCACGGCGCGTCGTCGGGACCGCGATCGGCAGCTTCCTGCCCGTCGCCGTCATCATCGGCATCGTCGGTTGGTTAGCATCGCCGGCTTTGTTGCATCTTCTCGCCATGCCGCCCGACGCGATGCCGTTTGCGCTGGCTTATTTGCGGGTGATCTTCACCGCCATGCCCGCGATCCTCGTCCTGGTCATGCTGATGATGGCGCTGCGCGGCGCAGGCGACGCGATGACGCCCTTATGGTTCATGATCCTGGCGGTGGTGCTCGACGCGGGCTTGAACCCGGTCTTCATCCTCGGCCTCGGGCCCGCCCCGCGGCTCGGGATCGCCGGAAGTGCGCTCGCGACGGTGATCGCCAACTATGTCGGCCTCGCCGCTCTCCTCGCGACGATCTACTGGCGGGACCTGCCGCTGCGGCTGCGCGGCCACGAGCTCGCCTATCTCAAGCCGGACCGGCAGCTGCTCGGAGTCATCCTCCGCAAGGGCTTCCCCATGGGCCTGCAGATGATCGTCATCTCATCGTCCGCATTGGCGACGATCGGCCTCGTCAACCGCGAGGGGGTCGATACGACGGCCGCGTTCGGAGTCGCGATGCAGCTGTGGACCTATTTGCAGATGCCGGCGATGGCGCTTGCCGCTGCCGCGAGCGCGATGGCGGCGCAGAACATCGGCGCCGGCCGTTGGGACCGTGTCGGGCGCATCAGCCGCGTCGGGATCGTCCAGAACCTCATCATCACCGGGGTGCTCGTCGTGCTCCTCGCGGTCGCCGATCGCCCGGCCCTGGCCTTGTTCCTCGGCGGTCACAGCCCGGCGCTGCCGATCGCCGAGCACATCCAGATCCTCGCGACGTGGAGCTTCCTGCTGTTCGGGGTGACGATGATCCTGTTCGGGGTCGTTCGAGCGAACGGCGCCGTCATCGGACCGCTGATCATCCTCGCCATCGGCCTCTACCCCGTGCGGCTCGGTTTCGCTGTGGGCGCACACCGCTGGCTCGGCGCGGATTCGCTGTGGCTGAGCTTCCCGGTCAGCAGCCTCGCCAACATGCTGATGGCCATCGGCTTCTACCTGCACGGCGGATGGAGGCAGCAGCGGATGATGCCGCCGATCAGCACCGATGAGGCGATCGAGGAAGCCGAAGGCGCGATGGAGCAGACGGCGCGGCTGAATCCCAGCGGATAATTATTTCACACTAAGGCACGAAGTTCACGAAGACCACGATGAAGGCCGCGACTCCTTCGTGTCCTTCGTGTCTTCGTGTGAATCAAGAAAGCAGCTTCGCTGTGCAACGGCTGGCGCTATAGCGCCCAAATGTCTTCCTTCCCCTCTCTTCGCATGCGCCGCGGGCGGGTCTCGCCCTGGATGCGCGATATGCTCGCAGAGCACCGCCTTCACCCGAGCGATTTCATCTGGCCCCTGTTCGTCTGCGACGGCTCCGATTGCGAGGAGCCGATCGGTTCGCTCCCCGGCGTTTCGCGCTGGAGCGTCGACAAGCTGCCGGGACGGGTCCGGCTCGCGGCCGAGCTCGGGATCCCTTGCGTCGCTCTGTTCCCGAACACGCCCAACGATCTTCGGACCGACGACGCGAAAGAGGCGCTCAACAAGGACAATCTGGTCTGCCGCGCGATCAAGGCGATCAAGGACGCTGTCCCGAACGTCGGCGTCCTGACCGACGTCGCGCTCGATCCCTATACGAGCCATGGCCATGACGGGCTCGTCGACCTCGCCGGCAATGTCATCAACGACGATACGGTGAAGGTGCTCGCCGATCAGGCCTTGGTCCAGGCCGAAGCGGGAGCCGACATCGTTGCCCCGTCCGACATGATGGACGGACGCGTTGCTGCGATCCGCGACGCGCTGGAAAGCGCGGGCCATCAGAATGTCGCGATCATGGCTTATGCCGCCAAATATGCGTCGGCTTTCTACGGTCCGTTCCGCGAGGCGGTCGGCAGCCAGGGCCGGCTCAAGGGAGACAAGCGCGGCTATCAGATGAATCCCGCCAACATCGAGGAGGCGTTGCGCGAAGTGGAGCTCGATCTCGCCGAGGGCGCCGACTTCGTCATGGTGAAGCCGGGGCTCCCCTATCTCGACGTCGTGGCGCGGGTGAAGGACGCATTCGGGGTCCCGACCTTCGTTTATCAGGTGAGCGGCGAATATGCGATGATCGAGGCCGCGGCGGCGGCCGGCGCGGGCGACCGGGACGCCTTGATCCTCGAGACTCTGCTCGGTTTCAAGCGCGCCGGTGCCGCCGGAGTGCTGACCTATCATGCGCTCGACGCAGCCCGGCTGATCGCGGGATGACCGACGCTCTGCGGGGCGAGATCGAAGCGTTGCGAGCGCAGGCTCGACCGCTCGAGCCGGACTCGCCGCAGCGTCGCGACCTTGCCGAACAGGTGCTCGGCCATGCGCTGGACTTCCTCGACGGGGTCGAGGAGGCGCCGAGCCTGCGACCAGCCACTGAAGTCTTCTCGCGGCGGCTCGACCCGGAATTCGGCGAGACGGGCCGAGACCTGACGTCGACCCTCGAATTCATCACCGAGTGCATCGAGAATCCGGGGATTGCGACAACCTCGCCGCGGTTCATGGGCTACATTCCGGGCGGTGGATTATTCCATTCGGGACTCGCCGACTTACTGGCCGCCGCGTCGAACAAATATGCCGGGCATCCTCCCGCGGCGCCGGGCGCGGTGCGCATTGAAAATGCCTGCACGCAATGGCTGGCCAGTGCGATCGATTATCCGACAACCGCCGCCGGCACGCTGACCTCGGGCGGCAGCCTCGCCAACCTGACAGCCGTCGTGGCCGCGCGCGAGGCCCGCGACCGCGAGGGCGGCGGCGCGGTTTATCTGACGCGCTTCGCTCACCATTGCGTCGACAAGGCGCTCCACATCGCTGGGCGCGGACGCTCGCCGCGGCGCTTGATCGCAACCGATGAAAACTATCGAATGTCGGTCGAAGCGCTCGAGCAGGCGCTCGAACAAGACCGGCGAAGCGGCATCCGCCCGTGGCTGGTGGTGGCCTCGGCTGGAACCGTGGATACCGGCTCGATCGATCCGCTGCCCGAGATCGCAGAGCTTTGCCGGCGTTACGGCGCCTGGTTCCACGTCGACGGGGCGTACGGCGGCCTGTTCAAGCTCTGCGAGGACGGCAAGGCGCGTCTCCGTGGGCTAGAGCAATCCGACAGCGTCGCGCTGGACCCGCACAAGACTCTGTTCCTGCCCTACGGGACCGGCGCGGCGCTTGTCCGGGAGGGGAAGCACCTGCTCGACGCCTTCAGTGCGACCGCGGCCTACATGCACCAGCCCCTCGATGCGGATGTCGGGCCTTCGCCGGGCGACCTGTCGACGGAGCTGACGCGCCATTTCCGGGCGCTGAGGCTCTGGCTGCCGCTGCAGCTCGCGGGGATCGCCGCCTTCCGCGCCGCCCAGGCGGAAAAGCTCGCGCTTGCCCGCTACTTCCACGCCCGCCTGTCGGAGATGGAGGGTTGGGATCCGGGCCCGCTGCCTGAGCTTTCCGTCGTTGCTTTCCGCTACCGTGCGAAGGGTGGCGACGCCGACGATTTCAACGAGCGCCTCATTCGCCACGTGCAGCAGGAAGGCCGGGTGATGCTGAGCGGGACCCGCATCGATGGGACTTATTACCTTCGCTGCGCGATCCTCTGCTTCCGGACGCATCTCGAGCATGTCGATGAGGCGCTCGACGCGCTCGTTCGGGGAGTAGAGGCGATCGGTGGCTGAGGTCGTCGCCGAAACCGAGCGCCTGATCCTCCGGACCTGGCATGTCGCCGACCGCGCCGTCTATCTCGCGACGTGCAATACGGATACTGTCACGCGCCACCTGAATGGGCCCGCATCCGAAACGGACATCGACGCCGCTTTCGCGCGCATCGCGAAGAGCCAGGCCGAACGAGGCTTCAGCTTCTGGGCAATCGAGCGGAAGTCCGACGGCGCCCTGCTCGGTTATTGCGGGCTCAGGATCTGCGACGATCTGGACCGGCCCGTTCACGGCAAAGTCGAAATCGGTTGGCGGTTGCGCGAAGACGCCTGGGGACAGGGCTATGCTCTCGAAGCCGCGCAGGCGACGTTCGACTGGGCATGGGCCAATCTCGATGTAGACCAAATCGTATCGTTCACAGTACCGGCTAACGAGGCGAGTTGGCGCTTGATGGAACGCCTCAGCATGATCCGCCGCCCCGACCTTGACTTTGCGCATCCGCGATTTGCGCCCGATCATCCCCTTAGCGCGCACATCACTTATGTGATGGACCGCCCGGCGGGCCGTTAACCCAAGACCCCTCGTCTCACGCTAAGATCGAGCGCAGGGGGGCGTGCTGTGGGGCGCAAGGCGATTGATTCCGCGCGTGGGCGGTCGGTTCGGGCGCGGTTCGTCGCGACCATCTTCACCGGTTCGTTCCTGCTCTTCCTGGTCCAGCCGATGATCGCCCGGATGGCCCTTCCGCGGCTCGGGGGAGCTCCGAGCGTGTGGAACTCCGCGATGCTCGTCTACCAGGCGGTGCTCCTTGCGGGCTACGGCTATGCCCATTGGCTCGGCCGGGTCCGACCGCGGCGGCAGGCCAGCATTCATATCGGATTGCTCGTCCTTGCCGGCCTGACCCTTCCGATCGGATTGATGTCGGCGGTTCCCCCGCCTGACGCAAACCCCTTCCTGTGGGTTCCCTGGCTCCTGCTGGTGTCGGTCGGCCCGTTGTTTTTCGTCGTCTCGGCCCAGGCGCCGCTTCTGCAGCGCTGGTTTGCACTAGCGGATGGCGGCGATCCCTATCCGCTCTACGCCGCATCCAACCTCGGCAGCTTCGTCGGGTTAATCGCTTATCCGCTGGTCGTGGAGCCTTTGCTGGGGGTCAGCCAGCAACGCTGGTTGTGGACTGTCGGTTATGGCCTGCTGGTCTTCCTCGTCGGCTGGTGCGCATTTCAGCTTCCGCGGTCGCAATCCTCGCGGCGAGTCACGCACAAAGCCGCGCGGGCGCCGGACTGGCGGCTGATCGGCAAGTGGATCGCGCTCGCGGCTGTGCCCTCGGGCCTCATCCTGTCGACGACTCTCCACATCACGACCGATCTCGTCGCGATGCCCTTGCTGTGGGTTGTGCCGCTCGGTGCCTATCTGCTCAGCTTCACCGTCGCCTTCGCGGAGAAGCGCGGAATGGCGAACTGGGTCATTCGGCTGGCCCCGCTCATCCTTCTACTCGCCTGCTTCGGGGTGTTCGTCGACTTCAGCTGGCTGGTTCTGGCGTTCGGCGTCATTTCGATTGTCAACCTGTTCAGCGCGTCGGTCGCGCTCCACAGCCGCCTGTTCGAATCAAGGCCGCCGACGGACCATCTCACCCTCTTCTATTTCGCCATGTCGATCGGCGGAGCGCTCGGCGGCGCCTTCTGCGCGCTGATCGCACCGCTCATTTTCGATTGGACGTATGAGCATCTGTTGCTGCTGGTCGCGGCGGCGTGGCTGGTGCGCGGCCAAAGCCCGTTCGAGCGGTTCGCGAGGCTGTGGGACGGCAGCTCGAACGCTCGCCGAATCACCGTCGCCGGAATTGTCGCGGTCGCCGTTCTTGCGGTCGCCGGGAAGGGCGCGTTCGGTCTTCCGCTGTCGGACGCTCTCGTCCGCGTGGGTGCGGTTGCGATCATCGCCATCGCGATCTTCGCAATCGGCAATCGCTTGCTCTTCACCGCCAGCGTGGCGGCGCTCTTGATCGTCGCCGGAGGCTGGGAGAAGCTCCAGCTTAGCGCGAGCCCGGGCAAGATGACGCGCAGCTTCTTCGGCATCTATTCGATCCGCCCCGGGGAGAACGGTTCCCGAATGCTCGTCCACGGGACGACGCTGCACGGCGTTCAGAACCTCGGTTCGCCCCTACGCGAGCGAATGGAGACCTCTTATTACGCGCCTCGCTCCGGGGTCGGGCTCGCGATGCGCGAAGCGCCGGCGCTTTTCGGTCCGCGTGCGCGAATTGCGATCGTGGGTCTCGGTGCCGGAACGCTGGCCTGTTACGCGCAGCCGGGCCAGAACTGGAGTTTCTACGAAATCGACCCGGCGGTGGTGACGATTGCCCGCGACCCGACGCGTTTCACCTTCGTTTCGCGTTGCAAGCCCGATGCGCAGATCAAGATTGGGGACGCGCGGCTGTTGATCGAGCGCGAACCGCCCGCTTCGGCCGACGTGCTGGTGGTCGACGCGTTCTCGTCGGATTCCGTCCCGATGCATCTTCTGACGCAGGAGGCATTCGCCGATTATCGCCGGTTTCTCTCGCCCAACGGGCTGTTGCTCGTTCATATTTCCAATCGTTACCTGGACCTGCAGCCAGTCGTCGCCGCAGCCGCGGCCGCGGGCGGGTGGACTGCCAGCCTTCGCAAATACCGGCCCGATCCGGACGCAGTTCGGCGCAATGAAACGGGGTCCAACTGGATCGCCCTGTCGCCTTCGCGCCGCACGCTCGGCCAGCTCGTCCAGCGAAGCGGCGAGACGTGGGATAGACTTCCGCCCCGCGCCGGATTCGCGCGCTGGACGGACGATCATTCGAGCGTTCTTCCGCTGATCACTTTTTCAGGGGTTTAGACGGGGCCTCAGCGGCCGAGGCGCGCCTGAATGGCCTTGATCGTGCGCGCCTGTCGCTCGTCGATCGCACCGACCTCCGCTCCAGCCCTCTCGATTGCCTCGAGATCATTGGGTGACAGGCCAGCATTCGCCTCGAGCCGGTTGGCTCCGAGCGCGTCGATGTCGCCGAGGGCACGAACGGCGAGGTCGCGAGTGGCGATCGCGCGGCTGAGTGCCTGCTCGGCGATTATCCAGCTCTCGCTCTGGGGGTCGCCGGCCGCTTCGGCCAGCCGCTGCGCTTCTTCGGCTGCCGGCCTGAATGCCGCGTCGCTGCTCCTTGCCTTTGCCACCAGCTCGGCCAGGCGCCCGGCGAGCTCCGAATTCACCGGCCGGTCGTTCAATGGCTTCACGACGGGAATTCGCGGATCGATCGCCTCGGCCGCGCGAGGAAGCAGCGAGGGCGGGGCATTGCCCGAAGCGCAGGCCGAAAGCAGAAGAAACGGAAGTAGGAAAGCCGGCCTTCGCATAGCCTCGGGGTGTAAGAGCGGGTGGCGGGGCTGACAACCAGTCAAGGGTTGCGCGGCTGGGCTCGTCCCCTTATGTCGCGCGCCTTGCCGTTTCCCGGCACGCGCGCCCGTAGCTCAGCTGGATAGAGCACCAGACTACGAATCTGGGGGTCAGAGGTTCGAATCCTTTCGGGCGCGCCACTCGCCTGCCTCCTGAAGGGAGGCGGGGCGAATGGCGTGCTCAGGAAGATCGAACCTTGTTCGGGTCGGAGCGCAGCGCAGACGAACGAGCCCGCAGGGCGAGGACAATCCTTTCGGGCGCGCCATTTATTGCGCGGCGAGCGCAACATTCGGCGCCGCCGAAACCCTCCAGACGACATTGCCGCCATCGTCGGCGACCAGGAGGCCGCCGCGCTTGTCGATCACGACACCGACCGGCCGGCCCCGCGCATCGCCGCTGCCTGTGAGGAAACCGGTCAGGACGTCGCGCGGCATTCCGCTCGGCCGGCCGCCGCTGAACGGCACGAAGATGACCTTGTACCCGGACGGCGGCTTGCGGTTCCACGAACCGTGCTGTCCGACGAACGCTCCCTCGCGATAGGCCGGGCCGAGCGTGTTGCCGGTCGCGAAGGTGAAACCGAGCGATCCGGCGTGGGAACCGACAGCATAATCGGGCTTGATCGCGCGGGCGACGAGATCGGGGCGCTGGGGCCGAACGCGCTTGTCGATGTGCCGGCCGTAATAGGAATAAGGCCAGCCGTAGAAGCCGCCCGCCCGAACCGAAGTGATGTAATCGGGGACGAGATCGTCGCCGATTTCGTCGCGCTCATTCGCAACGGTCCACAGCGCGCCCGTGGTAGGTTCCCAGCCCATTCCGTTGGGATTGCGGATGCCTGAGGCGAAGACGCGCTTGGCCCCGGTTCTTGGATCGACTTCGAGGATCCCCGCGCGCTGAACTTCTTCCTGGATGCCGTTCTCGCCGGCATTGCTGTTCGATCCGACGGTCACATAGAGCTTGGACCCGTCACGGCTCGCAATCACATTCTTCGTCCAGTGATGGTCGATCGGTCCGGCCGGGAGATCGGTGATCTTGACGCCCTTCGCCGTGATCGAGGTCGCGCCCTGTTGATACGGGAAGCGCAGCAAGGCGTCCGTATCGGCGACGTAAAGGTCGTTGCCGACCAGTGCCATTCCGAAGGGTGAATTCAGCTTGTCGATGAAAACGGTGCGGGTCTCGGCGATTCCGTCACCATCGGCATCCCGGAGCAAGAGAATGCGCTGGACCTTCGGCGGCGGGCTAGTCGCCCCGTTGACGACGACCTTGAAGACGAGGTCCTTCGGCCGCTTGAGGACTTCCGGCGGCGCATCGCTCTCAGCCACAAGGACGTCGCCGTTCGGCAGGACGTAAAGCCAGCGCGGATGCTCGAGGTCGTGGGCAAAGGCGGTGACCGTGAGGCCCGGCGCGGCGGTCGGAGCTTCGCTGCCCGACCAGCCGACGATCGAAGCGGTCTTGATAGAGGGGAAGACGTAATAGCGCGGCTCGGGCAGCGTTGGATTGGGCCCGATCCCGGCGGTGATTGGAAGCGGCTTGGGCTTGCTGCAGCTCCCTGCCGCGATGACGAGGAGGATCGCCGCCCAGCGCGCAAGACGGTACATTCTACCTCTCCGGCGGCGTGTCTCCGTCGGGGAGCACGCCGACTCCGTGCCGGAACACCATCTCGCCGCCCATCCAGCCGTTGAAGAGAAGCAGCAGCACCACGATCGCGGAAAGCGTAATGCCCGTCGGTATCACCGCCATCGCTCCGTCGCGATTGTGGATCAGCAGGTTGACCACCGACAGAACTACGGCGGCGAGATTGCCGATCATATGGTACCAGGCCTTCTTGAGCGCCCTGATCCGCGCGTCACCGAAAAAGTCCGTGAAGCCCGCCAGGGCCGCCAGCAGGGCAGTCACGATGCCCGCGGCGATCAGCCAGGTCGAGAAATAGGCGAAATAAGCCCAGCCCCAGCCGACGTAGGCGATGTCGGTGAGGAGCGCCCCGACCAGGAAGCCGATCGGCAAGGGGACGAGCATGGGATGGATCGGGTGTCCCGCGATCCTCGCGGTGGATTTGGGATGATCGGCTGGCATTCTTCCCTCCAGCTAATGCGAATAATGAGGAAGATGCGGGGGCCCCCAAAAAGGTTCCTACGGCCGTTTGGCCGAAAATGCGGCCGCTTGGATCGAAAGGGCTTTGACCGGGCCTCGAGTCCCGCCATGGGGCATCGAGGAAAGCAGGGGAATTGCGGCAATGGACGGGGCGGCCAGCACGGCAAGCGAGGAGATCGACCGGAAGATTGCCGGTCTCGGCGACTGGCGCGGGGCGGCGTTGGCGCGGATCCGCAGGTTGATCCGCGAAGCCGACCCGGACGTCGCGGAGGCGGTGAAGTGGCGGAAGCCCTCGAACCCCGCCGGAGTCCCCGTGTGGGAACATGCCGGGATGATCTGCACGGGCGAGCTTTATAGCGACAAGGTCAAGCTCACCTTCGCGCGTGGCGCGGCGCTCGAGGATCCGGACGGCCTGTTCAATTCAGGATTTGGCGGCGGCACTCGGCGCGCGATCGACATTCGTCAGGGGGACGAGGTCGACGGAGCGGCGTTCAAGGCGCTGGTCGGCGAGGCCGTGGCGCTGAACGTCGCGCACAAGAAGCCGGCGAAAAGTTGAAATTAGCGCTTAGGCGCTGATCGCGGCGGGAGCGCTATCGGCGTTGGCGTTGGCGTTGGCGCGCTCGGCGAAATCATGTGCCAGCTTGGCGTGCCATGCTCGGGCCTGTTCGGTAATCGCGCGCTGGGCTTTCATCCGCTCTTCGATTGCCCGCCTTGCGTAATAACGCGCGTTCGACTCCATGACCCCCGTCCCCTAGTCCCGTCGGCAGAGATTCCACACGGCTGCTGCCGAAAGGGCACCTTGATCCCCAACGGTGAATCATTCGTTACTATCCACAGCCCCAATCACAGACTGTCCCGCCCCGGCACACATTGTGCCCCAATAGTGACACGAAGAGCCATTAAGCGGATCATCGCTGAAACCTAACGACTCAACGCTCGTTGAGCGGAGAAATGGTTTCGAAGGAAGGCACCATGCTGAGTTCGCTCGAGTCCCGCCGCACGTTCAACCCGAACACTCGCGGCTACCACGCGGTCTATCACGACGGCGAGGTGAACCATTGCCCCGGCTGCGGCCGGACGCACTGGATCATCGGCCGCATGTCGGCGGAGTGCGCGTTTTGCTCGACTGCGCTTCCGCTGAAAGAGGCGTTCATTCAGGGCCCGGCGGCCACTCCGGTGTTCTGGAGCTCGCGGCCGAGCTACGTCGACCTCCAGGCCGCGTAACACTTCATTTATCCAGTTCCGCCAAAGCGTTGGCGAGTGTATGCTCGCCGACATGAAGAGACTCGTCTGCCTTGCGGCCCTGCTGGCCACGGCGTCACCCGCTTTCGCGGGGGCGGCCAATTTCACTTTGGTCAACGGTGCCGGAGGCGCCTTGTCCGAGCTGTCGATCAGGCGGTCCGGTACGGCGGACTGGAAATCGCTCAACCAGGGTGCTGGCGGCGCCGTTCAGTTCAGCGATCCCGATTGCGCGTTCGATATCCGCGCGACCGTTTCCGGCGTCGGTCCCGTAACTTGGGCGGGGATCAATCTGTGTGGCGCGAAAAGCGTAACCTTGCAGCGCTCCGCAGCGGCTGGCGCCTGGGTCGACTACGACCAATAGCTGACCGGCGCTGGACCGGCGCGCGGTAGGGCCCGCCTGCGACCGCCGGCGGCGGCGCCTTCACGGAATCGAGCAGCTTCGCTCCGGCAAGGAACACGACACCTGTGCACGCACATGCGAGCAGCCAGCCGCCAAATCCTGGATAAGTCTCGAGATAGTGCCGGCCGCGTTCAACCGCTCCGAGCGCGATGGCGTAAGTGACCAGCCACGCTTCGAAGCGCGTCTTGATCGTGAACAGGCGGCCCACTTTCCGCAGCATACCCAAAAGCCTCTCAATCCTTAACGCAGGAACGGCCCGAGCCCTGTTTTGAGCCATTTGCGGGCTAAGAAACAAGGTTAACGTCGCGGTAGGACGAGAGAAACCGTCCCGTTTCGGGATTTCAGCCGAGTTCGGTGAGGTCGAGCGCTTCCAGGAGAGCCGCGCGAGCAGTTTCGATGCCGCTGAGGAGGCGCGGCTCCCGAAGTTCATCGTTCGCGATCTCGACCGGCCAGCGAGTCCGCACCACCTCTCCAATACGGTCGAGCTTCGAGTCGTCGACCAGGAATCGCGGGTCGACCGCTGCCGGGTCCGCGACGACGCGCAGCCGGAGGCAGGCCGGGCCCCCGCCGTTCGCCATGGATTGACGAACGTCGACGATCTCGACCCGGCGGATCGGTCCGTTCCCGGCGACGTGGCGTTCGATCCACGACCAGACCGACGGAGTTTCCCGGCATTCCGTGGGGGCGACCAAGGTCATCTCACCGTCTGGCGGAGTCACGAGCTGTGCGTTGAAAAGATACGAGCTGACCGCATCGGCCAGCGGAACGTCCGCGTCGCTCACCTCGACATATTCGAACCGCGGAACCAGCTTTTCGAGCCGGTCGACCAGCCCCTCCTTTTCCTTGAAGGCCTTTTCGTGGGCGAACAGCACGCGCTCGTTCGCCACTGCCACGACGTCATTGTGGAAAGCCCCGGCGGCGATGGCCTCCTCCGATTGCTGGACGAAGATCGTGCGATCGGGATTTAGCCCGTGCATCCGCGCGATCGCGTTGGACGCCTCGATATGCTGGCGCGCCGGAAACGGTCCACCCGAAAGGCCATAGACGAAGACTTCGACCCCAGGCTCGCCATGCGACCGAGTAAGCCGCATGTGGTTCGCCGCGCCCTCGTCGCCGAACGCGGGAGGCACGGGTGCGTGAACCGCGAATGCCTTCCCGCGAAATGCAAGCTGGAGCTGCGCGAGAGTCGCCGGCCATTCGTGGCTGCGGTGCGGCATGGTCCGGAGGTTGGCGACCGTAAGGTGGCATTTGCCGTCGCTAGAATCGGGGGCCGGCGATACGGTTGCGGCATTCGCGGCCCACATTGCGGAGGCGGACATTGCGTTGGCGGCCAGTACAGTCTCGGCCTCCTCGATCGTCGTCCCGAGCTCGCTCAGCCATGCGCGGTTGGGCCGCGGATGCGGAATGAAGATGCCCTGCGCCAAGCCCAAACCGAGGTTGGCGCGCATCTTGTCCAAACCCTGCAGCGCCGCGGCGCGGGGCTGCGACACTTCGCCTGCGTTGCGCTGCGAGGCGAGATTGCCGAGGCTGAGGCCCGCATAATTATGACTGGGCCCGACGATCCCGTCGAAGTTGATTTCGGTGAGATCGGTCATTTCGCGACGGCGATGACCTGGTCGCCGATCTTCACTCCCAGGAGCTTCGCCGCTTCCTCATCGATGGAAATGCCCTTCTTCGGGACACGCTTCACACATGCGCAGCAGGCCCGGAAATTCTTCAATCGGCCGACCGCCACGATCATCTTCGTCTTGCCGCCCTCGCCGATCTCGCAAATCGTCTCATAGGCGGACTCGCGCACGGTCCGGATGTTGTCGATTTGCGCGGTGACGGTGGGCCCGCCGTCGAAAATGTCGATGTAACGGTCGAAGACGAAGCCCTCCGCCTCGAGCATCCGGAGCGCTGCGCGGCCGCTCGGGTGCGGCTGTCCGATGACCGCCTTCGCGCTCTCCGCGAGCAGCTCGACGTAGATCGGAGTCTGCGGCATCAGGTCCGCGATGAACTTCGTGCCGTGCATTGCATTGAACTCGTCTGCCTCGGGAAAGCTCATTCCGAAGAATCGCCCCGCCAGCCCGTCCCAGAAGGGCGCGTTCCCCGTCTCGTCCATCACGCCGCGAAGCTCCGCGAGCACGCGTTGGCCGAACCGCTGGCGATGCTGCTTGATGAACAGGTACCGGCTGCGCGCGAGCAGCGCGCCCAGGCCGCCGGCTCGCGCCGACGGGTGAAGGAAGAGCCCGCCGACTTCCGAACAGCCCTCCAGGTCGGTCGTCAGCGTCAGCATCTGGTTGCGGAAGGTCTTGCCGAGCTCGGGGCTCGTCTGGGTGATCGTGCTCAAATGGTAGCTGTAGAACGGCTGGACGACCCCGACCTGGCCGAAAATCTGGCACGTACCTTTGATTGCGCCCGACTTCGGGTCCTCGAGCACGAACATGTAGAGGTCGGCCGCTTGCTCGTCGGCTTTCCGCGCGAAGCTCTTGTCCGATCTCGCGAGCTTTTCGACGAGCGTGCCGCGGTCGGGCGGAAGGTTCGTGAAGCCGCCGCCGGTGAGCTTCGCCATCTTGTAGATCGCCGCGAAATCTTCTCCGCGGGCGGGTCGAATCCGATAATTCATGCGGCCTCCGCGGCGAGCCTCAAAATGGTGAGCGCGGACAAGGCGGCGCGCTCCTTCAAGCTGTCGACGATCAGATATTCCTCCATGCTGTGGATCTTCCCGCCCCGAACGCCCATCGTATCGACGACGGGCACTCCGCAGGCGGCGATATTGTTGCCGTCGCAGACGCCGCCGGAAGGCTGCCACGCGATCTGCTGGCCGAGATCGGCGCCGGCCCGGCTAACCAGACTGAACAATTGCTCGGCCTCGGGCGACAGCGGCTTGGGGGGACGTCCGAACCCGCCATGGACCTCGATCTGCACCTCGCGCTCGGCGGCAACGGCGATCACCGCCGTCTCGATGAGATCGCGGGCGCGCTCCTGGTCTTCCGGCGTGCGGGGCCGAAGGTTCACGCGCAGGATGGCGAGATCGGGCACGACGTTGCTCGGGCTCCCGCCGTCGATGCGGGACGGATTGATGTTGAGGCCCGGGTACCGCCCCGCCGCGAGATGCAGCGCGAGATCGGCCGCCGCCAGCAAGGCGTTGCGACCGTCCTCCGGATTGCGGCCGGCGTGCGCCGAGCGCCCATGCACGATGATCGCGAAATTGCCGCTGCCCGGCCGCGCCCCCGCGAGAGTCCCGTCGGGCAGGGCGGCGGGTTCATAGGTCAAGGCGGCGCGCTTTCCGCGGGCCGCTCGCGCGAGCAGGGCCGCCGACGCGGGCGAGCCGACTTCCTCGTCGCTGTTGATCACGACCTCGTAGCCGATGCGGCTCGCGGCCGGGTCCTGCTCGAACGCTTTCAAGGCGGCGAGCATCACCGCGATGCCGCCCTTCATGTCGGCGACTCCGGGGCCGTTCAGGACCCCGTCTTCGAGCCAGCGAGTTTGCTGAAACTCGTGATCGGCCCCGAACACCGTGTCCATGTGACCGGTGAAGAGCAGCTGCACGGGCGCGTCGGGCCGCACGGTGAGATGGAGATGCTTGCCGTGCTCGATATTTCCGGTCCGCCCGGCCGCATCGACGGCTTCCACGGGTGACGGGTTCTCAAACTCCATTTTTCCCGGCAGCGTCGAAAAAGCGTCGGCGAGGAGCCCGGCGACCTGCTCGAGCCCGGAAAGGTTGCGCGAGCCGCTGTTGACCCCGGCCCAGGCCAGCACCCGGTCGAGCATTGGCTCGGACGCGGCGCGTTCGACCGTTTCTCGTTCGGCAGGCGACAGTTCCCCCATGCGGGGTTCCTAGCCGCGCCGATTGCGGAAGACCACACCGCCTTATCGGCGGGGCTTCACGAATTTCAGCGCATATTGGTCGGTGCGGCCTTTGACGGAATCATCGAAGATCGGCTTCGTGTGGTCGTCGCTTGCGCGGCGCAGGAACTTGCCCTCGGCGACCAGCTTGAAACCCGCCGACGTCACTTCCTTGACGACGACGTCGCGGTTGATCCGATGAAGCTTCTCGATGTCTGCGATGGTCATCCCGGGCCTGCCCTGATGGTCGAGGATGAAATAGATTCCGCCTGGTTTCAGCGCCTTGTAGACGGCGCGGTCGAACGCGACGGTGTCGACCTTGCCATATTCGGCGATTTTCATGTCGTGATAGTTTTGAGTGACCCAGGCGAGGTCGAGCGGCTTCGGGAAATCGACCGTTCCGAACGGTTTCGCTTCGATCGAAACGTTCTTCCACTTGCCTTCGGCAAGGACTTCCTTGTCGGTGTCGACCGCCTGCTTCCAGCGCTCATTCTCGATTCCGTAGACGCGGCCCTTCGGGCCGACCGCCGCGCTGATCATCCGGGTGAAATAGCCGCCGCCGGGATAGAATTCGCCGACCGTCATGCCCGGCCGGATGCCCGAAAAGGCCAGGGTCTCGGCGGGCTTGCGCAACGGATCCAGGATCTTCCGATGGCTTTCGGGCCGGTCCGGGTTGGAAACGGCGCTGGCGATGAAGGAAGCGACCTTGGGTGCCGCCGCCACCGGCGCGGCGGCGATCAGTATGTCTAGGGGAGCAAGATATCGCATGGGGTGCCCTCCGGTTGCGAGACGAACGGGCAGGGGCTTAGCGTCCTGGCGGGACCGGCCAATGCGGTTTCGACCGAAGGCGGTCTTTCTCCTGCCGACCGCTAGGCGGACTCCACCGCATAATCGTCGCCATAGAATTTGGCGGTGCTGTGCGTGTGGAACGCGATCGCTTTGACGGGCTCGTATTTGGGCTCGCCGAGGCTCGGAAGCACTTCGAGCATCTCATCCTCCCAGACATAGACCGCCATCGGGAAGGAGACGCGCGGCTCGAGCACATGCGAACCGTCGGCGGGCTTGCCGACGCGATGCGTGGTCGACGGCAGCCGATCGTTGGTGATCCGCTGCATATAATCGCCGGTGTTGATGATGATCGATCCGGGCGGAGCTTTCATCTGCACCCATTTGCCCGACCGGTGATTCCACACCTGGAGTCCTTCGACCCGCGGCGCGGGAAGGATGGTGAAGAGGTCGACGTCCTCGTGCCCCAGCAGCCGCCCGGCGCCCGAGCTCGACTGGCTCTCGCTCATCGGTGGGTAGTAATTGAGGCGAAGGCCGAAGTTCGTGGCGGTGAGCTTCTGGTCATAGAGGTGCGGATCGCAGCCGAGGCCCATCAGCATAGCCTGGGCGATCGGCTTGAACAGGGCTTCGTGGGCAAGCACGAGCCGGCGAAATTGCGGCTCATAGTCCGCGCGCGGCCAATAATCCCCGGCACGGAAGGGACCGTCGCGATCCTGCGGAATATCGAACGCGCGGCGGCACCACACCCATCCCTCGACCAGGTCGGGATGGATGTCGCTCGTCTCCTCGATCGGGAAATAGCCCTGGTTGACCGATCCGTGGCGCTCCGCCCGGAAGCGCATCTTCTGGTCGAGCGGGGTCGATTCGAACAGGTCGATCACCGCGTCATGCATCGAGTCATAAAGCGCGGGATCGACGCCGTGCCCGGTCAGCACCGCGAAGCCGATCTCCTGCAGCGCGCCTGCGAACGCTTCCGCGAACCGCGCTTTCTCCGCCTCGCTGCCATTCAGGAACGGCGCGAAGTCGAGCGTCGCGATCTCATAATCCTCGTCGAACTCGTCGGCCGCACTTTCCGCGAGCCGATAGGTGTGTGACTTCGCGACCTGGTCGTACCTGCTGAAATCCTGGTTGAGCGCGTCGATGTCGGCCATGGCGCGATCCTAACCGGTACGGGAGCTTCTTGACAGGGCCGTCGCGCCCGTCTCGGGAATCCCGTCATGCCGGATCGTCTCTACCTCGAAGACCTTTACGTCGGTCAGCGCTTCGCCAGCGCGCCGCGCGAGCTCGACGCTGAACAGATCAAGCGGTTCGCCGCCGAATATGATCCGCAGCCCTTCCACCTCGACGAGGAGGCGGCGAAGGCCTCGCTCTTCGGCGGTCTCGCCGCGAGCGGCTGGCACACGGCGGCGATGACCATGCGCATGCTGGTCGACAGCGTTCCGCTCGCCGACGGCCTGATTGGGGCAGAGCTTCAGCTATCCTGGCCGAAGCCGACGCGGCCCGGAATGACGCTCCAGCTGTTCGCCGAGGTCGTCGACATCAAGCCGTCGCGATCCAAGCCGGATATGGCGATCGTCACCATGCGCAATGAAACGCGCGATCAGGACGGCGAAGTCCTGCAGGTCTTCACGGTCAAGATGCCGGTGTTCAAACGGGTTCGAGGCGCGGCCTGATCAATATTGGCCGAAGCGGCCCTTCACGCTGTCGAGGAGCTTGCGGCTCTCGTATCCGACCCCGTCCTTGAACACGACGATGAGATTTTCGATGTCCGCGATCTTCTCGGCCGGATTGCCCTTCACGATGAACAGGTCCGCATTCTTGCCCGCCGCGATCGATCCGATGCGGTCGGCGAGGCCGAGATAGGTCGCTCCGTTGAGCGTTCCGATCCGGATCGCCTCGACCGGAGTGAAGCCCGCTTCGACCAGCAGCTCGATCTCGCGCTGGTCGCCGAACCCGGGGATGACTCCACCGTTCCCGGTCGGGTCGGGACCGGCGATCAGAAGGCCGCCCGCGGCGACGAACTGCCGCTCCAGTCCGACATCGTTCTTATAGCTCTCGGTGGCCTCGTCGCCGCGCTTCGTCCCCGCGCGGCTCGCAGCCAGGTTCCTGAGGTAAAGGTACGATTCCTTTGCCTGCGGCGACATCACTTCCATCTGCCGTGGCTGGAGCGGCGCATGAAGCGGCACGCTCTGCTCGAACACCGGCAAGGTCGAGGTGATCGCGACATGATGATCGACGATCATTTTGATCAGCGCATTCGCCTCGGGACTGCCGGGTTTCATCGCCAGCAAGGTCGGCGTTCCGGTACCGTCGGAGCATTTGTCGGGCTGCTTGCCCGGGTCCAGCTGCGTGTTGACGAAGAATCCATGCTCGAGATTGTCGATCCCTAGGGCGACGGCCTCGGGATAGGTGACTGAGCACAGATGGCCGGTGAGCTTCAGGTGATGCTTGTGCGCCTCGTCGATCGCGGCTTTGAGCTCGGCGCGCGTGATGTTCATGTACGCCTTGAAGCTATTCACGCCCTGGCCGGCCCAATAAGCGACCTCCCGCCGGGCGTCCTGTGGCGAGGTGATCATGTGGTTCTGGATAAAGAATGCGCCGGCTCCCTCGAGATAGGGGCCGGTCACGTCCAAATGCGGTCCGACCAGATGCCCGGCGTCGATCTCGCGCTTCAGGCTGAGGTCGGTATCCGGCTCGACGCTGCCGGTCGTGCGCATGGTCGTGACGCCATTCGCGAGATAGAGCCGCGG
>JBKPOO010000080.1:0-22917 GCA_046733175.1 Pseudomonadota bacterium
GTTCAGGGGACACAGACATTGCGGGCGGGTCGATAGCGGCGGGGCTATTCAGCGGCAAGCCAGGCCCGAGTGGCAAACCGCCTGTTAAGCGCGCCGATTCGCGAACGATAATCCCGGGCTGAAGAATTTCGCCAAACCGGATCGGTTACCGCGCCGGTTACCGGTCACCACACGTTGAGTGCCCGCTACCGAGGCCGCCCGCCCTTTCCTGACGGACATGGTTAAAATCGCGAGAACCTCAATCCTTCAACCTGTTTTGAAACCCTGGCGGCATACAGGCCTCCTCCTTTCAAAAAGTGTGGGGAATCAAGAAATGCGTTTCAACATCTGCCTCGCGGCGCTCGCCGCTTCTTTCGTTGCGGCTACTCCGGCGTTCGCGCAGGCCGTCACTGACAGCGCCCAGGCCGAAGCTCATGGCCGCGTGCTTTCTACGCACTCGCTCATCAACTCGGCTCCGTTGGATTTCGGCACGGTCGCTGCCAGCGCCTCTGCCGGTACGGTCAGCGTGTCCGCCAGCGCCCTTGCGGTACGCACTGCGGGCGGTGGCGTTACGCTGGTGCCCAGCACCTCGTCGGCGGCTCGTTTCGACGGTCTTGCTGCTCCCAGCGAAACTGTCCTGCTGACGCTCACCCCGGCGGCGGTCGGCGGCCTCACTTTGGTCGACGCCGTCAGCGGCGCTTCGATCACCGGCAGCCTCAACCTGGACCAAGGCGGATCGACGACCCGCACTGCTGACGCGAACGGCAATTTTGTCGTCTATGTCGGCGGCGATTTCGACATCGGCGTCAACCAGGCGAACGGCTATTATACGGGTAACTTCGACCTTACCGCCGAATACCAGTAATCCCACTTGGGTTCAGCGATTGAGGGCGGTTGCCAGGTTCCGGCCCGGCAGCCGCCCTCTTCTTTTGTCCTCAAGTTGCCCGCTCTAGCGGCGTCCCCTAACGCCGCGCGCAATGTGCGCCCGGCGATTCCTGACCGCGATCTTCGTCCTGACGTTGCTGATCGTGGCCGCGGGATTCGCGATCTATCAATGGGGCGGGAACGTCCTTCTCAGCAGCGCAACGCCGACCGGTCATTTCCAAGCGGCCGAGGCCGGCGGCGCACCGGATTATTCAGAGCTGTCGAGCTGGATTGCGCGACCGGGCATCGCCAGCGACCCGTCGCAGTGGCGGCCCGACAACGAGGCTCGCGTCGATCCGATCGCGATCGATGCGCGAGTTTTCTACGTCCACCCGACCACCTATCTTGAGCGCGATCGCTGGAATGCGCCGCTTCTCCCCGCCGGCCAGACCGAATTTCGGACCAGGCTTTTCGTGCAGAGCCAGGCAAGCGCCTTCAATCAAGATGCTGAAATATGGGCCCCGCGCTACAGGCAAGCCGCGTACGGCGCGTTCCTGCTCGACAGTGCCGATGCCCGCTCGGCGCTCGACCTGGCTTATTCCGATGTCGCGGCCGCATTCGATGCATTCCTGAAAGAGGTGCCCCCTGAAAGCCCGATCATCCTGGCGGGTCACAGTCAGGGCGCGCTGCACCTCGAACGGCTGCTTCGCGACAAGATCGCCGGCAAGCCGATCGCGAAGCGCGTGGTCGCCGCCTATGTCGTGGGCTGGCCGATCAGCACGAGCGCGGATTTGCCCGCGCTCGGCCTGCCCGCCTGCAATTCTACCGATCAGGTCCGCTGCATTCTTTCCTGGATGAGCTTCGGCGAACCGGCCAACCCCGACCTTGTGCTCAATTCCTACGAGAAATCAGCGGGCTTCCTTGGGAAGACGCGCCGGCGGGAGGACGTGTTGTGCGTCAATCCACTGACTGGGACACAAGACGGCGCGGCGGCGCCAGGCGATAATCCGGGGACGCTCGTTCCCACACCGGACCTGAGGTCGGCGGCCCTGGTCCCGGGCAAGGTGGGTGCGCGGTGCGACAAGGGCCTGCTGATCGTGAATGGCGAGATCCCGCCGCTCGGTCCCTTTGTGCTCCCGGGCAACAATTATCACGTCTACGATTATGCGCTCTTCTGGCAGGCAATCCGTAACGATGCCGAACGGAGGCTGAGATCGTGGCACCGCTGATCACCAACGATACGGCCGAATTTGCGGCCGCCGTGACTCACGGGAAGCTCGCGGGCCTCGATGTCGGAACCAAGACGATCGGCGTCGCGATCTGCGATAGCGGCTGGCACTTTGCCGGCCCGCTCGAA
Organism: Pseudomonadota bacterium; assembly: GCA_046733175.1. Lineage (GTDB taxonomy): Bacteria > Pseudomonadota > Alphaproteobacteria > Sphingomonadales > Sphingomonadaceae > Sphingomicrobium. The sequence goes on from JBKPOO010000080.1 coordinate 2,201, forward strand.
ACGATCCGCCGGACGAAGTTCACGCACGATCTCGCCGCGCTCGCCAGAATCCTCGATCGCGAGCAAGCTGCGGGGATCGTCGTCGGCCTGCCGCTCAGCATGGACGGCAGCGATTCCCCGCGCACACAATCCGTCCGGGCGTTCGCGCGAAACATTGCGCCGCTCGATCTTCCAGTGCTCCTGTGGGACGAACGCTGGTCGACCCAAGCGGTCGAACGCGCGATGATCGAAGCGGATGTCAGCCGGGCCCGCCGCGCGGAGAAAGTGGATTCTCTTGCCGCAGCTCACATTCTCCAGGGCGCGATCGACGCGCTGGTCCGCACCTCCCCTCCCCTCGATGGGGAGGGGCCGGGGGTGGGATGACGTGGACGTCGAGCGCAACTTCGATCATCACCCCCACCCAACCCTCCCCCATCGAGGGGGAGGGCTTTAGGGAACAAGCGTGGACCTGCTTTCCATCGATTCGCTGAGCGACGACCAGATCGCGACGATTTTCGATCGCGCGGAGGTCTTTTTCGCCGCCAACCGTAATCGCGAAGCCAGCAGCGAGCTCCCGGGAAAGATCGTCTTCAACCTGTTTTATGAGAACTCAACCCGCACCGCGATGTCGTTCGCGACCGCGGCTCACCGTCTGGGCGCTGCACCGATCTTCCTTCCAGTGGAGCATTCCTCGATCAAGAAGGGCGAGACGTTCGAGGATACGGCCCGCACGCTCAATGCCATGCGCCCCGACGCGCTGGTCATTCGTCACCGGGAGAATGGGGCGCCGGCGGCGGTCGCTACGATCATGGATTGCCCGGTCATCAATGCCGGAGACGGCACCAACGAGCATCCGACCCAAGCCCTGCTCGACGCCGCGACAATCCGGCAGCGCTTCGGGCGGATCGAAGGTCTCAAGGTGTCGATCTGCGGCGACATCCGTCACAGCCGGGTCGCGCGGTCCAACGCCAAGCTGCTTCCGAGGCTCGGCGCCGAGGTGCGTCTCGCCGGGCCGCTGGAATTCCTGCCCGACGGGATCCCGGCCCTGTCTGTCGATGAGGCGGTCGCTGGCGCTGACGTCGTCATGATGCTGAGGATACAGCGCGAGCGGCTCGAGGAGGATTTGAACGACGCGCCAGGCGAATATCTCAGCCGCCACGGGCTTACTGCCCAGCGGCTCTCACAAGCGGCGCCGAACGCGGTCGTTATGCACCCGGGACCGATGAACCGCGACGTCGAGATCGAAAGCGCGGTCGCCGACGATCCGCAACGGTCGCTGATCACGCTCCAGGTCGAAATGGGCGTAGCGGTTCGAATGGCGTGTCTGGAGCTGCTCGTGCTTCGAGACGGCATTTCGACTTCGCTCAACGCCTCCTCAGAATGAGCGGATCATAGTCTCCGTTCATCCTGAGGAGCGACTGGGTTTGTCGAAGGCGCGTCTCGAAGGATTAGCGCGACGCGAGCTGGACCGGAGTGTCGCCCGCGAATTTGCGAACAAAGCAGGTCCCGCCGCCGCGACGAAGCGAAGCGCACAGTGCGGCAGCCTCGTTCACGCTGGCAAAGCCCTTGACCGACAAGCGGTAGAACGTGCCCTTGGGGCTGTCGAACCTGGCGCTCATCGGAGTGTATTCACGAAGCGCGCCGTAACGACGGGCCGCGGCATTCCAGGCCGCAGCGACACGTTGGGCATTGCCGTAGGCGCCGATCTGGACGACCGCGCCCGACTTGCCTGCGCGGCGAACCGCGACCTTCGGAAGCCTTGCGTGGACGACCCGCGCCGCCTTCAGGGCCGGAGGCGGCGGCGGAGCGGTGACTTCCGCGGTGAATGCGGGAGCGCTCGGAGTCTCGCTCGAGGTTACAGGCGCGTCGCCCGGAGCAGGCACCATCGGTCCGATCGGTGGCACGGCGGCCTCCGCGACCTGTGGGACCGGCGCTTCGACCGGCGCTGCCTGCGCGAGCTGGGCAGCGGGCTTGACCAGAGCGAGCCGAGTGGGCTCACCGGGGTCCGATACCGCCGGAGTAACGCCGATCAGCGCGGCCAGCTGGTCGCCCGGCTTGGCCGGATTGGCAAGCTGAAGCCACTGATGCATGCGGCCGTCGAGCTGGTCAGCAGGCACATCCTGAGCAGCGATGGTCCGCGCGCTCGTCCAGTCGCCGGACAGCGCATAGGAAAGAGCGAGATTCTGGCGCACACGGGCATCAGCGCCCTCCGTGCGAGCCGCGGCTCCGAGCATTGCCACAGCTTCCGAGGGCCGGCCGGCGAGCGCCAGCGCGAGACCATAGTCCGCCGGGTCGATCACCCCGCGTCCCGACTCGAGAGTGGCGGAAGCTTCGGCATTCTTACCCTGGGCGATCTGGGCGAGCGCAACCTTCAGCACGACCTGCGGCTGGTTCGAATCGATCGACAACGAATCCTTGAATGCGGCTTCGGCGGAAGCGAAGCGGCCGGCAGCGAAATACGCGCTTCCGAGCAGCGCTCGGAAGCTGGCTTCGCTCGGCGAATTCTCGACCGCCTTTTCGGCATATCCCACCGCCGTCGCAGGATCGTTGGCAGCCAGCGCCGCGAGGGCGCGGGTTGCGAGTCCCGCCTCCCCGCTCGGCTGGCCGGTGGCGCTGCTCGCATGGTGCTGCGGAGCTGCGCAGCCCGCGATCACCGTCGCGAGCGCGACCAAGGAGATTGCGGAGCCGAAGCGGATTGGCTTGGACATTGGATTACCCCCTCTTTTTGGCCTTTTCGGCCATCCCATCCAGTTCGGGCATGACGACGAGCAGCTGATCGAGCGCGTCGGTTACAAGCTGCTGCGCGGATCGTCCGTTGACCGCACATGCGAGTCGCAGCTTGAGGTGCCGTTCTGGATCGAGTCTCAGTGTGAAAGCGGCCTTCGCCTTGCTGCCGGGAGCAGCGCGCGGGCGAGGCGCGCGGCGCGGAGCCGGTGCGACGGTCGGAAGAACTGCGACGGGCGACGGCCCGCCCTCATAAGGTTCAGCCGTATCGTCAATTTCTTCTTCGGCCTCGTCGACTCCCAGGCGATCGGCGATTTCCGATTGCTGGGTGTGCACGGGCGAATGAATCGGGGTGAGGCCCGTCGGATGAGCCCGGGGCTCATCGTCGAGCTCCTCGCCAAACGCATCATGCTCTTCGTCTCGCGGAGCCTCGTGCGGCTTCGGCGGATCGAATCCCATGTCGTTCCAGCCGAGATCCTCGAGGTTCCCGCCCGCACCGCCCATTTGGCCGAAGCCCTGGGGTTTCATCGCGGGGCGAGCCGCGCCCTTGCGGGCAAGGAGTCCGGAAGAAAGAGAGGCGAAAGGCTTGGGTTCAGCAGTCACCGACACGCCCCCTTACTGGCCGACCACCCGGCGGCCGAAACCACCGACGGGACGCGGGCTGGCCGCAGGAACGCCAGGGGCCTGACCCGGCGCGGCGAACACTGTGCGGCGGAAATTCTTTTCGAGCCGGTCGGAAATATAATCCCACAGCTCGACGATCTCGTGAGCGGAACGCCCCTGCGGATCGATTTCCATGACAGTCCGGCCGTCGATCATGGAGGCGGCGAAGTCCGTGCGATGATGCACCGTGACGGGCGCCACGGTGCCGTGCTGCGAAAGCGCGACGGCGGCTTCGTACGTGATCTTGGCCTTGGGCGTCGCGGCATTGACCACGAAGATCAAAGGCTTTCCCGCGCGGTCGCACAAATCGACGGTAGCGCCCACGGCGCGCAAATCGTGCGGGCTCGGCCTCGTTGGGATGACGATGAGCTCGGCGACCGCGATGACGCTCTGGATCGCCATGGTGATCGCGGGAGGAGTGTCGATAACCGCCAGGCGGAAGCCCTGCTGGCGGAGCACTTCGAGGTCGGAAGCAAGACGTGCGACAGTGGTCTGGGCAAAGGCCGGCATTTCGGCCTCCCGCTCGTTCCACCAGTCTGCAAGGCTGCCCTGCGGGTCGATATCGATGAGGCAGACGGGACCTGCGCCCGCCAGCTGCGCCTGCACCGCAAGATGACCGGACAGGGTGGTTTTACCCGACCCGCCCTTCTGCGATGCCATAGCCAGAACGCGCATGCTTTTCCCCTCACGTAATTTGACGTCAGTTGAAGGCTGGGAGTGACACCCAAGCCTCTAAAATCTGGTTAACATGCGCACGACCGTATTTGCCGATGGCGACAAGTTCGCTACACTTGCTGCAGGGTGGGATAATCCATGCGTTACAACTATTTAGTTGCGCCGATCTTGATAGCAGCGATGGCAATGCCGGTTTCGGCCCAGTCCGTGAAGGCCGGGATCGAGGCCTGGCAGAAAGCGGATTATTCGGCCGCTGTGGCGATCTGGCGTCCGCTTGCGGAGAGAGGCGACCCTGACGCGCAATTCAATCTCGGCCAGGCCTACCGGCTGGGCCGAGGCGTCCCGATCAATCTCGCGGCAGCGCAAAGCTGGTTCGAGCGCGCCGCCGACAAGGGGCATATCGACGCGCAGACGACGCTTGGCTTGCTCCTGTTCCAGAACGGCAATCACATCGGGGGATTGCGCTGGCTGAAGGCCGCGTCGGACCAGGGCGAGCCGAGAGCGATGCTGGTCTATGGCACCGCTTTATTCAACGGCGACGGGGCTCCCCAGGACCCGATCCTCGGCTACGCGCTTGTCAGCCGCGCCGCGGCGCAAGGGCTGCAGGCAGCGAAGGACACGCTCAGCCAGCTCGATCAGATCATGCCAATCGAAGACCGCAAGAAAGGCGTCGCGCTGGCATTGGCCAAGGCGAAGGCCGCCCCCCCGCCCGCCTCGAAACCTCCAGTGACAAAAGCCGCGAAGGCGCCACCGAAACAAATTGCGAGCAAGCCCCCCCAGCCCGTCGCGACCTCGGCAAAGCCGCAGCCCAAGGCCCCGGTTCAGACCGTCGCAACGCCGGTTTCGGGCTCGTGGCGGATCCAGCTCGGCGCATTTTCACAGCGCGCCTCGGCCGAGGCCCTGTTCCGCAAGCTCTCCTCCAAACTGGCAGGCAGGCAGGCTTATTATATTCCCGCCGGTGCCGTCACGCGCCTGCAGGTCGGCCCGTTCGAGAGCAAGGCGTCCGCGGCGGCGGCCTGCCGAGCCGTCGGCCAGGCCTGCTTCCCAGTGCCAGGCAGGTAGAGAAGCGAGCACCTCAACGTTCGTCCTGAGCGAAGCGAGCCGCCGGCGAGCGCAGTCGAAGGGCGTCTTGCACGGGCGGAACAGCGGCGCCCTTCGACTTCGCTCAGGACGAACGAAACGATGCACATCGCATCAGCCATCTAGTAGTTAGCCGCGAAACCAGTCGCGTCGGCGGACGCCTTGCACCCATAGCAGAGCGTCGAGCCCATGGTGCTTCAGCTCGGCGTCCGCGACCTTGGCCAGGGCAGGCTTTGCGCGGAAGGCGATACCCAGCCCAGCTTCTTCGATCATCATTTTGTCATTGGCGCCATCGCCGATCGCGACGACATCGGTACTCGCCAAGCCGAGCTGGTCGCGCGCCTCGATGAGCGCCTCGCGCTTGGCCATGGCATCGACGATCGGATCCCCGACCTCCCCGCTCAATTTGCCTCCAGCGAAAACGAGCCGGTTCGCCTTCACCTTGTCGAAGCCGACCGCCTCCGCGATGGGATTGGCGAAGGACAGAAAACCGCCCGAGACCAGGAGGCAACTCGCCCCGCCCGCGCGCATCGTCTGAACCAACGTTTCCGCCCCATCGGTGACCTCGACGCGCTCATCGAGGCAGCGGCTCAGCTCCCGCTGATCGAGACCCGCCAGCAGCCGTACCCGCTCCCTTAGAGCGCCGGAAAAGTCGATTTCGCCCTGCATCGCGCGTTCGGTGATTCGCGCAACTTTCTCCTTCAGCCCCGCATAATCCGCGAGCTCGTCGAGACATTCTTGTCCGATGATCGTCGAATCCATGTCGGCGACCAGCAGGCGTTTCCACCTCGGCTCGTCCGGCTGAACGACCGAGTCGACGTCGGAGAGGCCAGCGAGCGCCCAGCGCGCGGCCTTCAGATCTCCGCTGAATTTGAGATCGGCTGCGTCGCCCTCGTCGATCCAGTGGAGGAAGCTCGCCTTTGGGTCGACTTCACGCAGCAGGCCGAGCGCGCGATCGACCAGCCTGTCATCAAGTCGTCCCGCTGCTATCAGCGTCGCAATTGCCATGACTGAGCGCCCGAATCCTCCAGTCGCCTTAATTGCGGGACCGACGGCAAGCGGCAAGTCGGCACTTGCGCTCAGCCTCGCCGAGCGAACCGGCGGAGCGATCGTCAACGCCGACAGCAGCCAGGTCTATCGCGACCTGCCGATCCTGAGCGCCGCACCGCCCGCAGACGAGCAGGCTCGCGCCGAGCACCGGCTCTACGCATATCTCGACGGGTCGGTCGCCTGTTCGGCCGCCGATTGGGCCGAACGGGCCAAACAGGAAATCGGCGCTATCCATAAGAGCGGGCGATTGCCGATCCTGGTGGGCGGTACGGGCCTTTATCTGCGCACATTGCTGGAGGGAATTGCTCCGGTTCCCCCAATCGATCCGGAGGTCCGAGCCAAGGTTCGCGAGCGCCCGGTCGAGAAGAATCTCGCCGAACTCGCCAAGCTCGACGCAGGCGCTGCAGCCCGTCTCAATCCGGGCGATAGCGCTCGCGTCGCGCGTGCGCTTGAGGTCGTGGTGAGTACCGGAAAGTCGCTTGCCGATTGGCAGCGGGACCGCGTGGGCGGGATCGGTGGCGACGTCGATCTTCGCGCCATGATCCTGCTGCCGCCGCGCGATTGGCTCTATGCGCGCTGCGACGGACGTTTCGCGCAAATGGTGGACCAGGGCGCGATTGACGAGGTGCGGGCGCTGCTTGCGAGAGACCTGAAGCCGGAGCTTCCCGTGATGCGCGGGATCGGAGTGCGGGAAATTTCGGCGTTTCTCCGTGGAGAAGTGAGGTTGGCCGAGGCGATCGCCGCGGGGCAGCAGGCCACTCGGCGTTATGCCAAGCGCCAATATACCTGGTTCGCTCATCAGCCGCCGGCCGACTGGCCGCGATTCACGGAGCCGCTGGAAGGGAAGAACGTCAAGGAAGCGCTCGGATTGATCTCCCCCTCCCCTTGATGGGAAAGGGTGATCTTGGCGTGTAGCGGCGGTTCGGGCATCACCCCCTCCCAACCCTCCCCCATCAAGGGGGAGGGCTGTAAGGAGCCGCGATGGATCTGACCCGCGACGCCGATATCGACCCCTCGCCGCTCGCCGGGAAAAGGGTCGCGGTCCTCGGCTACGGCAACCAGGGGCGTGCGCAGTCGCTGAACCTCCACGACAGCGGAATCGACGTGGTCGTGGGCCTTCGCGGTGGGTCCGCGACGAAGACGGAAGTGGAAGCCTCCGGGATCGAGACCGCGCTCATCGAAGATGCGGTTCGGTCGGCCGACGTCGTCATGATGCTCGCGCCCGACGAGATCCACGCCGCGCTCTATGACGAAATCAAGCAGGAGCTGCGTGACGGAGCCGCTTTGGGCTTTAGTCACGGCTTGTCGGTCCGGTTCGGCCTCATCGAACCTCGCGCAGACCTCGACGTCTTCCTCGTCGCGCCCAAGGGCCCGGGGACCGCGCTTCGTTCGCTCTACCAGCAGGGCAAGGGCATGATCGCGTTGTGGGCCGTCGAGCAGGATGCCTCCGGTCGGGCGCGCGATATCGCTCTCGCCTACGGCCAGGCGATCGGCTGCGCTCGCGCGGGACTGATCGCGTCGAGTTTCGCCGAAGAAGCGGAAGCCGATTTGTTCAACGAGCAAGCGGTGGTCTGGGGCGGGGTCCCGGAGCTCTTGATCGCCGGGTTCGAGACTCTCGTCGAAGGCGGGATCTCACCCGAGGTTGCGCTGCTCGAGTGCGTCGGTGAGCTGAAGCTGATCGCCGACCTTATCGACGAGCGCGGAATCGCGGGGATGCGCGAGGTCATTTCGAACACCGCCGAGCTCGGCGCCCTGCTCGGCGGGACGAGGATCGTGGACGCCTCGGTCCGGGAGCGAATGGCCGAGGTTCTCGCCGAAGTGCGGGCGGGCCGCTTTGCCGATGCGCTCCGAAAGGAAGAATCCGGCGGCTACTCGCGTCTTCAACAATCGCGCGCGAGCGCGCGAGCGACCTTGCTCGAGGAGACGTTCACCAGGCTGCGCGAAACCGAAAGCTGAGCCTAGCCGATCGGCTCGGACGTCAATTGCGGCCGGCCCCCGACGCTGGCGCGCTCGAGGTAAGCGCGCTGCATCCGGCGATGGGCGCTGGAAACGGCGGGATCGCTGGCGGCGAGTGCCAGCTCCTCCTCTTCCGCAGCGCGCCGGGCGAAATAAATCCGGTCCTTCTCGTTCATGGCGCTGCTCCTTCCCGGAGGCCGAGACTTATAGCCGGGAACGGCCGAAGAGTCTTTCACTTATGGTAGTGACCGCACCCGCTCGATCGCTTCGATAAGCACCCTCTTTGCCTCCTCGGCGTCTCCCCAGTGGCCGACCCGCACCCATTTTTCGGGTTCGAGGTCCTTATAGTGGGTGAAGAAGTGCTCGACCTGCTGGCGGACGATCTCGGGAAGGTCCTCGTGGGTTTGGACCGCCGTGTAATAGGGAAAGGTCGATTCCACCGGCACCGTCAGCAGCTTTTCGTCGCCGCCATGCTCATCCTCGAGGAACAGTACCGCAATCGGCCGCGCCCGAACCACGCTTCCGGGGATAAACGGCGACCGAGCGACGACCAAAGCGTCGATCGGATCGCCATCGGGCGAAAGGGTGTGGGGGACGAAGCCGTAATTCGCGGGATAGCGCATCGGCGTATGCAGGATGCGGTCGACGAACAGGGCGCCCGATGCCTTGTCGAACTCATATTTCACCGGCTCGCCGCCGACCGGCACTTCGATGATGACGTTGATGTTCTCCGGTGGATCGTCGCCGATCGGGATCAAGTCGATATTCACGGTAACGGAATCCGGCGTTCGAACAGGGCAAGCCCGACGAACAAGGCGACGAGGCTCGCGAAGACGGAACCGACGACATAGCCGGCCGCGGTCGCATAAGCGTGCCGCTCGATCAGCAGTGCCGCATCCAGCGAGAAGGCAGAGAAGGTCGTGAACCCTCCGAGCAGGCCGGTCGTGAGGAATAGCCGCATGTGCTGGCCGATGCCCGGCCGGAATGCGAAATATCCGGCGAAAAGGCCGATCACAAACGAACCTAGCACGTTCACGATCAAGGTGCCGAAGGGGAATTGGTATCCAAGAACCTTTACGGCCGCGACATTGACGCCGTGGCGTAACGCGCCGCCGATTCCCGCTCCCAAGAAGACGATGAGGTAGAGCATGATTGGGGGCTTACTTCCGCCCGAACAATTTTTCGATCTCGCCGTGGCCGAGCTTCACCCAGGTCGGGCGGCCGTGATTGCATTGGCCGGACCGCGGCGTGACCTCCATCTCGCGCAGCAGCGCGTTCATTTCGGCGACCGATAATATCCGCCCCGCCCGCACCGAACCATGGCAGGCGATCGTCGCCGCGACATGATCGAGCTTGTCGCGAAGCGAGAGCGGGCCACCGAGCTCGGCGATCTCGGCCGCCAAGTCGGCCAGGAGCTTGTCGACGTCCGTCTTGCCGAGCGCAGCGGGAAACGAGCGGACGAGGATCGCGGACGGCCCGAAGCGTTCGATCTCCAGCCCCAGCTCGCCGAGCTCGGCGATCGCGCCTTCGAGCCGATCGCAATCGGGTTCGTCCAGTTCGACCACTTCCGGGATCAGCAGGACCTGGCGAGTGACAGCTCCGCCCTCGCGCGCTGCCCGCATGCGTTCGAGGACGAGGCGTTCGTGGGCGGCATGCTGGTCGACGATGACGAGGCCGTCCTCGGCCTCCGCGACGATATAGGTCGCCGCGACCTGCCCGCGCGCTACTCCTAACGGATAGCTGGGCACGGGCTCGACCGCGGGTTCGGCGCGGGCGGCCGGTGCATGGTCGAAGAGCTTCTGATCCTGCGCGACCTTTTTCATTCCCGCGAAAGCGGGATTCCCGCTCTCTTGGAAGGCAGCGGGACCCCCGTTTTCACGGGGGTGACGAGTGAAGGTTTCATCATACGCCGCTCCGCTCGTCCACATGACGGGAGCGGCCGCTTGCTCGCGGGCGGCGCTGCGCTGGCTTTCCTCGTCGAGCGCGCGCCGAAGCCCGCCGACGATCAGCCCACGCACCGCCGCTGGGTCGCGAAACCGCACTTCCGTCTTCGCCGGATGGACGTTGACGTCAACCTCGTCGAGCGGAACGTCGAGGAATAGTGCCGCGATCGGGTGGCGATCGCGGGCAATGAGGTCGCGATAGGCGGCGCGAAGCGCTCCGACGAGCAGCCTGTCCTTCACTGGCCGCGAATTCACGAACAGATATTGCTGGTCGGCCATTCCCCGGTTGAAGGTCGGAAGGCTGATGACGCCGGTGAGGCCCAGTCCTTCCCGCGCACAATCGATACCGACTCCATGCCGGTCGAGCTCGTGCGTCAGAAGCTCCGCCACCCGCGCCGGGGCCGGCGAAGCCTGAAGGGTAAGAATTCGCCGTCCGTCATGATCGAGGGTGAAGGCGACGTCGCTCCGCGCCATGGCGAGTCGTTTCACCGCGTCGAGACAGGCGGCATATTCGCCCCGCGGGCTGCGCAGGAACTTGCGCCTCGCGGGCACCTTGTCGAAGAGGCCCTTGACGGCGATCCGGGTGCCAGGAGGCAGAGCGGCCGGGCCTTCACTGACCGGCACGCCATGGTCGATTTCGATCCGCCACCCGTCCGCCCCGCGCACCCGGCTTTCGAGTCGCAGCCGGGAGACGCTGGCGATCGATGGCAGAGCCTCGCCGCGAAAGCCGAAACTCGTGACCCCGTCGATCGAATCGTCCGGAAGCTTCGAGGTTGCATGGCGCTCGAGCGCCAGGCGTATCTCCTCCGGGCTCATCCCGCAGCCGTCGTCGGTGACTTCGATCAACTCGAGTCCGCCGGCGGAAAGCCGCACCGAAACATGGCCCGCGCCGGCATCGATCGCATTCTCGATCATTTCCTTGAGGGCGCTCGCCGGCCGCTCAACCACCTCACCCGCAGCGATGCGATTTATGAGCTCGGGGGGCAGCCTTCTTATTGACATGTTAAGCATTCCTAGCTCATTCGAAGGCCGCCGGCGAAGCGCTGATTTTTCGCGGAAATTCAGGCCGCATTCAATGGGAAGTGTTTAATCGAAAGTGAAGCGGCGGCACCTGCTCCGCAGCTTTTCAATCAGGTCGGGGATACGGGGATCAATGTTCTGGACTCGCTGGTTCAAATGGATGTCGCACGACATGGCGATCGACCTCGGAACCGCCAACACGCTCGTCTACGTTCGGGGCCGCGGCATCGTCCTCAATGAGCCGTCCGTAGTCGCCATCGAGACCATCAACGGCGTCAAGAAGGTCAAGGCGGTCGGAGACGACGCCAAGCTGATGATGGGCAAGACCCCCGACCAGATCGAAGCGATCCGTCCGCTGCGGGACGGCGTCATTGCCGACATCGACGTCGCCGAGCAGATGATCAAACACTTCATCCACAAGGTGCACGGCGGAAAGATGCGCGCGTGGCGCTTCCCCGAGATCGTGATTTGCGTTCCGAGCGGATCGACCTCCGTCGAGCGCCGCGCGATCCGCGACGCCGCATCGAATGCCGGGGCAAGCGCGGTTTACCTGATCGAAGAGCCGATGGCGGCCGCGATCGGCGCCGACATGCCGGTCACCGAGCCGATCGGCTCAATGGTCGTCGATATCGGCGGCGGGACAACCGAAGTCGCAGTGTTGTCGCTTCGCGGCCTGGCTTACACCACCTCGGTCCGGGTCGGCGGCGACAAGATGGACGAAGCCATCAGCTCCTACGTCCGCCGCAACCACAATTTGCTCATCGGGGAAGCGACGGCCGAGCGGATCAAGAAAGAAGTCGGGATTGCCAAGCCGCCTGTCGACGGCATCGGCAAGACGGTCCACATCAAGGGCCGCGACCTGGTCAACGGAGTTCCCAAGGAGATTTCGATCAACCAGGGGCAAATTGCCGAGGCCTTGTCGGAGCCGGTCGGAACCATCGTCGAGGGGGTTCGGATCGCGCTCGAGAACACCGCGCCCGAGCTTGCCGCGGACATCTGCGACCAAGGCATCGTCCTCACCGGCGGAGGAGCTCTCCTCCAGGGGTTGGACGAGGTGCTTCGGGATGAAACGGGCCTCCCGGTCACCGTCGCCGAGGACCCGCTGACCTGTGTTGCGCTCGGCACCGGACGCGCGCTCGAGGAAGAGCAGTTCCGCGGCGTGCTCCAGACGGCTTGAGGTAGGCGATGGCGACCGCGCGTCCAGGCTGGTCGCGCCGAGCGCAATATGGGCTGTTCTTCAGCTTTCTGGCGCTGATCGCGGGGATAATCATCGGCGCTATCCTGCTTGCTTTATCGATCCTTGCCCCAACCCGCTTCGAGAGCGTCAGGGGAGCGGCGCTCGACATTACCGGATCGGTCGCCGGCGGCCTTCATGAAGTGACTGCCACCGTCGAAGGCGTCTTCACGGGGGCGGGCGATTATTGGGATGCCGCGCGGCAAAATGGAGACCTCAAGCGCCAGCGCGACGCAATGCGGCGCCAGATCCTGCAGGCTCGAGCGATCGTCCAGGAGAATCGTGAACTGAAAGCGGTGCTGCAGGTGCGCGAGCATCAGCGCGACGCCATCGCTGTTGGGCGGCTCGTCGGCTCGTCGCTGAGCAGCCCGCGGCGCTTCGCGATCCTGTCCGCCGGATCGAGCGACGGTGTAAGAATCGGAATGCCGGTGCGCTCACCCGACGGTCTCGTCGGCCGGGTGATTGATTCCGGGTCACTCGCGTCTCGCGTCCTGCTCGTATCCGACCGCGCGAACATCGTCCCGGCCAGGCTTCTTCGCGGCGGTATCCCTGTGATCGCTCAGGGGCGCGGCGACGGGACCATCGATGTCCGTCCGCTCGAAGTCGGCCGCAATCCGTTCCGGCGCGGCGATATCATCATCACTTCGGGCACCGGCGGCCTGTATCCGCCTTTGGTGCCGATCGCGCGCGTGGTGAAGCTCGACGACGACGGCGCGGTCGCGATGCCTCTCGCCGATCCTGCGAACACCAGTTTCGCGATCGTCGAACCGCCCTACGAGCCCGCGGCGACAGCGGAAACGGCACCCTGATGGTTCGTTCGGCACTCGCAACCAAGCGCAGGATCGGCCAGGGTCCGAGGTTTCTCGCTGCCTTCATTCCAGCCGCGTCGGTGATTGCCGCTTCGCTGCTCGCGGCCTTACCGATCGTGACGACGAGCGGCTGGTTCCCCGACTTCGGCTTTCTCGCCCTCATCAGCTGGCGGCTGCTCCGTTCGGATCCCTGGCCAGCCTGGTGGGCGGCGCCCATGGGATTGGTCAACGACCTGTTCACCGGTTTGCCGGTAGGATTTTCCGTCGCATTGTGGACTGCGACAATGCTGGCGCTCGATCTCGTCGATCGCCGAACGATGTGGCGCGATTACTGGATCGAATGGGTGCTTGCGGCGATGCTGATCGCAATTGACGAATGGCTCCAATGGCGGGTCGCCGCGCTAAGCGGCGCAAAGGTTCCGCTGGTCGCCATGGCGCCGCCGCTGGTCATATCGGTCTGCGTCTTCCCGCTGAGCGCGTGGCTGGTGTCTCGGATGGATCATTGGAGGCTCGGCCGATGAGCAAGCCGACCCGACTGACAACCGCGCACCAGTCGATCACCTTTTCGCGAAGGATGCTGTTGCTTGGCGGCGCGCAAGCGGGTGTGGGCGCGCTGCTGATAGGCCGCCTCGGCTGGCTCGCGATCGCCCAGAACCAGAAGTACCAGCTGCTGAGCGAGAGCAACCGCGTCCAGCTGATCCCCGTCCCTCCCCGCCGCGGCTGGATCATCGACCGCAACGGCAAGCCGATCGCGATCAACAAAGCCAGTTTCCGGGTCGACATCATTCCGCAGCAGCTCACCGATCCTCCGCGAGTGATCGGCCAGCTCGCAAACCTGCTGAAGCTCCCGCCCGACGAGATCGACCGGATCAGCAAGGAACTCGAACATTCGCGGGGTTTCCAGCCCGTCTCCGTCGCCGACAATATCCCCTACGAGCAATATGCAGCCGTGACCGTCCGACTGCCCGAGCTGTCGGGGGTGGCGGCGTCGCGGGGTTTCACCCGTTTCTATCCCGCCGGTTCCGCGGTCGGCCAGCTGGTCGGTTATGTCGGGGCCGCGAACGAGAAGGAGTATGAGGCGGAGGACAAGAACCCGCTGCTTCTCGTTCCAGGCGTCAAAATCGGCAAGGAAGGGCTCGAAAAGACCCTCGAGCGGACTCTCCGCGGAGTGCCGGGCGGGCAACGGGTCGAGGTCACGGCCCGTGGCAAGCTGATCAAGGAACTCGATCCCAAGCCCGACCGCAGCGGCGGCACCGTCCAGCTCACCATCGACGCCGACCTTCACGAATATACGGCCCGCCGAATCGGCGACCAATCCGCTTCCGTCGTCGTCATCGATGTTGCCAACGGCGACATTCTCGCAATGCCGTCGATGCCTTCGTTCAACCCGAACAATTTCTCCGACGGGATCAGCAGGAACGAATGGAAGATGCTGTCGCAGGACGACCATTTGCCCTTGGTCGACAAGGCGCTGGAGAGCCTTTACCCGTCGGGCTCGACGATCAAGCCGTCGATGGCCATGGCGCTGCTCAACGCGGGCGTCGATCGCAAGCAGCGAGTGAATTGCACCGGCGCGTTCCAACTCGGCAACCACACCTTTCACTGTGACAAGCGGCACGGTCCGGTCGATATGGACGCAGCGGTGGTCCACAGCTGCGACGTGTACTTCTACAGCATGTGCCTTCGCGTGGGGGCCGAAAAGCTCTCGCCGATGATCCGCTCAATGGGCTTCGGCGAGAAATTCGACCTGCCGTTCGACAACCAGCGCTACGGCACCGTTCCCGACCCCGAGTGGATGATGCGCAAATATCATCGCAAGTGGCAGGGGTACGACACGGTCAACATGTCGATCGGCCAGGGCATGGTGCTCATCAACCCGCTTCAGCTTGCGGTGATGGCAAGCCGGCTCGCGACCGGAAAACGAGTCATTCCCCGGCTGCTCAAGAGCAAGCCGGTTGCGCCCCAGGCACAGCTCGAGGTCGACGCCGATCATCTCAATTTCATCCGGACGGCGATGGCCGGAGTCGTTGATCATGGGACCGCCGCCGGCGCGAAGCTGCCCCTCGACGGAATCCAGATGGCGGGGAAGACGGGGACGGCGCAGACTCACAACCTGAGCGCCAGCGAGCGCGGTGATTATACGAGCGCCACTTGGAAACTTCGCGATCACTCGCTGTTCATGGCCTTCGTGCCATTCGACAACCCGCGCTACGCCGCCGCGGCGATCGTCGAGCATGGCGGGTTCGGAGCCGCCGTCGCGGCCCCGCTTATCCGCGATACGCTGACCTTCCTCTACGACAAGCAGAAGGCCATCGCCGCGCTCCAGGGGTTTGAGCAAAGCATCGGCGGAACGCTTGACGAACGGCTCGCGCGCAAGACCGCCAATTGGCGGTCGGCGAACGGCCTGCCCCCGCTGACCTCAGAGAAGGCATGATCACGTCGGCAATCATTCCGCGGCCGCTCGCGCGGCTGCCCTGGCGCTTGATCTTTCTCGTCGCGGCGATCGCGGGGTTCGGCTTGCTGGTGCTTTATTCGGCGGCGGGCGGCTCGATTCAGCCCTGGGCGTTGAAGCAGGCAATCATCTTCCTCGTTTTTCTCGCCATCGCGGTCGGGATGTCGTGGATCAGCGAGGCGACGATCAAGGCTGTCGCCTTCCCGCTTTACGGTGCGACCCTGGTGATGCTTGTCGGCGTCGAAGCCCTCGGTTTCGTCAGCAAGGGCGCCCAGCGCTGGCTCGAGCTGGGGCCGATCCGCCTCCAGCCCTCGGAGTTCATGAAGCCGGCCATCGTCCTGACCCTGGCGCGCTTTTACGAGCTCGTTCCCGCGGGCGAAATCCGCAAGTGGCGCGCGATCTGGCCTGCTTTGCTCCTTCTCGGCGTGCCGGCTTTCCTGATCCTCGTCCAGCCCGACCTCGGCACCTGCATCATGGTGCTCCTGTGCGGGGTCACGGTGATGTTCCTCGCCGGGCTTCCGCTCTGGATATTCATCGGACCGGCGGTCGCGATCGCGGTCGCGGCGCCGATCGCCTACAACATGCTCCACGGCTATCAGCGCAAGCGGATCGACGTCTTCCTCAATCCGGAAAGCGATCCGCTCGGCGCGGGTTACCACATCAGTCAGTCGAAGATCGCGATCGGTTCGGGCGGGATCTGGGGCAAGGGCTTCCTCCAGGGCAGCCAGAGCCACCTCGATTACCTGCCCGAGGGTCATACCGACTTCGTCTTTGCGACCATGGCGGAGGAATGGGGGCTGATCGGCGGAGTGCTTCTCATCATCGCGTTCGCGTTCGTCATCCGCTGGGGGATGAGAGTCAGCGCGAACGCCCGTACCCGATTTTCGCAGCTCGCCGCGGCGGGCCTTTCGGCCGCGATCTTCTTCTACGTCGCGATCAATCTGATGATGGTGATGGGCCTGGCCCCCGTCGTCGGAGTGCCGCTGCCGCTGGTCAGCTTCGGCGGTTCGGCGGTGATGACGGTGATGCTGTGCCTCGGCCTGTTGATGGCGCTGGAGCGTCAGCAAAGGACCGTTTCGACCATTGCTTGAAACGCGGCGGTTGCGCCCCACCTAAGCCCATGCTACCGGCGCCGCCGCTCCCGAGCGCGAAAGCCGCCGGAGCTTCGCCTGATCGGCAGTGGACGCATAGCTCAGTTGGTAGAGCAGCTGACTCTTAATCAGCGGGTCCTAGGTTCGAGCCCTAGTGCGTCCACCACCCGCTCTCCTTTCTCCCATTGCGACTGCGCCGCACCGCGCTACCGTCCAAGGGATGATACGGATCTTCCTGGCGATGTTCGCTGCCCTCGCAGCGCAAGCAGCCTCGGCGGCCGGAATTACCGCACTCCCAAATGGAATCGAAGCGAACAACGGCCACGCGACGGTGCGGGTGACGGCCCTCTCAGACTCGGTCGTGCGCGTTCGGATCGCCCGCGGAACCGCCTTTCCAGAGGACGCAAGCTGGGCCGTGCCTGCCAAGGTCAGGCAGCAAAGGATGCCCGTACGAGCCACGTCAAACGGGTTCAGCACCGGCGCAATAGCTGTCACCGTCGATCCGGAGACATTACGGCTGGCCGTCGCGGACGGTGCGGGAAAGATCATCGTCGACGACGCGACCGACTCCGTTCGTCTCGACGGCACCCGTTTCACGCTTCGCAAGCAGCTGCCGCTTGGCGAGCATATTCTGGGTCTCGGCGACAAGACCGGCAATTTCGACCGCCGCGGCGAGAGCTTCGTCGACTGGAATACCGACGCCTGGGGTTTTCAGCGCGACACGGACCCCATCTATAAATCCATCCCCTTCTACATCGCGACCGGCGGTCCGGGCGGCGCCTATGGGCTGTTTCTCGACAATACGTGGCGCAGCTGGTTCGATTTCGGCCATCGCGACGACAGGACCATCGAGATCGGCGCCGACGGTGGTCCGATCGATTATTACCTTATCGCGGGGCCGACCGTTCGCGATGTCGTTCGCCGCTACACCGACCTCACGGGGAAGGCGCCCCTGCCGCCGCTCTGGGCGCTTGGTTTTCAGCAGTCCCGCTACAGTTACATGAGCGCCGAGGAGGTTCGGTCGATCGCGGCCCGGCTGCGATCGGATCGCATTCCGGCCGACGTGATCTGGCTCGACATCGATTTCCAGGATCGCAACCGGCCCTTCACGACCAACCCCAAGACCTACCCGGACCTGAGGGGCCTAGCGAGCGACGTGGGAGCGCGGGGTTTCAGGTTGGTCGCAATCACGGACCTGCACGTGGCTCATGCACCGGACCAGGGCTACGTGCCGTACGATAGCGGTCTCGCGGGCGATCATTTCGTCAAGAACCCTGACGGAACCGCTTATGTCGCGCCGGTCTGGCCTGGCCCCTCGGTGTTTCCCGATTTCACGCGTGCCGCCAGCCGAGCCTGGTGGGGCTCCCTCTACAAGACCTTCGTCGCAGACGGCGTCGCCGGCTTCTGGAACGACATGAACGAACCGGCCATCTTCGACACTCCCACGAAGACGATGCCGCTCGGCACAGTACATCACGTAGATGGAGACGGCTTCACCGCGCGCACGGCGACCCACGCGGAGATCCACAACGTTTACGGAATGGAAAACAGCCGGGCGACGTTCGAGGGGCTGGAAAAGCTTCGGCCCAACGTCCGGCCTTTCGTGATGACCCGTGCCAGCTATGCGGGCGGACAGCGCTATGCGGTGACATGGACTGGCGACAACAGCTCGACCTGGGATCATCTAAAGCTGGCCGTCCAGCAGATGCTGAGTCTTGGACTGTCGGGCTTCTCATGGTCCGGCGCCGATATCCCGGGTTTCATCGGCGGAGCCAGCCCGGAACTCGCGACGCGTTGGTTCGAGATCGCCGCCTTCACGCCCGTGTTTCGCGGGCACGCCGCCAACGACGCGCCGCGGGCCGAACCATGGGCCGATGGGCCCGAACATCTCGCGATACGCCGCCGCTTCATCGAGGAGCGCTACCGGCTCCTGCCCTATCTTTACGCCGTGGCCGAAGACAGTGCCCGGACCGGCGACCCGATCATGCGGCCGACCTTCTATGATTATCCGGAGATGCAAAATGCGCCATGCGATCAGTCCATGGCATTCACGGTTGGGCCAGACCTGCTCGTAGCCGCCTCGCCAAAGCCGGATCAGCCGCGGACCTACGACATCTGCCTGCCGGGCAAGGGTTGGTACGATTATTGGTCGGGACTTCCGGTGCCGGAGCAGAAGACATCGGAAACTCCGCGTCTGGACCGGCTTCCCGTATTCGTCCGCCCTGGCGCGATCATTGCCAGGCAGCCGCTGGTGCAGAGCACGGCGGAAAGGCCGACCGGTCCGCTCGAGCTCGACGTCTATCCGGGAGAGGATTGCCGCGGGGAAATCTACCTCGATGACGGAGTCAGTGTCCGCGGGCCGAACCTGCGACAGCACGTCAGCTGCGCGACAACGCCGCGCGGCGTGTCGCTCCGTTTCGAAGCGCGCCGAGGATCATACAGGCCCTGGTGGCAATCGATCGCAGTGACGGTCCACGGCGTCCTGCCCGCAAGAAAGGTCATTTCCGATCAGCCTCGGGCCGCGACGATCAAAGTCGAGCGATGAGACATCCATCCAAATGGCGTCTGCTGCTGTTCGCCTTCGGGGACTTTGCCTTCAATCTCTACTGGCAGAGCGTCATGCTCTTCCTGCTCTTCTATTACACCGATGCGGTGAACCTGCGGATCGCGGTCGCCGCCACGATCTACATGATCGCCTCGGTATGGGATGGGATCGCGAACTTCCTCGCCGGAATCGTTGTCGACCGCAGGCAAAGCAAAATCCGCTACGGGCCTTTGCTCGCGGTGGGGGGAGTCCCGCTCGGGGCCGCCTTCGTGCTCGCCTATCTTCCGCCAGCGCTGCCGGGCTTCGTCGGTGCGGCGATCGTCCTTGCCGGGCAGCTTCTGTTTCGCACGGCGTATGCCGCGACCAACGTGCCCTATCTCGCGATGACCGCGCGAGTGAGCCCGGACCCGGGCGATCGCGCATTGGTCGCTGGAATGCGGATGCTGTTCGGCACGAGCGCGGCGGTGATCGTGGCTCTAGGAACCGTACCGATCGGCAAGTGGCTTACGGGCGCGAGCGATGCTCCTCGCACCTATCTTGCTGCGGCTGTGATATTCGCGGTGATCGGAGCGGCGATCATGGTCCTGGTCGGAACGACATATCGCGACTGCGCAATTTTAGACCGGCCGCCGCCTGGAAATGTGAAGGCTGCCCTCAGCAGCCTCGCGCGTAATCGGGCGTTCGTGGCTCTCAACTCGGCAATGATCGCGATGATCATTGCCGTCACGGTCCTCGGCAAATCGGTCCTCTATTATTTCAAATATGTGCTCAGCGACCCCCAGGCGGGCCAGCTGGCGCTTGCCTCGATCAGCGCGATTAGCGCCGTAGCCATACCGGTGTGGATGTTTGCCGGCCGGTTCGCGGGCCTTCGGACCCTATGGCTCGTGGCGACGACGCTGGCGATGCTCGGACTTGCGGCATTCGCAATGAGCGATGTTCGCACGCCCGGCGGGATGCAGCTCTTCCTGATCGCCATGCAGGTGATCATCGTTGGACTTCATTTCGTCTTCTGGGCAATGCTTCCTAACACCATCGAATATGGCGAGCAGGAGACGGGCCTCCACGTCGAGGGCGCCGTCTTCGGAGTGGCCGCCCTCCTTCAGAGGATCGCCATAGGAATTGCCACGGCGATCCTGGGCTGGACCTATGCCACCTCAGGCTATGTCGCGAACGTGCAGCAAAGTCCTGAAATGCTCAGCAGCATGCGGACCACGGTCGCGCTCGTCCCACTCCTCTTCCTCGGGCTTTCGAGCGTGGCGATGCTGTTCAATCCGCTCGGACGCGCGAGCCTCAGCCGATCTCGACCAGTGGAAGCGGCAACCTAGACAGTCAGCTCGAACGTCCCGTGCACCCCGTCACTCTCGGCCGATGCAGCGACCCACACATCGAAGAGGCCCGGTTCGACGACGAGGCGGTTCTCCCGGCCGTAAAAAGCCAGATCCGCGGCGCGCAGCGTAAAACGAACGACCTCCGATTGGCCCGGCGCGCGAGCGACC
>JBKPOO010000081.1:0-23502 GCA_046733175.1 Pseudomonadota bacterium
GGAAGCGAACGACCATGTCGGCGCGGCTCGCCAGCCAATCGACGATCTTGCCCTTGCCTTCGTCGCCCCACTGGGCGCCGATGACGGTCACGTTTCCCACGTTTTTCCCCTTGAATGCGCTGGCCCTCTAGGCGAGCCGTGTCTGCCGGTCAAAAACTCAGCGGGACGACCTCGCGGACGCCGGGAACATCATGGAGTTGGCGCGAGAGATCCGGGCTGATCGGATCGTCGACCGCGACCAGGGCCACGGCCTCTCCGCCTGCCTCATGCCGGCCGAGGTTGAAGGTCGCGATGTTGATCTTGCTGTCGCCGAGCTTCGTGCCCAAGGCACCGATGAAGCCCGGCGCATCGTCGTTGACGATGTAGATCATCTGCCCGGCAAGCTCCGCTTCGACCTGGATGTCGAAGATCTTCACCAGGCGCGGCGCGCGATTGCCGAACAATGTCCCTTCGACGCGCTTGGGACCATGCGCGGTCCCGACCGTCACGGCGACAAGCGTGTGGTAATCGCCTTCGCCCTCGTTGCGGATCTCGCGCACCGCAAGGCCGCGCTCCTTCGCCAGGTAGGGCGCATTCACCATGTTCACCGTGTCCGACCAGGTGCGCATCACCCCGGCAAGCACCGCGCCTGTGATCGGCTTGATGTTGAGCTCGGCCGCGGCGCCTTCGACCTCGACATCGATCGACCGGATCTCGGTCCCGGCGACTTGCCCCACCAGGCGACCGAGCTTTTCAGCGAGCGCCATATACGGGCGGAGGCGCGGGGCCTCCTCCGCCGAAAGCGAGGGCACGTTCACGGCGTTCGTGATTCCGCCGAGCAGCAGGTAATCGCTCATCTGCTCGGCGATCTGGATCGCCACATTGACCTGCGCCTCGCTGGTCGACGCGCCGAGATGCGGCGTGCAGATCAGTCCCCTCGTCCCGAAGAGCGCGTTGTCCATTGCGGGCTCCTCGGCAAAGACGTCGAGCGCCGCGCCCGCGACATGCCCGCTGTCGAGCGCTTCCTTCAGCGCGGGTTCGTCGATCAGACCGCCGCGTGCGCAATTGACGATGCGCACCCCCCGCTTCGTCTTGGCCAGCGCCTCGCGGCTCAAAATGCCGCGCGTCTGGTCGGTGAGTGGAGTGTGCAGGGTGATGAAGTCCGCGCGGGCCAGAAGCTCGTCGAGCTCGGCCTTCTCGACCCCAAGCTCGACTGCGCGCTCGGGCGACAGGAACGGGTCGTAGGCGAGGACCTTCATCTTGAGGCCATGAGCCCGGTCGGCGACGATCGAGCCGATATTGCCGCAGCCGATAAGGCCGAGGGTCTTGCCGGCAAGCTCGACCCCCATGAAGCGGTTCTTTTCCCACTTGCCAGACTGAGTGGACTGATCGGCCTGGGGGATCTCGCGGGCGAGCGCGAACAGCATGGCGATCGCATGCTCGGCGGTGGTGATTGAATTGCCGAACGGTGTGTTCATGACGACGATGCCGCGCGCACTTGCGGCGGGCACGTCGATCGTATCGACCCCGATTCCCGCGCGGCCGATGACTTTCAGCCGAGGAAGCGCCGCATCCATGATCGCGGCATTGACCTTGGTCGAGCTACGCACCGCGAGGCCGTCATAATCGCCGATGATCGCAGCGAGTTCGTCCGCCGACAGGCCCGGCTTCTCGTCGACTGCGATGCCGCGGTCGCGGAAGATCGCGGCAGCCTTCTCATCCATCTTGTCGGCGATGAGGACTCGGACTTGCACACTCATTTCACTTGCTCCCACGCCCAATCGAGCCACGGTCCGAGCGCCTCGATGTCTGAGGTTTCCACGGTCGCTCCGCACCAGATGCGCAAGCCCGGCGGCGCGTCGCGATAGGCGCCGATATCGTAGGCCGCGCCCTCCCGCTCGAGCAATTTGACGATCGTTTTCTGGCGGGCGCGGTTCGCCTCTTCGTCGGATCGATCCGCGAATTGCAGGCACACGGAGGTATTGGAGCGGATCGCGCGGTCCCTCACCAAATGCTCGACCCAGCCCGAGCCCTGCACCCACCGGTCGAGCGCTGCGGCGTTTGCGTCAGCGCGGGCGATGAGCCCTGAAAGGCCGCCGGCTTTCTCTGCCCAATCGAGCGCGAACAGCCAGTCCTCGACGCACAGCATCGACGGCGTGTTGATCGTCTCGCCCCTGAAAACCCCGTCGATCAGCTTGCCGCCTTTGGTGAGACGGAAGATCTTGGGAAGGGGACGCGGCGCCGACTCATTTTCAAGCCGCTCGATGGCGCGGGGGCTGAGGACGAGCATGCCGTGCGCGGCCTCTCCGCCCAGCGCTTTCTGCCAGCTGAAAGTCCCGACATCGATCTTCCGCCAATCGATGTCCTGGGCAAAGGCGCCCGAAGTCGCGTCGCACAGCGTGAGTCCGGTTCGGTCGGCCGCGATCCAGTCGCCGTCGGACACCCGAACCCCGCTGGTAGTGCCGTTCCAGGTGAAGACGAGGTCGCTCGCCGGATCGATGCCGCTCAAGTCCGCGATCTCGCCGTAATCGGCCGTGCGGATCTCGGCATTGAGTCCGAGCTGCTTCGCGACGTCGGTGACCCAGCCCGCCCCGAAGCTCTCCCATGCGAGCATCGTGACGGGCCAGGTTCCGAGCAGCGACCAGATGGCCATCTCCATCGCTCCGGTGTCGGACGCCGGTACGATTCCGAGCCTGTAGTCCGACGGCAGTTGGAGGAGCGCGTGGGTTCGTTCGATCGCTTCGGCCAGCCGCTCCTTCCCCAGCGCACTTCGATGCGATCGGCCCAGGGAGTCCGTTCGGAGAGCGGAAAGGGCCCAGCCGGGAGGCTTCGGGCAGGGACCGGAAGAGAATTGGGGACGCGCCGGACGCGCGGCAGGTTTGTTCACGAATGACTCTCCTTGCAGAGAGCGCGCGCCGCGTTGGGACGGCGTGGCCCGGCGCCGTTTTTAAGGGCGAATGTGGCGGCTGCAAGGCGGGCGTCGAAAGATTCGCTCGACGCGCCGAATAACGCTTCGCACAACCGATTGATTTCCTTGCGGGACGGGTCCGTAACGAGAACGCTTGTTCCGTTCACCGCAGTTACCCAGCAACTCGTCCCTCTAACGAGCGACGGAGGTTGAAATCATTAACCAATCGGGGTGACACCCCTCTGACGGCTCGCGAGGGGTGAAATCGCGTGCCCGTAGTGGGGGCTGGGGAGCTCCTCTTTGGTGGAACGAAGCGCTCGCGCGCTTTTGCGCGTCGCGAGGGCTTTTTGGAGCGGGGACAAGATGACGCAAGTTCTGGCAGCGACGGGCGCCTTGTTCCGCGACCGCGATCTCTTCGTCCACGACGGTTCCAAGCTTCGCCGCTTCCGAGTTTCCGCCCCAGTCCAGGCGGTCTTTTTTTTGGTGCTGATGGCGCTCGTCGCATGGTCGAGCTTTGCCACGGCCCGCATCTTTTCAGCCGTTCCCGCCGTTTCGATCGCTGGATCCGCGACGTCGGACGACTATGCCGCCAAGGTCGCGCAGCTGGCGGCCGAGACCGACCGCCGTGTGCAGGCGGTCGAACAACGCCAACTCGCGCTCGCCGCAGCGCTCCAGGGCCAGGACATCGATGAAGCGACGCTCCGCCGCCTGGGCTTCTACCCGGCCAAGGCGGGTAGTCGCGGCGGCGAAGGCGGACCGTTCGAGAGCGCCGGCAACTCGACCTTCAAGGCGTTGTTCGACAGCTGGAAGAAGCTCGACCGGCTGCAGGACGGCGTGATCGCCATACCTTCGGAGAAGCCGGTGCGGGCGGACGTCGTGCTGATGTCCGCTTATGGATACCGTTCCGATCCGTTCAACCACCGTGCCGCTATGCATCCCGGCATCGATTTGTCAGGTGCTTATGGAACGCCGATCTATGCGACGGCCGACGGCACCGTGCTTCGCGCCGGCTGGAACAGCGGCGGCTACGGCAATCTGGTCGAGGTCGATCACGGCCGTGGAATCACGACCCGGTACGGCCATATGTCCGCGATTCTGGTCAGTCCCGGGCAGCATGTGGTTCGCGGCCAGCAGGTGGGTCGCATGGGCTCGACCGGCCGCTCGACGGGCAATCACTTGCACTATGAAGTGCGGATCGACGGGCGTGCGGTGAATCCGATCCCGTTCATGAAGTCGACTGATTATGTGCTCGCGATGCAGCGCCGCTCCGGCACCGCCTCGATGGACGCAGTCGGCGTTGGCGGACCGAGCACCGGCAAATAAGCCGAAGCGGAGCCCCGGACTTGATCCGGGGTCTACACGCCCCCAAGTCCTTCGCATGAGCGATCCTCAGATCAGCCTCACCGAGACCGCTGCGAAGCGCGTCGCTTGGATTGCGGAGCGGCAGAGCAAGCCCGCCATTCTTCGCCTGGCCGTCGATGGCGGCGGCTGCGCAGGTTTCACCTATAAGTTCGAGCTTGCCGATCAGGCCGAACCTGAGGACGCCGTAACCGAAACGGACGGGGTCAAGCTCGTCGTCGATCCGGTCAGCCTCGATCTCGTGAACGGATCCGCCGTCGATTTCGTCGAGGACCTTGGCGGTGCCGCGTTTCGCGTGACCAATCCCAACGCGCAGTCAGGCTGCGGCTGCGGTTCGAGCTTTAGCGTTTAAGCTTTCTACAGCGCCCAGCTGTGAAGGCGCGGGCGGGGAACGCGGCGGACGCTTTCGGGCCAAGGGCATTTCGGCTCGGGCTCGGCCGATCGATCCTGGTCGATCAGGCCGCGCGCCACCGCATTGTCCCAAGCGGCCTGCGCCAGCGCTTTGTCGGACCAGAGCGGGCTCATAGCGGGAAGGCCTGGACGCCGGTGTACATCTGAACGACGATCAACAAGGCCGTCACGACGAACAGCCCGCCAATTCCGGTCGTCAACCTGGTGCTGAGCATTGGATGCCCCCCTGCAATTCTTGAGTGTCCTCTGGTCGACATGGGGTTCTCCCGCCACGGGAAAGTCTTGGAAATGCCGGCACAAGTGGCGTCATGGCGTCTCGGCCATTGACGAGATGTGCGGAATTGTGCGGAGATGTGCGCACCAAAGGACGAGTCCATGCACAATGAGTTGAGCGTAGAGGGCAGTCAGGCAGTCGCCTTGATCGTGCGCGAAGAACTCGCCCGGCGAAGGCTGTCCCGCCAATGGCTCGCCGACCAGGCGAGAGTCAGTCTCTCGACGCTCGAAAAGGCTCTCGCCGGCAGCCGGCCATTCACGCTGGCAACGGTGGTCCGCCTCGAAGACGCCCTTGGCACGGGTCTTAGGGGCAGGCGGACCGGCAGCGATGTAGAAACGAGACCCTTCGCTCCCGATTCGATGGGCGCCTATACGCGGCCGGCGGTGCAGTGGCTCGAAGGGTCGTACCTGACGCTCAGACCGTCGTTCAGCGAAGCGCGTGCGGTTTTTGCGTATCTGACGTCGATCTTGTGGGACGATTCCAAGGGCCACCTGGTGTTCAGCGAAGCGGCCCGGACGGACAGCGAATATGAACAGAAGGGTTTCGTATCGTTCCCGACCGTCTCCGGGGCGATCTATCTGGTGACGATCAGCGAGGGCCAATACCGGGTGGCGATCCTCAACCGGCCCATCGGCGGCGGAGCCATGAGCGGAATCTTGCTGACCCTAGCGGCCGGCTCCGGCGCGCAGCTTACGCCCGCCGCCGTTCCGATCGCCTTAGTTCCGACCCGTCCCAGCGCCGATCCCCAGGTCGGCGTCGTGCGAGACGGCGACGAATGCTTCTCCGAATACCGCCAGCTCGTCGATCGCGTCGCACAAGGCGGCTACGCCCGCTTTCCCCAATAGCACCCGAACGAACGGTTGCGTTTGACACGAGCCCGCTTACTCAGCCGGCTCATGAAGCTTGCCACGTTCAACCTCAACGGAATCCGCGCGCGACTTCCGCGCCTGCTCGAATGGCTCGATCGGGAAAAGCCCGAAATCGCCTGCCTGCAGGAGCTGAAGTGCGCCGACGAACAGCTCCCGATCGCTGACATAGAAGCGGCCGGTTACGGTGCGGTCTGGCACGGCCAGAAGGGCTTCAACGGTGTCGCCATCCTGGCAAGAGGGGACAGCCCGGAGCTGCGGCGGGTCGGCTTGCCCGGAGATCCCGACGACACCCACAGCCGGTACATAGAGGCGGAAGCGAACGGCTTTGTCGTGGGGTCTCTCTACCTGCCCAACGGCAATCCGATCGGGACGGAGAAATTCGACTACAAACTCAAGTGGATGGAACGGCTGGGCGCTCATGCCGAAACGCTACTCGCCGAGGAGCGCCCGGTCGTTCTCGCGGGCGATTGGAACGTCGTTCCCGAGGACCGGGACGTCTTCTCGGCACGGGCGACCGCGAGAGATGCCGTGATGCAGCCGGAAACCCGCCAGGCGTGGCGGCGGATCCTTCATCAGGGCTGGACCGATGCCTTGCGCGCGCTGCACCCCCGCGAGGAGAAGCTCTACACCTTCTGGGATTACACGGCCGGTTGCTGGCAGCGCGATCTCGGCTTCCGCCTCGATCACCTCCTCTGCTCACCCGAAGCCGCCGACCGTCTCGAGGCCGCAGGCGTGGATAAGTGGGCGCGGGCGCAGGAGAAAGCGTCGGATCATGCTCCGACCTGGATCGAGGTACGCTAGAAACCCTCTTCTTACTGGGTCTCGGCGGCCTGCGTGTATTTCTGCAGCACGCCCTTTTCGATCAGGGAAGCAAGGTTCGCGGTAAAGGCCTGGTTGAACATTTGATCCAGGCCGTCCGACGCGAACTTCGGCGTTAGACCGTCGCCGCTGGTGGATACCGTTTCGACCACTCGGCCCGACGCACGATCGTAGATTTGCCAGACGGCAGTCAGCGATACGTTGCCCTTTTCGCCCTTGATCGACGAGCAGAGGTTGAGCGCCGACGGACGGAGCGTCACGCCGATGAGAACATCGGCCTTGTTCTTGTCGTCCTCGCCCGCGAACATATCGTTCGAGGTGCTGACGACGGTGAAGCCGCCGGACTTCATTCGAGCCGTGAAGAGGTTGTCGTAGCGCTCGTAGTCCTGAGTCTTTTTCTCTTTTGGAAGTTTCACATTGCTCGGGAACACGCAGAGCGTGCCGCCCTTGACGCGGGCAACGGTCTCGGCGGTATCCGTGTCGAGAACGACCTTGCTGAGCTGTACGCTCTTCGGCCCTGCGTTGGGATTTTGCGCGGCGAGCGGACTCGCTAGTAGCAATGCGCCGATGAGCGCAGCAGAAAGTCGAATCATTTTTGATTTCCCCCGATTACTAAGCTCTTGCTACCGGGGCCTAAATTCGCGGGCAAGGCGAAATCTACAACGCCTTCTCGTAGATCCGGTAGCGGTGATTGACGTCCGCGCCCGGAAGCTGGGCGATCGACAGCATCCCCTTATTGTCCTCCAGGATCCATCCGAACTCGCCGACCTTGGCGCCGAACTTGGATACCGCGTCGCGCCGGGTGAGCTCGATCATCATGAAAGCGAGCTGGCTGGCGAGGCGGGTGTGATGGAGCTCCTTCGCTACTCCCATCAGCGGCACTCTAAGCCGCCGGGTCCGCGGCTTCCTTAGACGCCACAAGAGCTTGATGAAATTGAACGGGAACAGCTCCCCGTTGAGATCCTTGATCAGCTCGTTGATGTCCGGGATGGTGATCATGAACGCGACCGGCTTGCCGTCGAGCTCGGCGACCCGCACCAGCTCGTTGAAGATGATCGGTTTCAGCTTCTTCCCGGCATATTTGATCTCGGCCGCGGTCAGCGGGACATAGCCCCAATTGCTCGACCAGGCGTCGTTGAGGAGGCCGAGAATGACCTTCGCTTCCTCGTCGAACTTCGACTTGTCCACCATACGGATGCGGATGCGCGGATTGCGCTCGCCCATTGCAATCAGGCGCTCGATTTTCGGATCGTCCCAATGCTCGATGTTGAGCTCGTAGGTGAGGAGATCCTTCGCCTTTGCGTAGCCCGCGGCCTCGACCCAGGCCTGATACTCGGGGCGATGATGGCCCATCATTGCGGTTGGAGGCTCGGCGAAACCTTCGATTTCGAGGCCGGGCTCGTCCCAGATCGAGAGGCTGATCGGCCCGAGCGACCGGGTCATGCCTTGTTTCCGCAGCCAATCCTCGGCGGTCTTGATGAGCTTCGCGGCGGTCTCCGCGTCGAGCGCGTCGAAGAAGCCCCATTGGCCCGTGCCTTGGTCCATATGCTGCTGGACGAGGTCGTCGACCTGGGCGCTGATGCGTCCGACGACCTTGCCGTTCCGTTCGGCCAGCCACAGCTGCGCCCGCGCATGCTCAAACCACGGGTTCTTGCCCGGGGTGATCAGGCCGTGGACTTCGTCCTTCAGCGGTGGGACCCAGGCCGGATCGTCCTTGTAAACCTCCCAGGCAAAGTCGACGAAGGCCTTCTTGTCGGCCTTGGTCTGGACGGGGCGGATGGCGAGTGGCGCGGAGCTCATGCGCGCCGCGCTACCCTCTAAGGCTCTCGAGCGCCAGTGAACGCTTTAATCGCCACGTTGCCGCCACTATCTCAGGGCATAGCTGGGACTTCCAATGACCGACACGACGACCCTCGAGCGCGAAGTGAGCGACGCGACCTCCAAGGCGCGCGCGCCGGCGCAGATGAAGGATGACGCGACCATGCTGAAGGCCGCGGCGAACCTGACGCGCGACCTCAACGCGCCCAGCGCGCGGATCTATTGGGCGGACATGCTCGGGTCCGCCGTCACCGGCTATGCAGCTCTCTTCGCGACCATGGCGCTCAGTTGGCCGTTGGCGCTTGTGACCGGCCTCGTCGCCGTGCTCGCCCTCTATCGTGCCGGCTCCTTCATTCATGAGCTGACGCACATCAAGAAGGGCGCGGTGAAGGGTTTTCGCTTCACCTGGAACCTGATCGTCGGAGTTCCGCTGCTCGTCCCCTCGTTCATGTACGAAGGCGTGCACAACCAGCACCACGCCAAGACCTATTACGGGACGGTCAGTGATCCCGAATATCTGCCGCTTGCACTGATGCACCCCTGGACATTGCCGGTGTTCCTGATCGCGGCGGCGCTCGCGCCGGTCGGTATGCTGATCCGCTTCGCGATCCTCGCGCCGTTGTCTCTGCTCTCGCGCCGACTTCGATCCGTGGTCGTCGGCAAATATTCGGGCCTGCAGATCAACCCCAAGTTCGTGCGGCCTGCGCCCGAAGGCGAGTTCGCGCGCGATTGGGCGTGGCAGGAAGCGGCGTGCAGCGTGTGGGCCATCGCGCTCCTCGCTCTGACCGCCACAGGGATCATCCCGCTACGCGATTTCCTGATTTTCCTGGGCGTCGCGTCGGGCGTCATGTTCCTGAACCAGGTCCGCACGCTGGTCGCTCATTTGTGGGAGAATGAGGGCGAGCCGATGAGCGTTACCGCCCAATATCTCGACAGCGTCAACGTTCCGCCGCCGGCGACGCTGCCGATGTTCTGGGCGCCCGTCGGCCTCCGCTACCACGCGCTGCATCATTTGCTTCCGGGACTGCCCTATCACGCGCTCGGCGAAGCGCACCGGCGCCTGATCAAGGAGCTGGAGGCCACCTCAATCTACCATGCCTCGGCTCATCGCGGACTGACCCCGCTGGTCGTTCGCCTGGCAGCGAGCAGCTGGAAGGGCCGCTAGCTTCGGCACGGATACTTCTTCTGAAGCACGCGAAGCATGCCGTCTTTAAGGCTCATCCGTGAGCGCTCAGCGGATGGAATCGCGGCGAGCCCATCGATGAACTCGAAGCTGCCGAGGCTCGCCCGCGGCTTCGGTGAGCAATAAAGGATCGGACGGCCCGCCCGTTCGGCGGCGATCCGGTCATTGCCGATCGATTGGCCGACTGCCGTCGCCTCGGCTTTCAGCCGCGAATAGTCGCGGTCGAAAAAAGCAAGCGGCCCCTTCGCCTTGAGCCGGTTGGCGCGGTCGAGGAAATTCTGTGCGCTGCCAGGAGGCGCAGCAAGCACGGGTCCGCTCGCTACGAGCGCGAGGGTCAGGAGGGCGGCCTTGAGATTCACGGATATCATTCGACACTTTAGTGCCGCAAAGTCCGCGTTTGGTTCGAAGGACTGGGACTAGGCTCCCGCGGCGGCGGGACCGCCGATGGCGCCGGGCTTCGGCCGCTTCGCCTTCGGGATCGACGAACCTGCGGCCGGGATCGCGGGGCCTTTGGCTCCGCCGCGGTCGATCGGCTCGCCGGCGAGAGCTTTCTTGATCTCGTCCCCGCTCAGCGTCTCATATTCGAGCAGCGCTTTGGCGAGCGTTTCCAGCTCCTCGCGGTTCGTCTCGAGTACGTCCTTGGCGCGGTCGTAGCCCTCATCGACGATTCGGCGGATCTCCTTGTCGATCGCCTGCGCCGTCTCATTGGACATGTTACGCTGGCGGTTGACCGAATAGCCGAGGAACACTTCCTCCTCAGCATCGGCATATTGAAGCGGGCCCATCAGGTCCGACATGCCCCAGCGCGTCACCATGTCGCGGGCAAGGCCGGTGGCATAGCTGATGTCGGACGAAGCTCCGGACGACACCTTGTCGTAACCGAAGATCAATTCCTCGGCGACTCGGCCACCCATCGAGACCGCGAGGTTCGCGTACATCTTGTCGCGGTGATAGCTGTAATTGTCCCGCTCAGGCAGGCGCATGACCATGCCCAGGGCGCGGCCGCGAGGGATGATCGTCGCCTTGTGGATCGGATCGGACGCCGGCTCATGGAGCGCGACGATCGCATGGCCAGCCTCATGATAGGCGGTCATGCGCTTCTCGTCCTCGGTCATGACCATGGACTTGCGCTCGGTGCCCATCAGCACCTTGTCCTTGGCTTCCTCGAACTCCTGCATGGCGACCAGGCGTTTGCCCTTGCGAGCGGCGAGTAGGGCCGCCTCGTTGACGAGGTTGGCGAGGTCCGCGCCGGAGAAGCCCGGAGTGCCCCGGGCGATGACGCGCGGATCGACGTCGGGCGCCAGCGGCACCTTCTTCATGTGCACGCCGAGGATCTGCTCGCGTCCGTCGATGTCGGGGCGAGGGACCACGACCTGGCGGTCGAAGCGGCCGGGACGAAGGAGCGCCGGGTCGAGCACGTCCGGACGGTTGGTCGCCGCAATGATGATAATGCCTTCGTTGGCCTCGAAACCGTCCATCTCGACGAGCAGCTGGTTCAGCGTCTGCTCGCGCTCGTCGTTCCCATTGCCGAGCCCTGCGCCGCGATGGCGGCCGACCGCGTCGATCTCGTCGATGAAGACGATGCACGGCGCGGACTTCTTGGCCTGGTCGAACATGTCGCGGACGCGGCTGGCGCCGACGCCGACGAACATTTCGACGAAGTCCGATCCGGAAATCGTGAAGAACGGAACGCCCGCTTCACCCGCAATTGCTCGGGCGAGCAGCGTTTTGCCGGTGCCCGGAGGGCCGACCAGCAGCGCGCCCTTGGGGATCTTGCCGCCGAGGCGCGCAAATTTGCCCGGGTCTTTCAGATATTCGACGATCTCCTGAAGCTCTTCGCGGGCCTCATCGATCCCGGCAACGTCGGCGAAGGTCACCCGACCCTGCTTCTCGGTCAGCATTCGGGCGCGGCTCTTGCCGAAGCCCATCGCGCCCGATCCGGCGTTCTTCTGCATCTGCCGCATTACGAAGAAACTGATCCCGAGGATCAGCAGGAAGGGCAGCGAATTGTAGAGCATGTACATCCAGATGCTGCCTTGCTCCTCGGCCTTCACCTGGACCGCGACGCCCTTCTGAATCATCTTGTCGGCGATGTTCGCTCCGGCCGGAGCGACGGTGTGAAAGTCCTCGCCGCTTCCCAGCTTTCCAGCGATCGCCGAGTTACCGGTCGTGCCGGTCGACATGGTGACTGTGCGGACATTGCCCTCGTCGACCTGGCGGACGAATTCGGAATAAGCCATCGCCTGGCCGGCCGTGCTGCGCGAGCTGCCGCCGATCATTTGCACGAAAAGAACAAGCGCGAAGAGAATGCCGACCCAGATCAGCAGGCTCTTGGTCCACGGGTTGCCGGGCTTCTTGTCTTTGTCGTTCATCGCTCTCTCGCCGGGCTAAACGCCCACGCGCATAAAATAGGCGCGTTTACCTTAATAACAATGCGCGGCTTAGAGAGTGGTGAACGATGGTCGCGGGATCAGACCCGTTCGACTGCCCGAACGGGCCCCTTTCGCTTCGGGGCTCTCGAAACCCGCCAATGACGGCCTCCAGCGAGTTTCAGTCCCGATAAAGTCGCGCTTTTCCCCGCCGAAAGCTCTTCGATGGCGCGCATGAGGTCGGCGCCCCGGGGCTCGGCCGCGTGAAAGCGTTGGAAGGCGATCAGCAACAGCCGGCGTTGGAGCTCGGCAGGCAAGCCCTCAGCGTCGACTTGCAAGCCCTCCGCATCATCCGTCACTCGGGCAAGAGCGAGGCCCTCGGCGACCCAGTCGAGCGCTTCGTCCGCCGAGGCGAGGTGCGCCGCGCTTCGGGCCACCGCCTCGGAGCTCAGCCACCGTGCCTCGGCCAGGGCGTTGCGAATCCGGACTCGTTCGAATTGCTCATCCGAATTGCTCGGATCCAGCACAGGCTGGATTCCCGCTGTCGCGCAAACCTGTTCGAGTTCTGCCCGCTGCCAGCCGAGCAATGGGCGAAGCAGGGGCAGGCGGCAGCCCGGAACGATCGTTTTGGGGCGCATTCCCGCGAGGCCGCGAAGGCCCGAGCCGCGGTTGAGACGCATGAGAATCGTCTCGGCCTGGTCGTCGGCGTGGTGCGCGGTCGCCAGCGCCTCCAGCTTCCGCTCGGTCAGCCAACCGGCGAGGAGCCCATAGCGGGCTTCACGCGCCCGCTCCTGGATCGCCGATGATGGAGGCTCCTTCCATTCCGCGACCAGGATCGCATGCGGGACGCCGAGTTTACCGCAGATTTCAGCGACCCGCTGCGCCTCCGCCCGACTCTCCGCCCGCAAGCCGTGATCGACGGTCCCGGCCTCGATTTGACCGGGGCGCACAGCCGCTGCGAGAAGCAGCAAAGCCAGGCTGTCGGGGCCGCCCGACACGGCGATTCCGATGCGTTCGCCGGGCGCGCTCAGAGCGTCGAGATCGGCGCGGAACCGGTCGATTAAAGTTGGTTCAATCGTCATTGCGAGCGAAGCGAAGCAATCCAGCCTTTGGATTGCCGAGTCGCTACGCTCCTCGCAATGACAGCGAAAGCCCTAGTCGCAATTCGCCTCGGCCTTGCCCTGGTCCACCTGCTTTCGAAGGTCGGCGCGGATCTTCGATCCGTAAACCGCGTCGAGTTCGGCATAAGCTTTGCAGGCCTGCCCGGGCTGGCCGAGCTTCATTTCCGCCTGGCCGAGGAAATAGAGGCTGTCGGGCGCCCGCTCTCCCCGTGAGTTCGCCCGGTAATTGGCGAGCAGGACGGCCGCCGCGTCGCGGGCCTTGCCCTGTTCGAGCAGGGCCCGGCCGATCAGATTGTTCGCATAGCTCACGCGCCTGTGCTTCGGGTAAGCCGAAGCGAAGGCCTTCAGCGAGGCGATGGCTTCGTCGTATTTGCCGGCTTCCCAAAGATGGAATCCGTTGCTGTAGGCGTCTTCGCCGGGATCGGCGGCGGTTGTCAGCGACGACGCAGGCGCCGACGCCGCCGGGTTGGCAGGCGCGGCGTCCGGCTTCGGCTTTTGAGCGGACGGCCTTGGCGCCGTTTCGACGGGAACGGTTGTCGGAGCGGCCGGGACGACCGCTGCCTCGTTCATTCGCTGCTCGATCGTCGCGATGCGCTGCTCTTGATCGCTCCTCGCTTTGGCCAGATCGGCTTCAAGAGACCTGAGCCGGTTACCATTCTCTTCGGATTGGCGAAGGATGTCGGTCATCTGCCGTTCGACGGCATCCAGTCTCTGATCCAGCGTGACGACCGACGATTGGGTGGCCGCGGGCTCGCCCGTGAAGCCCGCGGTGTCGGCCGGCCGGCCGCGCGGGAACACCTGGCGCTGCACCTGCTGGAGCTGGCGCTCCAGACGTTCGATCCTTTGCTCGGCTGTAGGGGCCTGGCGCTGTGCGAACGCCGGCACGGGAATCAGGGCAATGCTGGCGGAGGCTGCAAAGGCGGCAAAGGCGCGCGGAAATGTCACTCGATCTTCCCCCAACCCTCTGATGTTATTCAATACTGCTCCACCCCGGCTTTCCCGGCGATGAATCCTAGGTCGAAATGCCATTGTTTGTGGGCGATGGCTGAGGCGGCGCCTCGGCCGGAGGGGGCGGCGCGACCGGTGCTGGCGGCGCGGTCGCCTTCGGATGGGATGGCCGCACGGTCCTGGGTGCCGGTGATGGAGGTGCCACAGCAGGCGCGGGCGCCTGGCCGGTCTTGAGCAGGTCCGCCGGAAGCAAGCTTATGTCGGCGACTGTCGTCGCCGGCGGTCCGACCGGAGGCGCGACCGTGTTGCCCACTGCGATCCTTAGCGCCTCGGGCTTTCCCGTCTTGAGCAGCGGGGCGGCGGCGGTTGGCGGAACCGCGAACGTTTGACCCGGCTGGAGCATGCCCGAGAAGAAGGTCTGGCCCCCTTTCTCGTAAACCTGCAGCCAGACGGCGTCGGTCGCAGTCAGCGTGACCGGCTGCTGAGCGGGCGTGGCAGCCGCCGGCGGCGTCTCCGGCGGGGCGGGTGCCGTCGCGGTGGCCGTATTCGTGGCGCCTTCGTCCGGCTGCTCGAGCGAGCGGCGGCTGAGCCAGCTCATGGCCAGGACCAGGACGATGACCGCTAGGATTGCCCCGATGACGAGGGTTTTCGGCATGGTCCGCGCCGGATCGGCAGGCTCGAAGACTTCGGCGGCGGAGGCGGAGGTCCGCTGCCCGCCCATCTCGCTTCGAAGCTGATCCGCAACTTCCGCTCGATCCAGGCCGACGACGTCCGCATAGCTTCGGGCAAAGCCTATCGTGTAGGTCGGCGCGGGCAGGCGATCCCAGTCCGCCGCCTCGATGGCCTCCAAATGCCGGCGCGGAATGCGCGTTTGCGCCGCAATATCCTCGAGACTCAGCTCTTTTTCCTCGCGCGCGGCACGAAGGCGTTCGCCGACTGAAGGAACGTCCGTCTCGACCAGTTCCTCGTCCATCGCCTCGCTTTCAATTCGAATGAGGAAAAGTCACTGTTTGATGGCTAGGACCGGCCTGTCAACCGACAACTACGCCGTGTCGCTTGGCCCAATCCGAAAGCGCCTTGCGCATGTCCTTTGGGGGCTTCGCGAGCAATTGATCGAGGCGACTCCGGACGGCCGCTGCATCGAGCGATCGGACCATCGCCTTGACCGGCCCGACGCCGGCTGGGGTAATCGAGAAATTCTCGGCGCCGATCCCGATCAAGGCCATGGCCTCCAGCGGCCGCCCCGCCATCTCACCGCAGATTCGGGCCGGGACTTTGGCCTGCCGAGCGGCATCGAGGACACGCTTCAGGAAGCGCAGGATGGCCGGGCTCAGCCAGTCGTAACGCTGCGCTAGCCGAGGTTCGGCCCGATCGGCGGCAAATAGGAACTGGGTGAGGTCGTTCGTGCCGATCGAGATGAAATCCAGTCGCGGCAGAAGCTGGTCGAGCATTTCGGCAAGGCTCGGCACTTCGAGCATTGCGCCGAACTCGATCCGGCTCGGAAGCTTGCGGTGAGCGTGCCGAGCCCATTCCACCTGCTCCTCGAATAGGCCGCGAGCTTCTTCATATTCCCACGGTTCGGAGATCATTGGGAACATCACCCGCAGAACCTTGCCGCCCGATGCTTCGATCAATGCTCGGGCCTGGGCGCGCATCAGGGTCGACCGCTCGAGCGACAGGCGCAATGCGCGCCAGCCCATGGCCGGATTTTCGGCCTCGTCGTGGATGTCGGTGAGATAGGGCAGGGCCTTGTCGCCGCCGATGTCGACTGTGCGGAACACGACTGGCCGGTCGCCGACCGCCTCAAGGACCTTGGTGTAAAGACGCTGCTGGCGCTCGCGCCCCGGCAAGGTCGCGGACACGAGAAACTGGAACTCCGTGCGGAACAACCCAATCCCGTCCGCGCCGGTCATGGATAGCGCCGCCGCGTCCTCGGCAAGTCCGGCGTTGACCATGACGCTCACGTCGAGCCCGTCCCGCGTGACCGCCGGCAGCGCTTTCACCGCAGCGAACTCCGCGCGGCGGCGCCGGCTCAGAGTCATGCGATGTTCGAAACTGGACTGGAGCGGCCGGTTGGGGCGGATGATGATGCTTCCGTTGTCGCCGTCGACGAGGATCGTCTCGCCCTCGGCGACGCTGTGGCGGATGTCGGTGAGGCGGCCCACGACGGGCACCCCGATCGCGCGAGCAACGATTACCATGTGCGAGGTCAGCGAGCCTTCCTCGAGCAAGACGCCTTTCAGCCTGCGGCGATCATATTCGAGCAGTTCGGCCGGACCGAGATTGCGGGCGACCAGGATCGTATCGTGGGCGAGACCCGTTTGCGCGGCCGTCCCCATCCTTCCGGAAACGATGCGCAGCAAGCGGTTCGACAAGTCCTCGAGGTCGTGCATGCGCTCCTGCAGCAGGGGATCGTCGATGTCGCGCATCCGCGCCCGCATCCGTTGCTGGACGCGTTCGATCGCCGCTTCGGCGGTGAGGCCGCTGTCGATCGCTTCGTTGATCCGCCGCGACCAGCCCTCGTCGTAGGCGAACATCCGGTAGGTCTCGAGGATCTCCTGATGCTCGCCGGCCGTGCCGAACTCGGCCTCCTTGGTCATATTGTCGATCTGCTCGCGCATCTTGCGGAACGCCGAGTAGACGCGCTCGCGTTCGGCCTCGATGTCCTCGGCGACGGTATGCTCGACGATCACCCTGGGCTCGTGGAACACCGCTTCGCCCTTCGCCATTCCGGCGACGAGCTTGAGCCCGGCAAGGCGAAGCGGACCGCCGCTGCGCAGCCGCCCGCGGCGAGCGCCGTCGACCAGCCGCGCTGCCGCAATCATTTCGGACAGGACCATGGCGACGGTCTGGAGCGCTTCGATCTCGACGTCCTCAT
Source organism: Pseudomonadota bacterium (assembly GCA_046733175.1). Taxonomy (GTDB): domain Bacteria; phylum Pseudomonadota; class Alphaproteobacteria; order Sphingomonadales; family Sphingomonadaceae; genus Sphingomicrobium. The sequence goes on from JBKPOO010000081.1 coordinate 16,937, forward strand.
AGCAGCGGGATTCGGCGTGTTGGACGGCAAGGACTCCGATTGGGCTCTCCAGTCGGACGATCGGCACTCCTGCAAAGCTGTGGAAACTCTCCTCTCCAGTCTCGGGGCGGTAAGCGAAGGCCGCATGCTCGGCGGCCTCGGCGAGGTTCAGGATTCGCCCCTCGGCGGCGATCGTTCCGACCAGTCCTTCGCCCATCCTCAACTTGGTGACGTGGACGGCTTCTTTGCGAAGGCCGTGGGTCGCGAACAGCTCGAGCTTGCTGTCGCGCAGGAGGTAGATCGAGCAGACTTCGCTCTGCATCTTGTCGGCAATGAGGTCGACCACCCGGTCGAGCTTGCTCTGGACGGAGCCGCGAGCGGCCATCACCTCGTGGAGTCCAGTCAGGATCTCGCGGGCGGAGATGGCGGCCGAGGTGGGCATTGGAAAAGCGCTAACAGATGCGCTGCCGCGATTCCACGGACTCAGCGTTCAGCTAGGCTGCGTAGGTCGTACGGCCGCCCACGACAGTGCGAACGATTTGAATGTCCTTCAGGCGGCCAGGGTCGACCGCCAGGGGATCGTCGGCCAGGACTACGAAATCCGCTAACTTTCCGGCAGCGATGGAGCCTTTCAAATGCTCCTCGTGCGAATTGTACGCGCCGTTCCAGGTGTAGACCCTTAGCGCTTCTGCGACGCTGATCCGCTGGTTCGCGCCCCACGTCTCGCCATTCCAGCCGGTGCGGGTCACCATCCCCTGAACACCGAGCAGAGGGGCAAACGGCCCGGGCGGAAAGTCGCAGCCGCCCGCAACCTTGATCCCGGCGTCGAGATAGGACCGATAGGGCATGATGTGCCTCATCAGCGCCTCGCCGTAGAATTTGAATTTGTCCGGATTGTAATAAGCGTAGCTCGTGAATGGCGCGGGAACCGCGTCGAGCGCCTTCATGCGGGCGATCAGGCCGTCGTCAGCGAGCGTGGCATGGGTGAACTTCGGTCGGACATCGGGCCTGGGGAACAAGCGCTGGGCGCGTTCGAGTGACTTCAGATACATGTCGATCGCGACGTCGCCGTTCGTGTGACAATTTGGCTGGATCCCGGCCCGCCAGACCCGCTCGACCCAGGCGTCGAGGTCTTCCTGCGTAGTAGTGACATTGCCGTGATAGGGCGGTTTTCGGCCAGGATAGCCCGCGCGGATGCTCATGGTCCGTTCGGAGAATGAACCGTCGACCATATGCTCGGACGTCGCGCCGAGCCTGATCCATTCGTCACCGAAGCCGGTTCGCCAGCCGTTCGTGATCATCGCATCGATCATGGGCTGCTCTGGCTCGTAACTGACCCGGTGGACCAGCTGCCCATCCTGCCGGACTTGCATCAAGGCGGAAAAATTGCCGCCTTCATGATGCACGCTGGTGAGTCCGTAGCGAGCGAACTGCTTGGACATATGGGCCAGTCCGGCCTTCGCCCGCGTCAGCTTTTCGGCTTCGCTGTATTGCGGCCGCTTCCCGACCTTCCACAGCTGATCCTGAGCATTGTCGGTGACCCGGCCGTTGAGCTCGCCGGAAGAATCGCGATCGAAGGTCCCTCCAAAGGGCTGCGGCGTGCTCTTCGTAATCCCCGCGAGCTCGAAGGCCTTCGAATTGTAAAAGGACGTGTGGCCGCCCCGATGATAGACGGCGACGGGGTGGTCGGTGGACACCCGGTCGAGGTCGGCGCGCGTGATCAGCCGACCATCCTTCACCTTGGTATCGTCGTAGAAATATCCCTCGACCCACTGGCCGGGCGGAGTCTTCGCGGCACGCTCGCGCAGCTTCCGCACGATCGATTCGATCGTGACGATTTCCACCTCAAACGGATTGCCGACGAGCACGTCGTAAAGAAGCGTCTCGCCCTCCGGATGGAGGTGGCAATCGATGAAGCCCGGCACTACCGTCATGCCCTTGGCGTCGTAGACCTCGGTGCCCGTGCCGATCAGACCCGCGATCGCGTCGTTCGTCCCTAGTGCAATGAATCTTCCGTCGCGGACCGCAAAGGCTTCCGCTCGGGCGGCCTGCTGGTCGACCGTGTAGACCTTCGCATTGCGGACGACGAGATCCGCAGTCTTGGGATCGGATGCAGCGAGTAAGCGTGACGGACAGGCGGCGAATGCGGCGGCGGCGCCGCCAAGCACGGCTCGCCGGCTCGCTCTCACGTGAGCGCGCCCGATGAATCGGCGATGGCGTTGCCAAGCTTCTCGACAACCTCGTCGATCTGCTCTTCTGAGATGATGAGCGGCGGCGACAAAGCGATCGTGTCGCCGGTCACGCGCACCAGCAGCCCTTGATCGAAAGCGCGGCGATAGACGTCGTTGCCTCGCGCCCCGGGCCTGCCTTCGAGCGGCGCCAGCTCGATCCCGCCGACGAGACCGATATTGCGAACATCGGCGACATTGGGCGCCTGCCGCAGCATGTGCACCGCGTCCTGCCAATAGATCTCGAGCGTTTTGGCGCGCTCGAACAGTCGCTCGCGCTCGTAAATCTGCAAGGTCGCGATCAATGCCGCCGAAGCCGCCGGGTGGCCGGAATAGGTGTAGCCGTGCATCAGCTCGATGGTTCCCGGCGGGCCCTGCATCAGCGCATCGTAGACGTGGCTTCGGACCGCGACGCCGCCCATTGGAATCGTCCCGTTGGTCATCCCCTTGGCCATTGCGATCATGTCGGGCTGGATGTCGAAGCGGGTGGCAGCGAACGGCGCTCCGAGGCGCCCGAAGCCGGTGATCACCTCGTCGAAGATTAGGAGCAGCCCATGTTCGTCGCAAAGCGCGCGGAGCCGTTCGAGATAGCCTTTGGGAGGCGGAAGGACGCCGGTCGACCCCGCCATGGGTTCGACGATGACCGCGGCGATCTTGTCCGCGCCGTGCGCATCGACGATCCGCAGGAGGTCGTCCGCAAACTCGGCGCCATGCTCCGGCTGGCCGCGCGAAAAGGCGTTTCGTGCGGGGTCGTGCGTGTGGCGGAGATGGTCGACCTCCCTCAGCAACGGGCCGAACGCGGCCTTCGTATAGGGAATTCCACCCACCGAAATGCCGCCGAAATTGACCCCGTGATAAGCGCGCTCGCGTCCGATCAGCCACACTCGATCGGGCTCGCCGCGCGCGACATGATAGGCCCGCGCGATCTTGAGCGCGGTCTCTGCCGCTTCACTGCCGGAATTGACGAAGAAGGTGTTGCTGAACCCTGGCGGCAAAACCGTTTTCAGGGCTTCGGCAGCCTCGAAAGCGAGCGGATGTCCGATCTTGAACGGCGGCGCATAGTCGAGCTCGCTGAGCGCGGCGCTGACGGCTTCGACGATCTCGCGCCGGCCGTGCCCGGCATTGACGCACCACAGGCCCGACGCGCCGTCGAGCACCGCCCGCCCCTCGGGCGTGAAATAATGCATGCCCTCCGCCCGGGCGAGCAGCATCGGGTCGGCTTTGAATTGGCGGTTGGCCGTGAACGGCATCCACCAGGCCGATAAATCGCTCGCGTCCATGCCTTAGCCCCTGCTCTCGAGCGCGGCAGCGGCCTCGTCGACCAGCTCCTGGATGATCGCGGCTACCGGCTCTTCGCGATTGACCATTCCGACCGACTGCCCGGCCATGACCGATCCCGTCTCGACGTCGCCGTCGATCACGGCGCGGCGGAGCGCTCCGGCCCAATAATGTTCGATTTGCAGCTGCGCCTCGGCCATTTCGATCGCGCCTTCGTCGAGCTTCTGGGCCACCTCCCGCTGCTTGGCGGCGAAGCGCTCCGTTTCGGCGTTCTTCAGCGCGCGCACCGGGATGACCGGGAGCCGCGGGTCGATCTGGATCGAAAGGACGGCGTCGCGGGCCGAGGCCCGGATGAACGCTCTCTTGAAATTGGCGTGGGCGATACTCTCGTTCGCGCAGACGAAGCGCGTGCCGAGCTGGACTCCGACCGCTCCCATCTCGAGATAGGCGGCGATCGCTTCGCCCCGGCCGATCCCCCCGGCGATGAAGACCGGTATGTCCTTGCTGACGTTGGGCAGGATCTCCTGCGCAAGCACCGACGTCGAGACCGGGCCGATATGCCCGCCGGCCTCCATTCCCTCGATGACGAGCGCGTCGACGTTCGAGCGCATCAGCTTCTTGGCGAGCGCCATCGCCGGCGCAAAGGCCATAAGCTTCGCGCCGCGGGTCTTGATCTTCTCCATCGCCCAGCCCGGGGGCAGGCCGCCGGCAAGCACGACATGCCCGACGTCATGTTTCGCGCAGACCTCGATCAGCTCGGCGAGCTGCGGGTGCATGGTGATGAGATTGACCCCGAACGGCCGGCTCGTGCGCGCTTTCGTTTCCGCGATTTCGGTATCGAGCAGCTCCGGGCTCATCGCTCCGCAGGCGATCACCCCGAAGCCGCCGGCATTGGAGATGGCCGAAACGAGATTGCGCTCGCTCACCCAGCTCATCGCTCCGCCCATGATCGCGACGTCGCAGCCGAGGAACTCGGTGCCGCGGTGCATCAATTCCTGCAGCCGCGCGTGCCCGGGACTGGGATGGACGGCGCGGGGCTCGGCGATCAGGCCCTCACCGCTCACGCGGCGCGCTCCTCGTCGAGCCCGAAGGCCGTGTGAAGGACACGCACGGCGAGGTCGAGGTCGGCTTCGGCGATCAGCGCGCTCACCTTGATTTCGCTGGACGACACGGCGAGCAGGTTGATCGTCCGCTCGGCGAGGACTTCGAACATCTTCGAGGCCAGTTGCGGGTTGGAGCGGATGCCGACCCCGACGATGCTGACCTTCGCGACCGCATCGTCGTGCACGAGCTCGGCGTACCCAATCTCCTGCCTGCGCTGTTCGATCACCGCCATCGCCTGGGCGAGGCTGGCGCGCGGAACGGTGAAGGTGAGGTCGCTGGCCCCCGTGTCCGGGGTCGCCGCATGGACGATCATGTCGACCTGGATTCCGGCCTCGGCAATCGGAGTGATGGCGGCGGCGACGGTTCCCGGCTTGTCCGGCACTCCCGTCAGGGTGATCCGCGCCTCGTTGCGGTCTGCCGCAATCCCCGCGATCAGGTTCCGTTCCATTGTATCTCCCGAAAGCTCACCGACGATATCCGTCCCGGGCTTGTCCTCGAAGGCGGAGAGCACGCGCAAGGGCAGATTTTCGCGCATTGCAAGCCCGACGGAGCGGACCTGAAGCACCTTTGCGCCGACTCCGGCAAGTTCGAGCATCTCCTCGAACGTCACCTCGGCCAGCTTGCGTGCCTTGGGGACAATGCGCGGGTCCGTGGTGTAGACCCCGTCGACGTCGGTGTAGATGTCGCACCGGTCGGCCTTCACCCCCGCCGCAATCGCGACGGCGGAGGTGTCCGAACCGCCGCGCCCGAGCGTCGCTAGGCGACCATCGGTCGAAACTCCCTGGAACCCCGGAATTACGGCTACCGTTCCGGCGCTCAAAGCCTCGTCCAGAAGGGCGGCTTCGACCGTTTCGACCCGCGCGTTTCCGTGGACTCCCGAGGCGCGGACGAGCTGCCAGCCCATGAAGCTTCGTGCCTGGAGACCCATGTTCTGGAGCGTCATCGCGAGGAGCCCCGCGGTGACCTGCTCGCCGCTGGCGACGACCACGTCATATTCGGTCGGATCGTGAAGCGCGGCGGCTTCGCGGCAGAGCTGCACCAGGCGGTCGGTTTCGCCCGCCATCGCGGACACGACGACGAGCACCTCGCTGCCGGCGTCGGCTTCGCGCCGGACCCGCGCGGCCACGTTGCGGATGCGTTCAATGCCCGCCATCGACGTGCCGCCGAATTTCATCACGATGCGGTTCTTTGGCGTCGCCATTGCGCGCGGCTCTTAGCCGCTGGCAGCGTCCGCGCAACCGCCGGCTGCGATCAATGCGTCGACATCGATCCGCGGTCGAATGACGGTCCAGCGGTCGCCGTCGACCAGCACCTCGGGCGTCAGCGGGCGCGAATTGTAGGTGCTCGACATGGCCGCTGCGTAGGCGCCGGCCGTGCGGAATACGACCAGGTCACCCGCCTCGACCAGGTCCATGGGGCGGGCGGTGGCGAAGGTGTCGCCGGTCTCGCAGACCGGGCCGACCACATTGGCGGTCCAGGGCGCGCCGCACGGAGCGACAGCCTCGATCTTGTGCCAGGCATCGTAAAGGGCCGGCCGCATCAGATCGTTCATGGCCGCGTCGACGATCACGAATGGATGGACTGCGCCCGGCTTGATGCGGATCACGCGCGACAACAGCACGCCGGCGTTGCCGACGATGAGCCGCCCGGGCTCGAAAACCAGTCTCACATTCCAATCGTTCGTGATGCGTTTCACCATCGCGGCATAATCGTCAGGGCTGGGGGGTGGCGGTTGGTCGGGATCGTACGGCACACCGAGCCCGCCCCCGAGATCGGCGACCTTAATGGCATGTCCTGCCGTGCGCAGCTCATGAATGAGCTCTCCGACCCGGGTAAACGCACGCTCCAGCGGCGTGAGGCTGGTCAGCTGGCTGCCGATGTGGACGGCCACGCCTTGCACGGCCAGGCCAGGCAAAGCGGCGGCCCGCTCATAAGCCTCCATGGCTTCGCCGATCGCGATCCCGAATTTGCTTTCCG
>JBKPOO010000082.1:0-16882 GCA_046733175.1 Pseudomonadota bacterium
TCCTAAGCCGGGGATTGCAAGCGCCGATGGACGACCTGATCGCGGATTTCGTAGCCGAATGCCGGGACATGCTCGAAGCCCTGGGCGGGGAGATCGTCGCCTGGGAAGCGCAGCCCGACGACCGCGCGCGTCTCGATAATATTTTCCGCTTCGTTCACACGGTTAAAGGCAATTGCGGATTCTTCGATTTTCCGCGGCTCGAGGCGCTCAGTCACGCGGCGGAGGACGCGCTCGCTGACGTTCGGGCGGGACGGCGGCATCCCGACGGCTCGCTCGTCAGCGCGGTGCTGGCGATCATTGACCGCATCGGTGAAATGATTGCGGCGATCGAAGCTGGCGAAGACATGCCCGCCGGCGACGACAGCGCACTCATCGACGCGCTTGCCCCAGGCGCTGAAGGCCAGGCGGCGCCGGTCGTAGCCGCTGTCGCTGACGCGCAGGGCAAGGCTGCCGCGGCTCCGCGTACTATCCGCCTCTCCGTCGAATTGCTGGACCGGGTCATGAGCACGGTCTCGGACATGGTCCTGGCGCGCAACGAGCTTGCCCGTCGACTGCGCGAATCTTCGACGGAAGTCCCGGTGGATGGCGCTTTCGAACGATTGTCCTCGATCATCGCCGAAATGCGCGATGCAATCACCCGGACACGCATGCAGCGCATCGAGAATTTGTTCGTCGCACTGCCCCGTATGGTTCGCGATCTTTCGGCCGAGCTCGGCAAGCAGGTCTTGGTCGATATCGAGGGCGGCGACGTGGAGCTCGACCGCGAAATGATTGAGATGATCCGCGATCCTTTGACGCACATCATCCGCAATGCGGTCGACCACGGCATCGAAACGCCCGCCGATCGCCTGAAGGCCGGCAAGCGCGAGATTGGTCTGCTGTGCGTTTCGGCGCGACAGTCGGGCAATCAGATCCTGATCGATATCCAGGACGACGGCCGCGGAATCGACGGCTCGAAGCTGGTCGAGAAGGCCATTTCCAACGGCGTCATCGAAAAGGCGGACGCCGCGCAGCTTACGCCGCGCGAGAAGCTCGCCCTGATCTTCGAAGCGGGACTTTCAACGGCCAAAGAGGTGACGGCCATCTCCGGCCGCGGCGTCGGGATGGATGTCGTCCGCTCGAACGTCGAGCGGATCGGCGGAATTGTCGAGGTCGACAGCACGCCCGGGCAGGGCACCCGCATGACGTTGCGCGTTCCATTGACGCTCACGATCATTCCAGCGCTCACCGTCTCCATCGGCAACCAGCATTTCGCGATTCCACGCTCCGCGATCGAGGAAATCGTGCGCGCAAACGGTGAAAGCGTCACGCTCGAGCATTTGGGCGGGGCTGGCGTCGCGACAATCCGCGGCCGCCGAGTTCCTGAAATTTCGCTCGCCGAGATCCTGGGGCTTGAAACGAACGTCGCCGAGAACGACCGGCGCCTTATCGTCCTTCGCCCGGCCGGCGGGGACGTTTACGCTCTCTCGGTCGACCGCATCCACGATCACGAGGAGTTGGTCGTGAAGCCCGCGGCTCCGGCAGTCATGGCAACCGGTCTTTATGCAGGGACCACGCTCGCTGACGACGGGAGTCCCATCCTGCTCTTCGATCCGGCTGGGCTTGCCGAGGTCGGAGGCGTCAAGCTGGAGGCGCAGGAGCGGGCCGCGAGAATTGCGGAAGGCCCGGCGAGCAGCGGTCCGAAGAGCGTTCCAGTCCTGTTGTTCCGCGGCCTGGATGGCGCTCGGCGGGCTCTTCGACTGGCGGTCGTCGACCGCATCGAGGAAATCCCGGTCGGCGCCGTGAAGACCGCGGCGGGGCAGCTCCGAGTGCAAGTCGGCGAGACGATCTTGCCGCTGGCGGGCGCGGGCAGTGCCGAACTCGAAGACGAGAAGCTTCGGCTGTTCCGCCTCAGCGACGGAGTTCACGAGATCGGCTACGCATTCAAGGAAGTCATCGATTTCGCGACCATCGAGCATGACGTCATTCACGCGGAGAAGCCGGGAGAGGTCAGCGGCGTCTCGCTGATCAGCGGCGAGCCCGCCGAGCTCGTGGACGCCCACTGGCTGTTCGCCACCTACGTCGGCTCCGCCGCGCAAGCTGCGGAGCAACTCATCTGCCGCATTCCGGGCGACGACCCGTGGATGCAGAACATGCTGCGTCCGATCGTCGAGGCCGCGGGATATCGCGTCATCGGCGATGAAGACGGCGGGGACGCCGATCTCGTTATCGCGGCGCAGGGCGACGACGTCGGCGAAGCGGCCAAGGCAATCTACCTCCGCAGCGAGCCCGAGCCGGCCGGAAAGAAGGACGAAAGCATCTATCGCTACGACCGGGCGGGACTGCTGATGGCTTTGAAATCGGCCGGTGTGGGAGGACGCAAATGAACGAGCTCCTGCTGGTCGTCACTGTCGCGGGCGAGCGGGTCGCATTGCCCGCCGCAGCGGTGGAATCCGTCGTGGAGCTGGAATCGCTCATCCCGGTGCCGCGCGCCGCGCCGCATGTCGCGGGCCTGTCGGCGCTTCGTAGCCGGGTGCTGACGGTGATCGATTGCATGCGCTCGCTGGAGCTGGGCGAGAGCGATTGCTCGGAGGGCATTCGCGAGGCGGCCGTCGTCGAGCTGGACGGCCATCATTATGCCCTGATAGTCGACCTTGTCGAAGACGTGGTCGAGGCGCTGTCCGATCCTGCCCCAGTGCGTGCCGCCATGGGGTCGGGCTGGGAGCGCGTGTCGCAAGGCATGGTCGAAACTGAAACCGGGCCGCTGCTGCTGATCGATGTCGCGGCATTGATCGCCGGGACGGCGGAAACGAAGGCTGCTTAAGCTCTTCGTTACCCTTCCTGATTAATAGAAACGCGAACGAACGGGATAAAAGCATGAAGAGCTGTTTGATCGTCGATGATTCCAAGGTGATCCGCAAGGTCGCGCGGCACATCCTGGAGACGCTCGAATTTGAGGTCGAGGAAGCCGGCGACGGCCAGGAAGCCTTGTCGCGTTGCGAGGCGAAAATGCCCGACGTCGTGCTGCTCGACTGGAACATGCCTGTCATGAGCGGCATGGAGTTCCTGAAGATGCTTCGCCAGCGCGGCCATGGGGACCAGCCTAAGGTCGTGTTCTGCACCACCGAAAACGACATGGCTCACATACGTGCCGCGCTTGAGGCCGGCGCTGACGAATATGTGATGAAGCCGTTCGACCGCGAGACGCTTCACATCAAACTGCAGCTCGTCGGCGTCGCCTGAGCTAGCCGACGTGGAGCGGGCGCTCGCCAGATCGCGGGACCGCCACCAAGCGCCCCGACCGTCTCGCCGGCGTATCCGGCTGATGATCGTCGACGATTCGATGGTTGCCCGCGCGGTCCTGTCCCGCATGGTAGAGGCCGATTCGGCCTTTGAAATCGCCGGCGTCGCAGGCACTGCCGAAGATGCGATCGACGCGCTCAACGAAGTTCGGGTCGACATCGTCGTTCTCGATCTCGAAATGCCGGGCGCCGGAGGCCTCAAGTCGATTCCGAGGATCATTCGCGCGGCCGCCGGGGCGAAAGTGATGATCGTTTCCTCGCTCGCCGAGGAGGGAGCCGAAGAGACCGTCGCCGCCCTCGCGCTTGGCGCCGCGGATACGCTCCCGAAACCGGGAACGGGCCGGTTCAACGGTAAGTTCTCGGAGATTCTTGTCGGCAAGCTGAAGGCTCTCGGTTTCGCCGAAGGAAAGTCCACATTTGGCGCGGCGCGGCCTATCGGGACTCAGCCGCCGCTGCGCGCAATGCCCACGGACCCGATCGAGGTACTCGCGATTGGCGCTTCCACGGGTGGGATTCACGCGATCGGCGTCCTGTTCCAGGCGCTTCCCAAACGGATCGGCGTGCCGATTCTCGTCACCCAACACTTGCCCGAGCCGTTCATGCCGGTCTTCGCTCGGCAGCTCCGTGTCGCGTCGCAGCGCGAAGCGGTGGTTGCGGAAGACGGGATGCCGCTGATCCCCGACCGGATCGTGCTTGCACCGGGTGACGCGCACCTGACGGTCGACAGATCCGAGGACGTGCCTGTGGTCCGGCTGGTGCGTGGGCCGAGCTCGACCGGCTGCATGCCCTCGGTCGACCCGATGTTCGCGTCGATCGGAGCGGCCTACGGTCCGCACGCCTTGGGCGTGATCCTGACGGGAATGGGCCGCGACGGGGTGGAGGGCGCGGCGCGGCTCGTCGCCAATGGCGGGTCGATCATTGCGCAGGATGAAACGAGCTCTGCGGTTTGGGGGATGCCGCGCGCGGTTCTGGAGGCTGGGTTTGCCTGCGCCGTTCTTCCCCCGGACAAGATCGCTCGCCGGATCGCCTCGCGGACGGAGGACGAGTGAGCGTGCAGATCAGCGACAGCTCCAGCCGAATTCTCGCAGGCCTGCTCGAAGCGCGCACCGGCCAGCAGCTTACGATGAATCGCAGGTGGCGCATCGAAACGGCGCTTTCGGCGCTGCTTCGAGAGCGCGGCATTTCGACGCTGGATGAATTGATCACGATCCTGGTCATGGGACGTGAGCCGGGCCTGTCCCAGCAAGTGGTGGAGGCATTGCTGAATAACGAGACCTATTTCTTCCGGGACCGGACGCCGTTCGATACGCTTTCGAGGCACGCGCTCCCCGAGTTGGCCAAGCGGCGCGACAAGAGTCGCCGAATCCGGATTTGGTCGACAGGATGCTCGACAGGCCAAGAGGTTTATTCGCTCGCGATGCTGTTCGCGGAGGAGCCTGAGAAATGGCACGGCTGGTCCGTGGACATCCTGGGTTCCGACGTTTCGACGGCATGCATCGATCGCGCTCGAAGCGGGACCTACAGCCAGTTCGAAGTTCAGCGCGGCCTTGGCATCAACCAGATGATCAAATGGTTCGAGGAGACGAACGAGGGCTGGCGGGCGGTCGAGCCGCTGAGAAAGCCCGTGCGTTTTCAGGTCCACAATCTGCTCGAGCCGGCACCGCACCCCGGCGGCTTCGACATCGTCCTGTGCCGGAATGTGCTGCTCTATCTGAATCCGGAGAAGAAGGCCCTCGCGTTCGAGCGGCTGGCCGGTTCGATGGCCGAGGATGGGTGGCTGATGCTCGGTGCAGGCGAAACCGTGATCGGGAATACGAACAAGCTCGGCGCGGACATCAACGCACGCGGCCTCTACCGGCTGGTCGGCGATGGGAGCCGGGTGGAGAAACGCGAAGGAGCTGACCGCAGGACCGCGACGGGGGGTTGACCCCACAGCCATTGCTGTGCGCCTAATCGCGAGTGGATCTCGAGTTTATCGAAAGACCATCGCCCAACTTCGACGATCGGCACCTGCCCGTCTCGATGATCGTCCTTCATTATACGGGGATGCCGGATTGCGAAGGCGCGCTTTGCCGCCTGACTTCGCCGGAGGCAAAGGTCTCCTGCCACTACTGCATTGACGAAGACGGCACGGTGTACCGGCTCGTCGATGAAGCGAAGCGCGCCTGGCATGCCGGCAAATCGCGCTGGCGCGGTGTGACCGACGTCAACAGCGCCAGCGTCGGGATCGAAATCGTCAATCCGGGGCACGAGTTCGGCTATCGGCCGTTTCCCGATGAGCAGATCGCCTCGCTCATCCCGCTCGTTGCCGACATCAAGGAGCGGCACGGCATTGGCCGCGGCAATATCGTCGGCCATTCCGATGTGGCGCCTGCTCGCAAGGAGGACCCGGGAGAACTCTTCCCATGGGAGGCGCTCGCCAAGCGCCGCCTCGCTCTGCCCAGTCCGACGCGCGACCTCATCGATCCGTACTGGACCGACGCCGGTTTCCTGCTGGCGCTCGAACGGTTCGGATACGACGTGACCGATCCTCAGAAAGCCGTGATCGCGTTCCAGCGCCGCTTCCGCCCCGACCTCATCGACGGGATCATCGATGGCGAATGCAGGGCGAAACTGCTCGCTCTGTTGCTGCCGAGACCCCAATAGACCATATAGCGCCCGCCAGAGGGCCGGGCGGCCGCGGGGCAGATTTGTCTGCCACGAGGAAAGTCCGGGCTCCACGGAACTGCGGTGCCGGGTAACGCCCGGCGGTTCTCCATAGCTTTGGCGAAGGGGAATCAGGGACAGTGCCACAGAAAGCGTACCGCCCGCCTTCGGACGGGTAAGGTCGAAAGGGTGCGGCAAGAGCGCACCGCGGCCCCGGCAACGGAGCCGGCACGGTAAACCCCACCGGGTGCAAGACCGAATAGGGGCGGCACAGGAGCCTGGTTCCGGCTCGTCGCCCGGGTTGGTTGCTCGAGCTCCGACGCAAGTCGGAGCCTAGAGGAATGGCCGCACAGTCACGCTGTCAAAGGCGCGATGGACAGAACCCGGCTTACAGGCCCTCTGGCATCGCCCCGCTCGCAATAGCGGGGCGATTTTTCTATGCGGGATGAGAATGGCGAAGCAGAAGAGATCGGACGATTGGGGGTTCCCCCGCTGGCGTTCCTACGGCGACAAGGGCCGCGGCGCGGCGCGGTTGCGCCTGTGCGACCGCGAAGGCTGCAACGAGATTGGCGACCGGCCGGCGCCCAAAGCCCCCAACAGCCGCGAACGCTGGTACTTCTGCCAAGCGCACGCCGCAGAATATAACAAGAATTGGAATTACTTCGCCGGCCTCACCCCGGAGGAAGCGGCGCGCCGCGCGCAGGACGAAGAGAGCGGAGCGAAGGGCTTCCGCCAGTCGGCGCAATGGAAATGGGCCGGTCCCGGCGACGGCACCCGAAGCCGCGACGAGATGCGCGCCTTAAGTGCGCTCGAGCTTGAGAGCGATGCCGATTTCAAGGCGGTCAAGGCGGCGCACCGCAAATTGGTGAAAGAAACTCATCCGGACGCGAACCCCGGCGATGCGGAAGCCGCGAAGCGTTTCAAGCAGGTCCAGGCGGCCTATGACGTGCTGAAAAAGGCGGAAGAGCGAAAGAACGGCAAGGCGGCCTGATTCAACTTGCAGCGATTGCCCGGCCCCGCGGCTCGTCTTGCAAGCGAATCCCGACGTCGCTCCAGGCCCCGGCGATCTCTTCCGCAACCTCTGCGAGATGATCGGGTCCGGTGCCGTAATTGCAGACCGAGATCCTCATGATCCATTCGCCGCGCCAGAGCGCGGGTCCAACGACGATACGGCCGCGCCGGCGGATTTCTCCCACGGTCGCGAGGGTCGCCTCGTCGGACTCGCCGAAACGAAGCATGAGCTGGTTCAATTCGATCGGAGCGACGACGCGAATTCCCGCGATCGTCTCGCATTCCTTGCCCAGCGCGGCAGCGAAATCGCAGTGGCGCTCGATCATTTCGGTTATGCCGCTTCGGCCGAGGGCCCGGATCATGGCCCAGGCTGCGAAACCGCGCGCCCTGCGGGACAGCTCAGGCACATAAGCGGAAGGCTCGCGAATCTTGCTCTCTGCGGAGGGTAGGTAACTCGCCTCGATCGACATGCAGCGCTCGTGCGCCGCACGGTCCTTCACGATGGCGAACCCGCTGTCGTAAGGGAGCTGGAGCCATTTGTGCCCGTCCGTCGCCCAGCTGTCGGCCAGTTCGACGCCCTGCGTCAAATGCCGAAACCGGTGGCTCGCTTGGGCCCATAGCCCGAATGCTCCATCGACGTGCACCCACGCTCCATGCTCATGGGCGATCGAACAGATTTCCGGGAAGGGATCGCTGGCGCCGGTGTTGATCTGGCCGGCTTGCGCAATGACGATGGCGGGGCCGTCAATGGAGCGGAAGGCGTCCCGCAAAGCCTGCGGCTTCATCCGCCCCGATTCGTCCGTCGCGATCGTTTTGACGCGTTCGGATCCGAGGCCCAGGTAACGAAGCCCCGAGAAGACCGTGGCATGCGCGTCAGCGCCGATCAGTACTTCGATGACGGGAGCGCCGAACAGGCCTTGTCTCTCGACATCCCAGCCGATTCGCCGAAGCAATTCACCCCTCGCGGCCGCGAGGCACACGAAATTGGCGATGGTCGCGCCGGTGACGAATCCGACCGAGGAAGTCGCCGGCAATCCAAGCAGGTCGAGCAGCCAGGTCGATACGATCTGCTCGGCCGCCGCCGATGCGGGCGTGATGACGACGTTCCCCGAATTCTGGCCCCAGGCCGACGTAAGCCAATCCGCGGCTACTCCCGTTGGATGCGATCCGCCGATCACCCAGCCGAAGAAGGTGGGGCTCGTCATTGGCCGAAGTCCGGGAGTCATCTTCGCGACGAGCTCGGAGATTGCCGCCGCCGAGTCCGTCCCGTCCTCCGGCAGCCGCTCGTCGAGCGTGCCCAGGACTTCTTCGAAGGTCGCGACTTCCTCGAACCCGGGCGCCGGCGCCGAACGATAATCGATCGCTGCCTCCGCCGCGAGGCGAAGGACATCGTCATGCATGGTTTCACCTGTTTTCATGCGGCGCCCTTTAGATTGCCGCGAGCGAGGCGAACATGACCGATTTGCCGTAAGCCATGATCGAAACGCCGGGGCGTTCAGGCGGCGGCCGAGTAACGCTCCGCGGTCTGTTTGACGAGGGCGATCATGTTCGGAACACCCTGTGTGCGGTTGGCGCTCAGATGCTTGCGAAGCTCAAACGGCGCGAGAGCCTCTCCAATGTCGATCCGGGCTACATCCGACGCGGGTTTGTCCTGAACCGCGGACAGGATCAGCGCGACGATCCCCTTGGTGATGGCGGCATTGCTGTCGGCGAGGAAATGCAGCCGGCCGTCGCTGACTGTCGGATAGACCCAAACTGAAGCGGAACAGCCTCGCACCTTGGTGGCGTCGGTTTTGAGCGCGTCGGGCATTGGGTCGAGCTTCCGCCCGAGGTCGATCAACAGCCGATAGCGGTCCTCGGCGTCGAGGAGCTCATATTCGCCGTAAATTTCCTGAACCGAGGGCAGGGGCATGGCTTCTCGCCTACCACCTGCGACGTTGGCTCACTAGCGCTCGCGAAGCGAATCGATCTCGCGCGACAGGCTGTTTTCCTTGTCGACCGTGATCCGTTCGAGCACGTGGAGGCGTTCCTTGAGTTGCGAGACCTCGTCGCGCAAACGCTGGTTTTCGGCTTGGGTCCGATCGTCGACCTCACCGTCACCGCAGCCGAGGCGGCGGCGAGTCGGGCCGCGCATCCCAACCTTGATGATCGACGCAATCATAATGATCGCGACGATAATGACTGCTGTCAGCTGGCCGCCTTCCATCAGCTTCTATCCTCTTCCTTGATCTGGTCCCTGTCGCGCAGCGCTTCGATTTGCGCCGCGGTTTCGACCCCTCGGTCGGTGACGATTCTTTCGAGCACGTGGATCCGGTCCTGCAGCTGCCTCACTTGGGTCCGAAGTCGCGCGTTCTCTTCATCGTTCACTGGCTCGCCCCTCATTTCGCGCATGGAGCGGACCGGAATCCCCAATTTGTGCCGGACGATGGTGAAGGCGAATATCAGGATGAGGAGCGCAAGGACGAACTCAAAGGGGTTCATTGCAGCAGACTTTCGTTAGCTCTTAGATATATCGTAGAAGTCGCTGGGGTTTCAACTGGCTGAGTCGCCGCCCGCCGGTTCGGCAGCCTTGGAAAGGCGTGGCGCCCGCAGTGCTTCGATCTGCGCGGCCGTTTCAATGCCCTTGTCGGTGACGATCTGCTCAAGAACCCGGACTCGCTGCTCCAGCTCGGTGGAGCGGGATGCATATTGGGCCGCTTTTTCGGCCGCGTTCATCGCCTCGATCTCCATCCTCTTCTCGCGCAACTTGAAGAAACGGTTGGCGATTAGCATCACCGTCACCACCGGCAGGCCGATGACGATCAGCGCGATCATGACTTCACCCGGACCGATCATTAGGCATGTCCTCCCTTTTCGAGCGAGAGGGATTCGATCTCACGCGCGAGTTTTGACGGCTGGTCCGTGACGATCCGCTCGATCGTTTCGAGCCGGTCCTTCACCGATCCGAGTTCGGCGCGAAGCTGCGCATTCTCGGTGGTCAAAAGCTTGATGCGCTCCGTGGTCTCGCGGTCGGTCCGCGGATGGATCGCCTGACCCCACGCACCGTCGAGCGGATAGCCGTGCTTGATCCTCAGCCAGGTGTTGAGCAGCCATCCCCCAGTTGCGACGACCGTAACCACCGCGATGTAAGGAAAGATGTCGGCAATGAACGCGAACTTTTGCGGGTCCACGCTTTTTCTCCCTTAGCGAAGTTGTTCGATTTCACGCGCCAGCGTGCGATTCTCGCTCGTCACGTAGCTTTCGATGTCGGCCAGACGCCGGTCGAGATCGCGGAAGCGCGACCGAATGTCTCGAGCCGTTCGCGCCGGCGAGGCCCGAACCCCTTGCCAGAATTGGCGGTCTTCACTGTCATAATATTCGAGCTCTTGCGGCTTCGACGGACTGATCCACCCCGCGATGAAATAGATTGGGATGATCGATCCGCTGCTGAGAAACAGCGCGGCGATCATGGAGATCCGGACCAGGGTGACGTCAAAGCCCGTGTAATCGGCGATTCCGGCACAAATGCCCATGACCTTCCCGTGACGCTTGTCGCGGTAAAAGCGCGTCCGGCTCGCGGGCTGCTGGGTCGGATAGCGGTTGTCGTCGTAAGGAGCGGGATGGCGATCGTCGGTCACAGCCGGTCTCCCGTGGGGAGCAGCCGTTCGGTCTCGCTTCCGCGGCCCGGAACGCACTGCTGACGCCAGTTCGGGTTCTCCGCGGTCATGATCCGCTCGATCGTGCACAGCCGGTCGTCAAGCCGCCGCGCGGCCTCGTGCAGGCCGTCGAGCAGTCTTTCGTCGCCCTCGGTCAGCGTCTTGGCGGTTTTCCATTTGGTCACATAGTGAAAGATCAGCCACGGCAGACCGATGAATATCGTCGTGATGGCGATCGCCGGGATCAAGACTCCTTCAACGTCCATTCCTTATTTCCCCTTGGCTTTGAGCGCGGCCTTCATCGCTTCGAGTTCCGCGTCCACGGATTCGGCAGCCTTCAGCTCCGCAATCTCCTCTTCCAGGCTCTTCGGCCCCGTCATTCCGAGCGCGTCGGCGCGCCCTTCGGCGAAATCGGCGCGGCGCTCAAGCAGCTCGAAGCGCGAAAAGGCGTCTTCAGTACGATTGCCGTTCATGATTTCGCGGGCCCGAGCACGCGTCACCGCGCTCTCGAACCGAGCGGTAATCGCGTTCTGGCGGGCGCGAGCCTCGCGCAGCTTCCCCTGGAGCTTGGCGATGTCCGCCTCATAGCCCTTCAGGGTCTCGTCGATGACCTTGATCTCGGCGCTGAGGCCGTCGCCCATGTCCGCGGCCTTCTGCCGCTCGAGCAGAGCCGCCTTGGCCAGATCCTCGCGTTCTTTCGAAAGCGCGAGCTCCGCCTTCTCGGTCCAGCTCCTTTGAAGCTCTTCGAGTCGGGACAGGGCGCGGCGCATCTCCTTGCCGTCGGCGATGCAGCGCGCGGCCGAGGCGCGAACCTCGACGAGCGTTTCTTCCATTTCGAGGATGATCATTCGGATCATCTTCGCCGGATCCTCCGAGCGGTCCAAAAGCTCGGTCATGTTCGCCGCGAAGATGTCTCGTGTTCGCGAGAAAATTCCCATTCCAGCACTCCAAAATCGCAATCAGGGCCCTGTACCTGCCCTAAACACATACAAGAGACGTGCCAAAATGGTGGATTAGGCAGAAATCCAAAAAAATGCCAAATTTCTCCGGGTTTTCCGAGCAAAAATCCTTGCCAAATGGTGGGATTTGCCACCAACAGTCGGCCAGATTTTTTGCGAGACAAGAGTTTGGAGCGGGCCGAACAATTCATCGGGCAGAGCTATGCGTTCCTCGACGCCGTCGAGCGCGCGAGCCGTGCGGCACCGCTCAACCGACCGGTCCTGGTGATCGGGGAACGAGGGACCGGGAAGGAGCTGATTGCCGAGCGGCTTCACCACTTGTCCTCACGCTGGGCAGGTCCGTTGATCATCATGAACTGCGCGGCTTTGCCCGAAAATCTCATCGAGGCCGAGCTTTTCGGGCACGAGGCCGGAAGCTTCACGGGTGCGGCAAAGACGCGGCACGGCCGTTTTGAGGAGGCTGACGGGGGGACTCTGTTCCTCGACGAGCTCGGCACGCTGTCGATGCCGGCTCAGGACCGGCTGCTTCGAGCGGTCGAATATGGTGAGATCACCCGGATCGGCGCGTCCAAACCGATTTCGGTCGACGTCCGCATCGTTGCCGCAACCAACGAGAATCTTCCCGCGCAGGTCGACAAGGGCAAGTTCCGAGCCGATCTGCTCGACCGGCTGTCGTTCGAGGTGATCACCCTGCCGCCGCTCCGAGCCCGCGAAGGCGATATCCCCCTTCTCACCGAACATTTCGGCCGGCGCATGTCGGTCGAGCTCGACTGGCCGAACTGGCCCGGGTTCACCTCGCGCGCCCTGGCCGAGCTCGAGGCTTGGAACTGGCCCGGCAACGTCCGCGAGCTGAGGAACGTCGTCGAGCGCGCCGTCTACCGTCATGAAGACCCTGAGCGCGCGGTCGACGAGATCATTTTCGACCCATTCCATTCGCCCTGGGCGCCCACAAGGGTTGCTTCAACCGCTCATTATGCGCCGGTGGAACCGGAAGCAGCGCCATTGCATCTGGTCGAACCAGCCGCGCCGCCGGCGCCTGCGCCCGATTCGGTCGGCGACTTCCGTTCGGCAGTCGCGACCTATGAGCGCTCGCTTCTCGAGGACGCCCTGAGACGCAACCGCTACAACCAGCGCGCGACGGCGTCTGCTTTAGGTCTCAGCTACGACCAACTAAGGCACGCGCTGAAACGGCATAAGCTCCAGGACAGCGCCGCTTAGCCGGCTGGACACGGCGTTAAGCGGCGATGTGCGGCCTAGCCCAACTCAGTGGAAGTTGGTCATGCAGAGCAGCATCGGGATCGACAGCAGGACGTTGGTCCGTGACGCGATCAGTCCGCGCTTCGCCGCACTTGCCTTTTCGGCGTCTTCGGCGGGCTTGAGCCCGAGCACTTTCTGTTGCGCCGGCCAGATGATCACCCAGACGTTGAACGCCATGATCAGCGCGAGCCACATGCCGATGCCGATCAACCGCGAGCTCGGCTGCAGGGTCAGCGCTTCCACGAGCTCATCGTAAGACCATGCGAGCAGCAGGCCCGTCAGGACGGTGAACGCGGCGCCCCAGCGGAAATAGAAGAGGGCGCTCGGCGCGATATATTTGGTGACCCCGGGCTTCAGCTCGGCGGGGACGTGCGGCATCGTCGGGGTCTGCACGAAGTTGAAATAATAGAGCAGCCCGATCCACGTGATCCCGAAGAAGACATGCGACCACTGGAGGACGCCGTTCAAATCGCCGTAGGGCGGCGCGTAACCCGTGTCGGGAAGCAGCATGACCACGATGGCGAGGACAAGCCCGATCCCCAACGTCAGGTATAAATTTTCGAAAATCTTGGCCATCCGAACCCCCTTTGCCGCACCAAGTGCGTTGACCGTCGCTTCTAGGGTTGAAATTCTCGGGCTTGCAAGCATCTCGGGAGCCGAGGGGTGGGGAGTGCAATTCCGGGACCGAGTCGTCCCGGATCCGAAGGAGTTGCCGGACCATGCCCTTCCAGCTTCCAGACCTGCCCTATGCCAAGGATGCGCTCGCGCCGGTGATGTCCGCCGAGACGTTCGAATATCACCACGGCAAGCATCACAAGGCCTATGTCACCAAGACCAATGAGCTGCTCGAGGGAGAGCCGGGGTTAAGCGGAGCGTCGCTCGCGCAAGTCATCCGCGAAGCGCAGCGCTCGGGGAACGCCAAGCTGTTCAACAATAGCGCGCAGCTCTGGAATCACAGCTTTTTCTGGCAATGCCTCGCTCCGGCGCAGGGCCAGAAGCCCGAAGGCAAGCTCGAGCATTTGATCAACGACGCGTTCGGCAATTCCGAGGCTCTCATCGAAAAGCTGCAGGAAGAGGCGGTCAACCACTTTGGGAGCGGCTGGGCGTGGCTGGTGCTCGACCGGGGCAGCCTCAGGGTCACGTCGCTGCACGATGCCGACACGCCGGTCGCTCATGAGGGCATGGTGCCCTTGTTCACGCTCGATGTGTGGGAGCATGCTTATTACATCGATTATCGCAACGAGCGCCCCCGGTTCGCCAGCGCGGTGCTGTCTAACATAGTGAATTGGGATTTCGTCGCGCAGAACCTCGACGGGCAGGGCGAAGGGCGCGCCAACCAGGAAGGGGCGCGAACGGCCGAATTTACTGCTTAAGGCGGTATCCCGTCCGGAACATCCAGGCGATCACCGCCATGCAGAGGGCGATAATGCCCACCATCACCGCGACGCTGGACCAGACAGGCACGTCCGCGATCGAATAGAAGCTCCAGCGGAAGCCGCTGACGAGATGCACGATTGGGTTGAACAAGGTGATCGTCCGGAACGGCTCGCCAAGCGCCTTCACCGAATAGAATGCGCCGCCCAGGAAGGTGAGGGGGGTGATCACCAGCATCGGGATGATCTGCAGCTGCTCGAAATTCTGCGCCCAGACCCCGATCGCGAAGCCGAACAGGCAGAATCCGGTCGTGATCCCGAGGAGGAAGACCAACATCCACAGCGGATGGTCGACCTGCAGCGGCACGAACAATAGCGCTGTCGCGAGCGTCACCAGCGCGAGGATCACCGATTTGGTGACGGCTGCCCCGACATAGGCGATGACCGCCTCGAAACTCGAGATCGGAGCTGAGAGAAGTTCGTAGATTGTCCCGGTGAACTTCGGAAAATAAATGCCGAAGCTGGCGTTGAAGATCGACTGCATGAACACTGAGAGCAAAGTGAGGCCGGGAACGATGAACGCGCCGTAGCTCACCCCCTCCATCGCGGTCATCCGGCTGCCCAGCGCGGATCCGAACACGACGAAATAGAGCGAGGTCGTGATCACTGGGGTGATGAGGCTCTGCCACAAGGTGCGGCCCCAACGCGCCATCTCGAACCTGTAGATCGCGACTATGCCGTGGCCGTTCATGCCGGTTCCCGCTTTCCGTGCACCAGCTCAACGAAAATGTCTTCAAGGCTCGATTGGTGGGTCGAGAGGTCCTTGTATTGGATCCCCAGATCGCCGAGCCGCCGCATCAGCGAGGCGATTCCGGTGCGTTCGGCGTGGCTGTCGAACTCGTAGCAGAGCGCATGGCCCTCATGCTCGAGGCGCAAATTCCACTCGTCCAGCCCGTCCGGGACGCTTGCCAGGGGCTCCGCGAGCATGATGTCGAGAGTCTTTCGGCCCATCTTGGCCATCAGCGACTTTTTCTCGTCCACCGCGATCAATTCGCCCTTGCTGATGACCCCGACTCGGTCAGCCATTTCCTCGGCTTCTTCGATGTAATGGGTGGTGAGGATAATCGTCGTCCCGTCGGAGCGGAGCTTGCGCACCAGCTCCCACATATCGCGGCGAAGCTCGACGTCGACTCCGGCCGTCGGCTCGTCGAGGAACAAGATATCGGGCTCGTGGCTCAACGCCTTGGCGATCATCACGCGGCGCTTCATCCCGCCGGATAGCTGCATCATGATGGTCTTGCGCTTGTCCCAGAGCGAGAGGCGCTTCAGCAGCTCTTCGATTTTCCCGGGATTCACCGGCTTACCGAACAGTCCGCGAGAGAATGTCACTGTACGCCAGACCGGTTCGAAGGCTTCGGTGGTGAGCTCCTGAGGGACGAGGCCGATCCGGCTCCGGGCGTGGCGGAAGTCGGTCTGCCAGTTCTTTCCGTCGACCAGTACTTCGCCGCTCGATGGAGTGACGATCCCGCAGATGATGTTGATCATCGTCGTCTTGCCGGCGCCGTTCGGCCCGAGGAGCGCGAAAATCTCGCCGCGCCGGATGTCCAGGTCGACCGATTTCAGGGCATCCACCCCCGTCCCGTAGGTCTTCCTGAGACCGCGGATCGAAAGCATCGGGTCGCTCACTCGACCGGAGCCTCGCTGACGACGTCTTTCTTGCTGTCCGCCTCGAGGCCGTGGCGAAGCAGCATCGGCACATTCGCGCCGGCGAAGACGAGCGAGACGATGGGCACGCCCCAGACCTTGGCCGTGAGCCAGGTGTCGAAGCTCAGCATGGCCCGCATCACCTCATTCGCGATGGCCAGGGCGATGAAGAAGAGGGCCCAATTGCGGCTGAGCTTGAGCCACCCCTCTTCGCTGAGGCCCGGGAAAATCGGCCCGAACAGCCAGCGGAGCAGGGGCTTGCCGCGGGCAAGGCCGATGAAGAGGATGCTCGCGAGCACGCCATAATAGAGCGTCGGCTTCATCTGGATGAAGCGCGGATCGCGCAAATAGAGCGTGATCGCTCCGAAACTGAGGATGAGGGCGGTGGATAGCAGCAGCATCGGCGTCACGCGCCTGAACACGGCGAGCGCTGCGACGATCGCGATCACCACGGCGACCATGAAGGCGCCGGTCGCGACGAGCGTGCCGTGGAGCCCGCCGCCGCTCAGCTTGTAGGTGGCGAAGAATACCACCAGCGGCCCGAAGTCGACGATCAGCCGCATCGGTCCATGCGGTTCGGTCTTGGTCGTGCTCGTGCTCATTCGGGCGGCAATCCTGCAATCGCTCGCGCGACCGCGCGAGGGTCGAACGGCCGCAGGTCATCGACCTTCTCGCCGACGCCGATCGCATGGATGGGAAGCCCGAACTTCTCGGCCGCGGCAACGAGCACGCCTCCGCGCGCGGTGCCGTCGAGCTTGGTCATGATGAGGCCGGTCACGCCCGCGCTCTCGCGGAACACCTCGACTTGGGCAAGGCCGTTTTGGCCGGTGGTGGCGTCGAGGACCAGCAAGATATCGTGCGGCGCCTCGGGATTGAGCCGCCCGAGAACCCGGCGGATCTTCGAAAGCTCCTCCATCAGGTGCGATTTGTTCTGCAAGCGGCCGGCCGTGTCGACAATCAGCACGTCCTCGCCGGTCGCGGTGGCTTGCTTGACCCCGTCGAAGACGATCCCGGCG
>JBKPOO010000083.1:0-10857 GCA_046733175.1 Pseudomonadota bacterium
GAATGGGCCTCGCGCCGAATCGACCTGGCGGTCCTCGGTGCCTTTCTCCCGGCAGCCTATGTCGGCATCTATTATGTGGCCCAGCAGGTCGCGACGTTGCCGGCAAAGCTGAAGACGAGCTTCGAGCCGGTGCTCGGCCCCGCGATCGCTCGGAAGATCGCCGCGAACGATATTTCGTCGATCGCGAAACAGGTGCGGCAGGTCACGTATTGGATCATCGCCGCGCAGCTGGGGATTGCGCTCGCTCTTGGCATTCCAGGCCGCGCCGTGATGGGTCTCGTGGGGTCGGGCTTCACTGGCGGTACGGCGATGCTCGGCTTCCTCCTCGCCGCCGAGGTCATCGCCGCTGCCGCCGTCGTCAGCGAAGCGGCGCTGATCTACGTCGCTCGCAAGCGCAACATGGCGATCAGCCTCGCCATGCTGGCTCTGGAAGCGGGGCTCGCGGCGGCGCTGATCCTGATCATGAAGGATGAGGGCCTGCCCCAGGCCTTCCAGGCGACCGGCCCGGCGATAGCTCTGTGCGTCGCGCTCGCCTTCGCCTCGCTGACCAAGTCGTGGCTTCTCAAGAAAGTCCTCAAGGCTCCGATTGGCGGATGGCGCTGGGATCTCGCCTGGGCGACCGCAGCGGGTGTCGTGGTCGGGGCCGGAGTGCACTGGCTCCTCCCCGAAACATGGCAACTCGTCCTTGGAGTGCCCGCCATCCTGGCTGCATTCTTCTCGATCCTCTGGACCAAGGGCTTCGGACCCGAGGACCGGGAACTGTTCCGGCTCAAGAAGGACGAGGTGAAAGAGCTTCGCGAGGCCGAGGAGGCCGCCGAAGCCCGCGACCAGGTCGAGGACTCGATCGTTTAGTGCCGGAAGTGACGCATGCCGGTGAACAGCATCGCAAGTCCCGCTTGGTCCGCGGCTGCGATGACATCCGGATCGCGGATTGATCCGCCCGGTTGGATCACCGCAGTCGCTCCGGCCTCCGCGGCTGCGAGCAACCCATCGGGGAACGGAAAGAACGCGTCGGACGCGACCGCGGAACCGATGGTTCGCGCTTCGGGCCAGCCGTTCGCTTCGGCCGCTTCACGCGCCCGGATCGCCGCGATTCGCGAACTGTCGCGCCGGTTCATCTGGCCCGCCCCGATGCCCGCCGTAACCCCGTCCTTCACATAAACGATCGCGTTCGATTTGACGTGCTTCGCCACCGTCCAGGCGAACAGGCAGTCGCGGACTTCCTGCTCGGTCGGCTCGCGCTTCGTCACGCACTTCAGCTCGTCGCGCGTGATCGTGCCCTTGTCGCGGTCCTGGACGAGCAGGCCGCCGGCGATGACCGCCAGCGCCTGCCCGCCGCGCGCCGGGTCCGGAAGATCTCCGGTCAGAAGCAGGCGCAAATTCTTCTTTCTCGCGAACACGGCCTTCGCCTGATCGTCGGCGTCCGGGGCAACCACCACCTCGGTGAAAATCTGAGTGATCGCCTCTGCCGTCGCAGCGTCGAGCGGCCGGTTGCTCGCGACGATCCCGCCGAAAGCCGAGACGCTGTCGCAGGCCAGCGCCTCATTCCATGCATCCAGGAGCGTTGCGCGGGATGCGACGCCGCACGGGTTAGCGTGTTTGACGATCACCACCGTGGGCTCAGCGTTCCGAAACTCGGAAACAAGCTCGAGCGCCGCGCTGGCGTCGTTCAGATTGTTGTAGCTTAGCTCCTTGCCCTGCACCTGCTCAGCCTGGGCGATCCCGCGAGCGTGGGGGCCGATGGGCACGTAAAGTGCCGCCGACTGATGCGGATTCTCACCGTAGCGCAGCTCCGACTTGAGCTTCGAGGCGAAAACCCAGGTTTCGGGCCAGCGCTCACTTTGATCGGCGAAGGCGAACCATTGCGAGATGGTCGAATCGTAGGCGGCGGTGAGCGCGTAGGCCTTGGCCGCGAGCTTCTTGCGGAATTCGAATGTGGTGCCGCCGTTGGCCTCGAGCTGGTCGAGCAGCGCTGCATAATCCACCGGATCGGTGATTATCGCGACATGTGCGTGATTCTTTGCCGCGGAGCGCACCATCGATGGGCCGCCGATGTCGATATTCTCGATGATCGTGTCGCGGTCGGCGCCGCTCATGACGGTCTTCAGGAACGGATAGAGGTTGACCACGACGAGGTCGATGGGAGCGATATCGTGCTCCTGCATCGCGGCTGCATGCTCGGGATTGTCGCGCACGCCGAGCAGGCCGCCATGAACCTTCGGATGAAGCGTCTTCACGCGACCATCCATCATCTCGGGAAAGCCCGTAAAGTCGCTAATGTCACGCACAGAGGCGCCATTTTCGCGAAGTTTAGCCGCCGTCCCGCCGGTCGAGACGATCTCGACATTGTGGCGCGCGAGCCCGGCTGCAAGCTGTTCGAGCCCGCTTTTGTCCGAAAGCGATATCAACGCCCGGCGAACGGGCACAAGGTCGGTCATTCTTGTCCTCTTCAGCTCGACCGGCGGAACTGCCAGCCGATTTCCCCGCCCAACGCGGAAACCTCACCGACAATCACCAGCTGGGTGGTCCTCTGCGGCCGTCCGCGGCCGTCGATCCAGAGGCTCTCCTCGACATTGAGGCTCCCCCCGCGGCAGCGGAAATTCCACGGCGGCACTCCGGGCGAGCGCAGGATCGCGCCCATTCCGTCGGCCGTCGTCGTAACCTCAATGGCAGGCGCGAGATGGAAGCGCACCGCATAAGGAGCGGACTCGCGGATCTTCTTGCGGCCCTTCGCGATCAGCTGGTCCGCCCCGCGAAGCTCTTTCCCGTCATTGCCCAGCATAAGGCTGCGCTTGTGGACCATTCCGAAAGCGCGGACGTAGCCGTCGTGACTGGCTTCCAGCCGGCTCGCGTCATTATCCTCCCTGCGATCGATGGTGACGTCTTCGACACCTTTGCCGAGCGAGCCGTCGGCGAGGATATTCGTCGAATTGGTATCGGCAAGGACGAGCGTGCTCTGCGCCGCGGTCGTCGCGAGTCCCTGGATGAGCTCGTCGGGCAAATCCGTGGGGAGGGGCGCGGGTCCGCCGCAATTGACGACGATCCTTTGCGGCCCATCCGACAATTCGAAGGCAAGGGTTGATGCCGACCCCGACGCAGTGGTTTTCTGTTGCGGAGGCGGGGCGGCATCTAGCACGACGACGGTGCCGAGCGCGGAAAGCCGCTGGTAACCCCAGCCGCGCGCCTGGCGGAGCGGCCGGGCGCGGAGCCCGCAGCCTTCGACCAAGGCGGTGAGCCGGGAGGCCTCGCCTGGATTGCACCCCTGCCAGCTCGACATCGCCCCGTCGCCCATCGTGATTCCATGGAGGGCCGCGAGCGCCGCCGCCGCCGCCGCCTCGATCCCATCGGGAATGGTCTGCTTCGCGGCCGCATAGCAGCCTCTCAGAAGGCACAGACGGTCCACCAGGCGCACCTGCTCGAAGGGCGAGCGGCTAATGAGGCCGCCGTCATCGAATTGCGCGCCGGTCAGCGCGCGCGCGAGACCGGCTTCGCCGCGCGCGACTCGCGGAACGCCGCCCTGGACGAGCAGGCCCGCGGCGACGACTCCGCACCACGCCGTCACTCGCTTGAGACCGACCGGTGCTCGCTCTGCGCTGGAATCGAGATGCCTCGCGCCGCGCGCAAGCGTATTGAGAAGGGCAGAGCGGTAGCCGGAATCCGCGCTCGACAGAATGTAGGGCGCGTAGGCCGTCCAGAAGAGGATTCGCTCGCCCCAAAGGTGCGGAGCCCATGCATCGTCAACCCGCGTGCCGTGCGCCAGCAGCCAACGGCCGACGATCGCTTCGGCCAGCTTGGCGCCCTTTTCTCGCGACGCGGCAGCGCTGAGATCGCGGAGCCAGGAGAAACCTTGAAGCTGCTCGTTCACCGCGCCGGACGCGCCGGCGCTCGCAAAATCCAGGTCGGCGAGCGGAACCGTCAGACTCCCGGCGGGGAAGCGGCCAGCCAGGAGAGCTTCGCCGCGCTGCCGGCTGCCGGCCACATGATCGCGTGGGACGGCGACAAGCTTCAGCGGCTGCTTCGACCGGCGGAGCCGAGAGAAGAACGAACCGCGCGCGAGTTTTTGGACGACGTCCTGCTCATCCGCAGGGCCAGCGATGGTCATCCTGCGCCTCGGAGAGCGCGGATATTATCCGCGTAGGCCGCCGGTCCACCGCGGAAAACCGCGGTACCGGCCACGAGAACATCGGCCCCCGCATTCACCGCTAGCGGCCCGGTTTCAGGATCGATTCCGCCGTCGACCTCGAGGTGAACCTCCAGGTTCTCCTTCGCAATTCGGTTGGCGATTGCCTCGATCTTCCTCAGCTGACTGGAAATGAACTTCTGCCCGCCGAACCCCGGATTGACGGTCATGACCAGGACGAGGTCCACCTCGGCGAGGATATAATCCAGCGCCTTGGCCGGGGTGGCCGGATTGAGCGAGACGCCGGCCTTCTTACCGAGCGATTTCACTCGTTGAATCGTGCGATGAAGATGGGGCCCGGCCTCAGGATGAACGGTGATCGTGTCGGCCCCCGCCTCGGCGAACGCGTCGAGGAAAGGATCGACCGGCGAAATCATCAGATGGACGTCGAACGGCCTCTTCGTGCGCGGGCGAAGTGCTTTCACCACCGCTGGACCGATGGTGAGATTGGGCACGAAATGCCCGTCCATGACGTCGATGTGGATCCAGTCGGCGCCCGCCTCATCGATCGCATGCACTTCTTCGCCGAGCTTGGCGAAGTCGGCTGATAGGATTGAAGGCGCAATCAAAGGCTGAGGCATTGCCCCGATTAGACGGGATTAGCCGCGCCGGACAAGGCGGGCGGTGAAGAAGCCGTCGAGACCGCCTTCGGCTTCGAGAAGGCTGGGAAGAATCCGGACCCAGCCTTCCGCGGCTGGAGTCACAAAGTCGGGAAGTTCGCCGGGATTCGGCGAATCGATCTCGAAATCGGCGTTGTCCGCGAGGAAGTCGACGATGGCCTTTTCCCCCTCCTCGGGCTCTAGCGAACAGACCGAATAAACGAGCGCGCCTTTCGGCTTCAGCCAGGCGGCGGCCCGGGCGAGCAACTGCCCTTGCAGTGTGGCATTGTCCGCAATGATGCTCGCCCGCGCCCGATGAAGGACTTCGGGATGACGGCGGAATGTCCCGGTTGCCGAACAGGGCGCATCGAGCAGGATGGCATGAAATTGCCTGTCAGGTGCCCAAGCCAGGGCATCAGCCTCAACGAGCGTTGCAGCAAGGTTCGTGCGTTTCAGATTTTCGCTTAGTCGTTCGAGACGACTTGCCGAAGCATCGACTGACGTCATCCGATGGCCGGCCGCAGCGAGTTGCATCGTCTTGCCGCCAGGCGCGGCGCAAAGATCGACGACGTCGCCCGCCTCCGGCGGAATCAAACGCGCAGGCAGGGAGGCCGCAAGATCCTGGACCCACCAGCGCCCCGTTCCGAAGCCCGGGAGAGCCGCGACCGCTCCGCTTTCGATCCGGATATGGCGGGGCGCCAGGGACGTGCCGCCGTGATTCGAAGCGTAAGCATCTGCGTCGGCTTGGTCCGCGAAAGTGAGATCGAGCGCCGGGCGCTTGACGATCTGGCGTCGAGCCGCTGCCACGACGTCATCGCCCCACGCGGCGGCCCATCGGCGCTCGACGTCGGCAGGAAGATTGGCGGCATCGGAAGGAGCAACGCCGCGACGCAGCAACGAGCCGAGGACTCCATGCACCAGCCGCCGCGGGCCGCCATCGACGAGCGGAATCGCTGTGGCGACCACGGCATGGTCGGGAGTTCCGAGGCCGATCTTCTGGGCGAGAGCCAGCCGCAAGACCATCCGCGCCTTGCTGTCGTCCGCCAAGCGCTGTCGAGTAGTGCCGTCGATCAGCGCGTCGAGGTCGGGGATTCGACGAAGCGTCTCGCCGGCGATCGCGACGGAAAGGGCGTGATCCGGCGGAGACAGCTTGCGAACAACTCGGCTGGCGGCTTCCAACGTCTGGCCGCGCCGCAGCACGGCATCGAGCATCTGGAGCGCCGCGTGGCGCGCGGCGAGGCCTTCAACGCTTGGCATTGCCGTCATCCATGCGCATCTTGACGTCATGAAACGCCCGAAGCGCCTCGATCCGCCGGCCGATCTCAGCCCCTCGCCTCCGGTCCCGAACCCGCATGAGAGCGAGAATTCCGCGCCTCCGGCCGGCGAAGAGGACAAGCTCGATCCCATCCGTTACGGCGATTGGGAAAAGAAGGGCATTGCGATCGATTTCTAGATACCCTCGGGACGCGGGGGGCGCGACAGTAGCTCGTCGAGGACCTGGTCGACCTTCGCACGGCCAGCGATGAGCGCGTGAACCGCTGCGACGATCGGCATGTCGACCCCGCGCTCTTTTGCGATCCTGTCCAGCACCGGCGCGGTGAATGCGCCTTCGGCCACGGTCCGGCGATCCGCGAGCAGATCGGCTGCCGAACGGCCTTCGCCAAGCCCTTTGCCAAGCGAGTAGTTGCGCGAGCTCGTCGATGAACAGGTGAGGACCAGGTCGCCGAGGCCGGAAAGGCCCGCGAGAGTCTCGCGCTTGGCTCCGCAGGCAAGCCCGAAACGCGTCATTTCGGCAAATCCCCGGCCGATCAGCGCCGCCCGGGCATTCTGTCCGAGTCCGCGCCCCTCGACCACGCCGCATGCGATGGCCAGCACATTCTTGACCGCCCCCCCGATCTCGGCGCCGGCGACATCCTCGGAAACGTAGATCCGGAAAGTTGGAAGCGCGATCCGCCTCCGCAATTCCTCGGCGAGATCGAGCTGGTCAGCGGCAAGCGTGACCGCGGTCGGCAGGCCATTGGCGACTTCATGAGCGAAAGTCGGCCCGGACAGGACGGCGATCCTCGCCCCGGGGCAGACCTCGCGTGCCACCTCGTGGAGCAGGTTGCCGCTCGTCTCCTCTATGCCCTTGGCGCAGAGCACCATCGGCTTGTCGCAGTCGCTCGTTTGCTCGAGCACGGCGCGCATGTGCTGTGCAGGCGTGACGACGAGCCATGCGTCGCAATCACGAAGATCGTCGAGATCGGCGGTGGCGCGGATCGCCTGATTGAGCTGCATCGATGGAAGGAAGAGCGGGTTCTCGGAGCGCGTGTTGATCGCTTCGACCACCTCGCCTTCCCTGGCCCATATCAGCGTTTCGCGTCCGCCGGTTGCAGCGACCTGCGCGAGGGCGGTTCCCCAAGCCCCGCTCCCGATGACTCCGAGCTTCACGCCTTCACCCCCGCGCCTCGAACTTTTTCTGCTTGGGGATCGAGCGGCCAGCGGGCGCGAGCGGGAGCATCGAACGAGTCGGTGAGGCCCGCGGCAAGGCGCTCCGCCCCAGCCCAGCCAATCATCGCCGCATTGTCGGTGCACAGCCACGCAGGAGGGACGCTGAAACTTCGGCCCTGACGCTCCGCTAGGGCGGCGAGGGCGCTTCGGATCGCCTGGTTCGCAGCAACCCCGCCCGCGACTACCAATGCCGGGGCGTCCGACTTGGCAAGGGCGACCAAGGTTCGATCGACCAGGCAGTCGACGAGTGCCCGCTGGAAGCTCGCGGCGATATCCTCGCGGCGGTACTCGCCCGACGACGCAGCACGCTGAACAGCGCTTTTCAGCCCAGCGAAGGAAAAATGGGGTTCGTGCGATCCGACCAGGGGGCGCGGCAGCCGAACGGCGCGCGGATCACCCGACCTCGCCAGGTCCTCGATCGCGGGGCCGCCTGGATAGCCGAGCCCGAGGAGCTTGGCCGCCTTGTCGAACGCTTCGCCCGCGGCGTCGTCGATGGTCGTGGCGAGCCGTCGATAATCGGCCACGCCGCGAACCTCCAGCAACTGGCAATGGCCGCCCGAAACGAGGAGGAGCAGATAGGGGAAGCCGAGATCCGGATCGGCGAGCCGCGGCGAGAGCGCATGGCCTTCGAGGTGGTTCACGGCGATCAACGGCTTGCCGGCCGCAAGCGCCAAGCCTTTGCCCGCGAGCAAAGCGACCATCACTCCGCCGATGAGGCCAGGGCCGGCGGTGGCCGCGACGCCATCGACGTCATTGATCGACATCTTGGCGTCATTGAGCACCTGACGGATGAGGCCAGGCAGGATCTCGACATGTGCGCGCGCAGCGATCTCCGGCACGACTCCGCCATAAGGCTGGTGCGCCTGGGCTTGGCCGACGACGGCTTGGGCCAGGATTCGACGATCGGACGTAACAACCGCCGCCGCGCTGTCGTCGCAGGAGGATTCAAGGCCGAGAACAATCATTTCGCGCCCGGCCCTTTGCCTGAAGGCGCAGCGATGCACTAGGGGGAGGACATGCAAGGTCTTCGTCTCGGGACTCGCGGATCGGCGTTGGCGCTCGCGCAGGCACGCAAGGTCGCTGCGGCGATCGAGACTGCCCAGCGCTGGCCCGACGGCTGGGTTCAGATCGTCGAGATCACCACCACCGGCGACAAGATCCAGGACCGGCCTCTCTCCGAGCTTGGTGGGAAGGGGCTCTGGACGAAGGAGCTCGACCGCGCGCTCCTGGACGGCGAAGTCGACTTCTGCGTCCATTCGATGAAAGACGTCGAAAGCGTTCGCCCAAAGGAAATCCACATCGCAGCGGTACGACCGCGCGGAGACGTCCGCGACCGGCTGATCGGCGCCGAATCCATCGATGCGTTGAAGAAGGGCGCCGCCTTTGGGACGTCATCGAGGCGGCGCGCCGCTCAGATCCTTCGGCTTCGGCCGGACCTGAAGATCGTGCCGCTGCGCGGCAACGTCGAGACTCGCCTCAAGAAAGTGGAAGCGGGCGAGGTCGACGCGACGCTGCTTGCGGCGGCGGGTCTCAAGCGGCTCGACATCGTGGCCGGAACGGCAATCCCCACCGAAGTGATCCTGCCGGCGCCGGGCCAGGCCGTGATCGGCATGGAGTGCCGCACCAACGATACGCGCACTCAAAGCGTCCTCACGACCGTCAACAACCAGATCACTTATGATTGCGTGATGGCTGAGCGCGAGTTCACGCGAGCCCTCGGGGCGACCTGCGCCTCGCCCGTCGCGGCCTTCTGCGTATTGGAGGACGGCGACCTTCGGATGCGGGCGCAAATCTTTTCAGAAGACGGGCGCGAGATGGTCGAGAACCGGGCCGTCTTCGATTGCGGCGACCGCAAGACGCCCGCTGGGCTTGCCCGAGAGATGCTCGCCGAAGCGTCAGAGTCCATCCGGAGCCTCTTCGGCGCCTGATGAGGCGCTTGCTGGTCCTGCGCCCCGAGCCCGGCGCAAGCGAGACGCTGGAGCGAGCCCACAACCTCGGGCTCAACGCCTTTTCCATTCCCTTGTTCGAGGTCGAGCCCGTCGGCTGGGAATTGCCTGACCCGGATAGTTTCGATGGCTTGCTCCTCACCAGCGCCAATGCGCCGCGTCTTGCCGGCCCGCAGCTTCAACTCCTAGCCAGCCTGCCGGTCTACGCGGTCGGCGCGAGGACCGCGGAAGCTGCCCGAAAGGTCGGTCTCCGCGTCGTCGCGGTCGGGAACGCCGGGGTCGATCGACTCGTCGATTCAATCGATCCCGACGCGCGCCTGCTCCATCTCGCCGGTGAGGAGCGGAAACTGCCCGCTACGCCCCAGAATGTCACCGAAATCACCGTGTATCGATCACGGGCCATCGAGCGGCCGGATCTTGGCCACGTCGGAGCAAGCGTCGCTCTGGTCCACTCGCCCCGTGCCGCGCGGCGTTTCGCCGAGCTCGTGCCCGATCGCATGTCCATCGCAATCGTCGCAATCAGTCCCGCAGCTGCTGAAGCTGCAGGACCTGGCTGGGAGTGCGTGTACATCGCCGAGCGGCCGTCCGACGACGCTTTGCTGGCTCTCGCCGCACGGCTGTGCAACAAGCCGGACGCGTAATGAACGGTGGGACCAACCGGAACGGCATGACTTGGCCGGCGCGGCTGCTGATCGGGCTCGTGCTGCTGCTCGTCGGGGCCGCGGCGACGGTTTGGGGACTTGCGCATTATCAAGCGGCTGCGCGTTTCCTCGGGGTAGTCCAGCAGCCTACCGACCGGGCGTTGACGCCGAAACCGATCGTCCTCAACCCGGACGCAGCCGCCATTGTCACGACGCCGCAGCCGCAGACCGACAATGCGCGAATTTCCGAACTCGAAGCGCGCGTCGGACGGGTCGAGAATGCGACTCAAAGGGCAGAAGGCTTCGCCGGCCGAGCGGATGCCCTGGTCGTCGCCTTTGCCGCCCGCCGGGCAATCGATCGCGGCGTTGCGCTCGGCTATCTTGAGCCTTTGCTGGTCGATCGGTTCGGCCAGCAGCACCAGGCCGCGGTCGCTACGATCGTCACTTCTTCACGCAGTCCGGTGCGACTCAACGACCTCACGTCCGAATATGAAGCGCTTGCTCCCGACCTGAAGCGCGGCGCACCCGATGAAAGCTGGTGGAGCGGGTTCAAGCGCGAATTTGGTTCGATCGTCGAAGTCCACCGCGAAAACCGCCCCGCGATGAATGCCGACGCCCGGTATAATCGCGCGCTTCAGCGACTTTCGACGGGCGACGTCGATCAGGCCCTGGCCGAAACGATGCGTCTTCCCGGCGCTTCGCGGGCCGGCGACTGGATTACGAAGGCGCGGCGGTACATCGCCGCCCACCGAGCCCTCGACGAGGTCGAATCCGCGGCACTGCTGGGCGGCCAGTCAGCGACGCGCTGATCCCGATAAACGGGCTTGGCAAGGCGAATCCGGGGTGCGATTCTACAGGCGGCCCCGCACAGCGCTCGTTCAGCTGTCTTGGGTCAAGACATTGGAATCTACCGAGGTTTCTGGGGGTAATGGTGTCATGACGTCAGTTCAGAGGCGTTTGGGAGCGGCCCTGGTCTGTGCCGCGTCGGCCCAGGTTACGGC
>JBKPOO010000084.1:0-4022 GCA_046733175.1 Pseudomonadota bacterium
CCAGCAGCTCGATTTCGCGCTGGTCGCCGAAGCCTGGGATGACTCCTCCGTTCCCGGTCGGGTCCGGGCCGGCGATCAGCAGGCCGCCGGAAGCGACGAACTGGCGCTCCAGCCCGACATCGTTCTTGTAGCTCTCGGTGGCCTCGTCGCCGCGCTTCGTCCCCGCGCGGCTCGCGGCCAGGTTCCGAAGGTACAAATAGGATTCCTTTGCCTGCGGCGACATCACCTCCATCTGCCGGGGCTGGAGCGGCGCATGAAGCGGCACGCTCTGCTCGAACACCGGCAAGGTCGACGTGACCGCGACATGATGATCGACGAGCAGCTTGATGAGCGCATTGGCCTCCGGACTCCCGGGCTTCGTCGCGAGCAGGGTAGGGGTCCCGGTCCCATCCGAGCATTTGTCGGGCTGCTTGCCCGGGTCGAGCTGCGTGTTGACGAAAAAGCCGTGCTCGAGATTGTCGATCCCGAGTGCGACCGCCTCCGGGTAAGTGACCGAGCATAAATGGCCGGTGACCTTCAGGTGATGCTTATGCGCCTCGTCGATCGCGGCTTTGAGCTCGGCACGCGTGATGTTCATGTACGCCTTGAAGCTGTTCACGCCTTGGCCGGCCCAATAAGCGACCTCCCGCCGCGCATCGGCGGGTGAGGTTATCGTGTGATTCTGGATGAAGAAGGCGCCCGCGCCTTCGAGATAGGGTCCGGTGACGTCGAGGTGCGGCCCGACCAGATGACCGGCATCGATCTCTCGCTTCAGGCTTAGGTCGGTGTCGGGCTCGACGCTGCCCGTCGTGCGCATCGTCGTGACGCCGTTGGCGAGATAGAGCCGCGGCGCGCTGAAAGTCATTTGCGGGACGATGATCGGCTGCTCGCTATGGCCCGCCGCGTCGAGGTTTGGCCGTTGCAGATAGAAAAGGTGATTGTGCATTCCGACGAGCCCCGGCAGCGCCGTCTCGCCGGTCCCGTCGATGACTCGATAGCCCGCCGGCACGGGCGCGCCCGCGGCTTGCACTGCTGCAATCTTCGCTCCGTCGAGCAGCAGGGTCTGGTCCTCGAGCGGCGCGGCGCCGGTGCCGTCGATGATGCGCAAATGCGTAATCGCGATTTGGCCAGCGGGCACGTGCACGAACGGCTGGACGTCCGGGCCTAGCTCGGGCGGCGGAGCGAGCACCGGAGCGCAGTAAGCGCTTGTTCCAATCAATGCGGCCGCGGCCGCCGCGAAAAACCTGGACTTCATACCCCGCCTCCCTTGCCGCCTTATTAGGCTGCCCCTTGCAATCGCGAAACTGGACTCCCAGCTGTGTTATTTATATAACACACCAGCAAAGGAGCACACGATGTTCGAGAACCCCGTGGCAAAGCGCACCGCCATCGCAGCCGCCATCGGCGCCGTCGTGGCGATCCCGCTTCCCTTCATCGGACCGATCCTCGGCGCGATTGTCGGCGGCGGAATCGGCTATTTCACCGCGCCTAAAGATAGTCCGCGAATTCCCTGACCAGCTGCCGGTAAAGCTCGCGCTTGAACGGCACGATCAACTCGGGAAGCTCGGCGGGCGCAACCCACTTCCACTCCCGGAATTCGGGCTGCTCGGTCGCGATGTTCACGTCGGCGTCGGTTCCAAGGAAGCGCGCCAAATACCAGTCCTGATCCTGACCGGCGTACTGGCCGCCCCATAGTTTCGGCCGAAGCTCGTCGGGTAGGTCGTATTTCAGCCGTTCGGGAGTCGCGCTGATCTTTTCGACGAGATGCGGCGGAATGCCCGTCTCCTCCTCGAGCTCGCGAAGCGCGGTCGCCCATTCGTCGTTGTCTGCGTCGTCGATCCCGCCCTGCGGCATCTGCCACGCGTCGTCAGTGTTATCGATCCGCGCGCCGACGAAGACTTTGCCCTCGCGATTGAGGAGCATCACGCCGACCCCGCGGCGGTAGCGGTCATCGTTGGGCATGAGGCTGCTCTTAGCTTCCCCTCCCCTCGATGGGGAGGGGCAGCGGTGGGGTGATGGTCGGCAAAGAGTTCGACGTCCCCCATCACCCTCTCCCAGCTCCCCCATCGAGGGGGAGGGCTTTTAGGTGGCAACCGCAGACGCAGAGGCTTACAGTAGCAACCCAAAACTCGCGTTTGTTAAAGGACTCGACCGTGGCGACAGCCACCCATCTTCTCACCGAAAAGGAAGCCCGCGCCCATCCGCCGATGGAGGCCGTGGTCGTCCGCTTCGCCGGCGATTCCGGCGACGGAATGCAGCTCACCGGCGGCCAGTTCACTCTGTCGACCGCGCTTGCCGGCAACGATCTTGCGACCTTCCCCGACTTCCCCGCGGAGATCCGTGCCCCGCAAGGCACGACCTTCGGGGTCTCCGCCTTCCAGATCAACTTCGGCTCGGCCGCGATCGAAACCGCGGGCGACCAGCCCGATGTCCTGATCGCGATGAACCCCGCGGCGTTGAAGGTGAACGCCAATGAGGTCCGCGAGGGCGGGCTGCTCATCATCGATGAAGGCGAGTTCTCGGCCCGCAACCTCGCCAAGGCCGGCTATGAGCAAAGCCCGCTCGAGGACGGCAGCCTCGCCAAATGGCAGGTCGTCCATTTCAATATCTCCCAGCTGACCCTCGACGCCGTGAAGCCTTTCGGCCTCGGCAACAAAGAGGCGCTGCGCTGCAAGAACATGTGGACGCTGGGCCTGGCGCTCTGGATGTTCGATCGCGACCGCCAGCCGATCGTCGACTGGCTCAAGGCCAAGTTCGCCAAGGCGCCCGAACTCGCCGAGGCCAATATCGCGGCGCTGAACGCCGGACACGCTTATGGCGAGACGGTCGAGATGGGGGCGCCGTTCAAGCAACACCATATCGCTCCCGCGCCGGCGGAACCCGGGCTCTACCGCACCGTCACCGGCGCTGAGGCGTTGGCGCTGGGCCTGGTCGCGGGCTGCCAGCTCGCCGGGGTCAACATGTTCTTCGGCTCCTACCCGATCACACCGGCGAGTCCGCTGCTGCATCATCTCGCGCGGCTGAAGGAGTTCGGGATCACGACCTTCCAGGCGGAGGATGAGATCGCGGCCATCTGCGCTGCGATCGGCGCGAGCTATGCCGGCCAGCTCGGCATCACCTCCTCCTCGGGGCCGGGAATCGCGCTCAAGACGGAGGCCATCGGCCTTGCTGTGATGACCGAGTTGCCGCTCGTCGTGGTCAACTCTCAACGCGGAGGTCCTTCGACCGGACTTCCGACCAAGACCGAGCAGTCCGATCTCTACCAGGCGGTCTACGGCCGCAACGCGGATTCGCCGGTGCCGGTCATCGCCGCGCGCTCGCCTGCCGATGCGTTCGAATGCGCGATCGAAGCGTGCCGCATCGCAACGCGTTACATGACGCCGGTGATCCTCCTGACCGACGGCTATATCGCCAATGCCGCCGAGCCGTGGCGGGTGCCTGACATGGGCGGCTTCGCGCCGTTCCCGGTCAGTTTCTTCGAGACTGCGCCGGCCGAAGGGCAAAGCGTCATGCCTTACTCGCGCAATGACGAGCTGGCGCGCCCGTGGATCAGGCCTGGAACGCCCGGGCTCGAGCATCGCATCGGCGGGATCGAGAAAGCGCCGGGGACCGGCAACATCGATTATCGGCCCGAAGTCCACCAGGAGATGACCGACACCCGCGCCGCCAAGGTGCTCGGCGTCGCCAATTCCATCCCCGACCAGGAGATTTGTCTCGGCCGCGAGGGCGCCGAGATCGCCGTGGTCGGCTGGGGCTCGACCTTCGGCCCGATTCACCAGGCGGTGCGCCGAGCGCTCGCCAAGGGCCAGGACGTCGCGCATGTCCATGTCCGCCACATCTGGCCGATGCCCAAAAATATGTCTGTCCTATTGCGGGGCTTCAGACATATCCTCGTGCCCGAGATGAACATGGGCCAGTTCAAGACCGTGCTTCGCGACCAGTTCCTGGTCGATGCGAAATCGCTGACGAAGGTCAGTGGCCACCCCTTCCGAATCGCCGAGATCGAGGCGGCGATCGACGCGGCGCTGGGCAGCCGGAAATAG
>JBKPOO010000085.1:0-14213 GCA_046733175.1 Pseudomonadota bacterium
ATGACGCTGAGGCGAGCTGCGGCTTGAGGGACGGCACTTCGTTCATCAGGCTGCCGAGCTCACGCGCCTGCCTGTTGGCGCCAGGCCCGATCAGGAGCGGCAGGTCCGGCATCTTGTCGACAGGCACGCGATCGAGCACTACCCCGTCGGCGTCGATCAAGGCGAGGCCTCCCTCGCTGTCCTGCCACAGGGCGGCAGGCGTACGCTCTACGATATCGACAACGAGCGTGTCCGGCAGCCGGCGGGACACACGCGCGTCCTTGACCCAACCGAACTGCAAGAGCCGCTCGCGGATCCGGGCAACATCGACCAAAGGCTGCGGCGCCTTGACGCTATCCGCCTGCTCGGCGGCGCGGTGGAGTTCGTCGGTCACCACCGTGTCAATGCGGCTGCGGTCCATGTGTTTCAGGCCGACGATCTGGTAGCCACTGACGGTAAACCCGGCGCGGCCGATCGCAGCACCGGCGGAACGCTCTGCCTTCACCGGGATATCGAGCGCGATAACGACGACGATCGCCAGCGCCAGCAGGAAACCGGCGAAGGTCAGGCTCAGAATCTTGTTCGCGCGCGCCTGATTGACCGGAAGGCGCTTCGCGATCTTCTTCGGAACCGTGACCTTGGGCGCGGACTTGCGCGTGCTGACCCGCGCCCCGCCGCCGCGGCGGACGTGCGCGGCGCTCATTGCAACGCCTCCGCGATCAGCCGCTCGACGAGGTCGCCATAAGCGATGCCCTGATGCTTTGCCTGCTCCGGAACGAGGCTGAGCGGAGTCATCCCCGGCTGCGTATTCACCTCGAGCAAATAAAGCCCCGCCTCGCCCAGCTCGTCATCCCAGCGGAAATCCGAGCGCGACGCGCCCTTGCAGCCGAGCAGCTGATGCGCCCGCGCGGCCATGTCCATCATCGCCGAGGCGATCTCATAGGGAATGTCCGCCGGGCAGACGTGCTCGGTAAGGCCGTCGGTATATTTGGCGTCATAATCGTAGAAGCCCGCCTTGGGCTTGAGCTCGGTTACCGCGAGCGGCTCACCGCCCATGACCGCGACGGTCAGCTCCCGCCCCTTGATGAAGGGCTCCGCCAGGAGCTCGTCGAAATGGAGCCAGGGCCCTTCAACGTCCTTGCCGATCGGATTGCCGTAATTCCCGTCCGCAGTGACGATCGCGACCCCGACGGACGAGCCTTCATTGACCGGCTTCACGACGTAGGGCCGCATCATCGGATCTTCCTGGAACAGGCTTTCGCTCGAAACCACTTTGCCCTCGGGCATCCGGATCCCGTGGGGAACGAGCACCATCTTGGTCAGCTCCTTGTCGATGGCGATGACCGAGGTTTCGAGCCCGCTGTGCGTATATTTGAGACCCATCAGGTCCATCATGCCCTGGACCGTTCCGTCTTCGCCGGGGGTCCCGTGAAGGGCGTTGAACACGACGTCGGGTCTTAATTCCGCGAGGCGAGCGGCAACCCCGCGGTCCATGTCGAGCTCGGTAACGTTCGACCAGCCGCGCTCGCGCAACGCAGCAGCTACGCCCTTGCCGCTGGTCAGCGACACCTCGCGCTCGGACGACCACCCGCCCATCAGCACCACAACGTGGAGGGCCTTATCCATTCGGATGCAACTTCATCGTCACCCGCGCGAAAGCGGGGGCCCAGCCGAAGAAAGGAAACTGGGTTCCCGCTTGCGCGGGAATGACGAGAAAAGAACTCACTCAACGACTCCCACGCGCTGGATTTCCCATTCGAGAGTGATGTTGGTTTTCGCCTGCACCCGGCGCCGGACTTCCTCGCCCAGCGCCTCGATGTCGGCACTTGTCGCGCTACCGAGATTGAGCAGGAAATTGCAATGCTTTTCCGAGACTTGAGCATCCCCGAGCTTCAGCCCGCGACAGCCCGCCGCGTCGATCAGCGCCCAAGCCTTGTGGCCTGGCGGATTCTTGAAAGTCGATCCGCCCGTGCGGCTTCGAAGCGGCTGCGATTCTTCGCGCGCCCTGGCGATCGCATCCATCTCCGCGCCGATCGCCTCGGGCTTTCCGGGCGTGCCGCGAAAGGTCGCTTCGACCACGACCGCGCCAGTGGGGACATCGCTGTGCCGGTAGGTGTAACCTAGCTTGTCGAGCGGCCAATCGACCACGGTCCCATCGCGCAGAACCAGCCGCGCTGAAACGAGAATGTCCTTGACCTCGCGGCCATAGGCACCGCCGTTCATTCGGACGAAGCCGCCGACCGTTCCCGGAATTCCGCGAAGGAATTCGAGACCGGCGATCCCTGCATCGCGAGCGGTCGAGGAAACGAGGATCCCGCTTGCTCCGCCGCCACAGCACAAAGTCACGTCGTCGGCCTTGTCGATCTTCGAAAACGCCTTGCCGAGGCGGATCACGACCCCCGGAACTCCGCCATCCCGGACGATCATGTTCGATCCCAGTCCAAGCGCCATTACCGGGAGGTCCGGATCGAGCGTTCGGAGGAAATCGACGAGGTCGCCTTCGTCCTTCGGTTCGAACAGCCATTCGGCATTTCCGCCGCTCTTGAACCAGACCAGCGGAGCGAGCGCGGCATTACCTGTCAGTCTTCCTTCGACCTTAAGCTCCTCCCCCGTCCGCGCTGAGCGAAGTCGAGGCGCGTTGGCACCACGCCCTTCGACTTCGGCCTTCGGCCTCCGCTCAGGACGAACGGAAGTTGGCACCGGCGAACTCATTTGCTCGCCCTCGACTTGCAAATCCCGTCGGCGAGCGAAGCCGCCCATTTGGTGATGTCGCCCGCGCCCATGCAGATGATCATGTCGCCGTTGGCGGCCAGGTCGCGAAGCGCGCGGCAAAGGTCGTCGAGGTCGGCGACCGCGCTGACCATCCGATGCCCGTGCGCCCTGAGGCCGTCGACAAGAGCGTTCGAATCCACTCCCTCGATCGGCTCCTCCCCCGCCGGATAGACCGGCGTCACAAGCACAACGTCGGCGTCGTTGAAGGCGTTCTGGAAGTCCTCCATCAATGCCTGGAGGCGGCTGTACCGGTGCGGCTGCATGACCGCGATCACGCGCTCTTCGGCCCCCTCGCGGGCGGCGGCGAGGACCGCTCGGATTTCGGTGGGGTGGTGGGCATAATCGTCGATGACGACGGCGCCGTCGACTTCACCCACTTTCGTGAATCGGCGTTTGACCCCGTCGAACTTGTCGAAGCCTTTGACGATATCCTCATCCGAAATACCGAGCTCCAGCGCTACGGCGATCGCCGCGAGCGCGTTCTGGACGTTGTGTCGGCCCGGCATCGACACGTGCACCTTCTCTAGGACGCGGCGCTCGCCATCCTTCCCGAGGATCACGGCATCGAACCGGCTGCCGCCCGGAACGGCGGAGACATTGTCTGCACGAACGTCGGCTAGCGCGGAAAAACCGTAGGTGACGATACGCCGATCTCGAATTCGACCAATGATGTTCTGCACCTCGGGATGATCCACGCACAGCACGGCGAGCCCGTAGAAGGGCACGTTCTCGATGAACTCAACGAACGCGTCCTTCACGCGGTCGAAACTGCCGTAATGTTCGAGATGCTCGGGATCGATGTTGGTCACGACCGCTATCGTCCCGTCGAGCCGAAGGAAGCTGCCGTCGCTTTCGTCAGCTTCGATCACCCACCAGTCGCTCTTGCCGAGCCGGGCGTTGGAGCCGTAGCGGTTGATGATCCCGCCGTTGATCACCGTCGGATCGAGCCCGCCGCCGTCGAGCAATGCAGCCACCATGGAAGTGGTCGTCGTCTTGCCATGGGTCCCAGCGACCGCGACGGTTTTTTGCATCCGCATGAGTTCCGCCAGCATCTCGGCGCGCCGGACGCGGGGCAGGCGGCGCTCGGCCGCCGCGACCATCTCGGGATTGCCGTCCTTGATCGCCGATGAGCAGACGACGACGGCAGCCTCGCCCAAATTGTCGGGTGAATGGCCGATGCTGATAGGAATCCCTTCCTTGCGCAGCTTTTCGACGACATAGCCTTCGGCAACATCCGAGCCCTGCACTGTATAGCCGAGCTGGTGCATGACTTCGGCGATTCCCGACATGCCGATTCCGCCGATGCCGACGAAGTGGATCGTCCCGATGTCGGTGCCCAGCGCTTTCATCACGCCGGAACACCATTGACCGGAGCGGAGCGAACGCGGGGCGAAA
Organism: Pseudomonadota bacterium; assembly: GCA_046733175.1. Classification (GTDB taxonomy): domain Bacteria; phylum Pseudomonadota; class Alphaproteobacteria; order Sphingomonadales; family Sphingomonadaceae; genus Sphingomicrobium. The sequence continues at coordinate 4,147 of JBKPOO010000085.1, forward strand.
GGACCGGACCGACATCGAGCGGCGAAAGTCCGCCTCCGACTCGTTCCACGACATTGGCGAGGTCGCGCGCGGCATGGGGCCGACCGACCGATAAAGCCCGCGCGGCGGCATTGTTGAGCGCGACCGGATCCATGGCCAAGGCCTCGATCTGACGAGCAAGAACTTCTGGGGTAAAGCCGGTCTGCTGGATCGTGCGCGCTCCGCCGGCTTTGGTGATTTCTCGCGCATTGGCCGTCTGATGGTCGTCCGTCGCCGCTGGATATGGGATCAGGATCGCGGGCCGGCCCGCCGCGGTCAGCTCCGCCAGGGATGACGCTCCTGCGCGCCCGATCACGAGATGCGCGTCGGCGATCTTGTCGGGCATGTCTTCGATATAGGTCGTGAGCTCGGCGGGAATGCCGAGGTCCGCATAGGTCTTGCGGACCCGCTCGATATCGTCGGGACGGCATTGCTGGACAATTTGCAGCCGACGGCGAAGCGAGGGCTGGAGCATCCCCAAACCTTCCGGGACGACCTCGCCGAGCACGGTCGCGCCTTGGCTTCCGCCGGTGATGAGGATCTTCAGCGGAGCGAATTCGTCGAACGGCGGGAAAGGGAGTTCGCCCAGCCTTGCGACTGCATCGCGGACCGGATTGCCAACCAGCACGCATTTCGATTTATGTCGGGACTTGAGCCGGTCCATTTCTTCGTAGGCGGTCCCGATCGCCCGAGCCTCGCCAGCGAGAAAGCGGTTGGCGCGGCCAAGCACCGCATTCTGCTCATGGATGACGGTGGGAATGCCCATGGAGCTGGCGGCAAGCAGGGACGGAACCGCCGGATAGCCGCCGAAGCCCACGACAGCGTCGGGCTTGTGCTCGCGATAGAGCCGCTTGGCCTGGCCGCGGCCTTTCACGACTGAGTTCAGGGCCTTCAGCCAGGCGATGGGTCCGCCACCCATCCGTCCGGCGGGCAAGATGTGAACCGGAACGTCCTCGAACAGTCCGGGAAAGCGCGCTCCGCGATCATCGGTGATCAGCAGGACGCCATGGCCGCGGCTCTTCAATTCCGCCGCAAGCGCGTGGGCCGGGACCATGTGACCGCCGGTTCCTCCGGCGGCGAGCACGAAGTTCATGTAGTCAACTGCTCCCCGCTCCATTTCACCACATATGGCGAACGGGTCAGATACGGGTTCCGGCGCGTGAAGGCGAGCAGCAAACCCATGCCGATCGACAGCGCCAGCATGGATGAGCCGCCGTAGCTGATAAACGGCAGGGTCATGCCCTTGGATGGAGCTAGCTGGACGTTGACCATCATGTTGATCATCGCCTGGAGGCCGAACTGGATGGCGAGCCCGGCTGCGGCGAGGATCGCGAAGCTGTTGTCCTCATCGAGGAGTTTGATCAGCACCCGCGCCACAATGCCAAGATAGAGCAAGGCGATGGCGAGGCAGGCGATGAGGCCGAACTCCTCGCCGATCACGGAGAAGATGTAATCGGTGTGGGGTTCGGGAAGCCCGAACTTGCGAGTCCCGCCCCCCGGACCCATTCCGAACAGCCCCCCTGCTGTCAGCGTCCGCATCGCATTGTCGGTCTGGAAGGTATCGCCGGTGCCGAAAAGGAACTCGTCGATGCGCTGCGTCGCGACGTCGTAGAGGAAATAGGCGGCAACGACGCCAATGAGCGCGACGGCTCCGAGGATGGCGAGCGTCCGAAGCTTGACCCCCGCGAGCGCCAGCATCGCGATCCATACCGCGCCGAAGATGATCGTCGACCCGAAATCGGGCTGCTTCATCAAGAGATAGGCGACGGAGCCCACGACCAGCGCCGAGATCGGGAAGACCGGGAGCGATTTGTCATTGTCCTTGAGGCTCAGGAGCCAGGCCATCGCAACGACGAAGAAGGGCTTCAGGAATTCCGACGGCTGCACTTGCCCGACGCCGAACTCGATCCACCTTTTGGCGCCATTATGTTCGGGGCCGATCAACGGCACGAAGACGAGCAGCACGAAGAAGAACGCCGCGCCGAATAGAGACAGTCGGCGCGCGCGCTCGCGCGGCATCATCGAGATTCCGATCATGACCGGAATACCGATCGCGATCCAGGCGAGCTGGCGCCAGAAATAATAGAGTTCGGAGAAGCGCACGTTGCCGCCCGAATAGCGCTCGGCGGCAGCGGGAGATGCCGCCGCCACCGCAATCAGCCCGATGCCGATCAGTACCGCGATCAATAGCAAGAGGACCTTGTCGACTTCCCAGAACCAGCGCCCGGTCGCCGACGTGTCGGAGCGGCCGTAATTGCTGGGGTCGACCAGCGCGGCCTTTTCTTTGATCTTGCCCGAAATGCTGCCGATCATAACCCCTCCACCAGGGCGCGAAACTGGTCGCCGCGGTCCTCGAAATCGCGAAACTGGTCGAAGCTGGCGCAAGCCGGAGACAGCAAGACCGTCTCGCCGCTTTCCGCTTCCGCCGCAGCCTCTCCCACTGCTCGCGCGAGCGTTTGGCACTGTGCCACGTCCATGTTCGGCGACAAGAGCGAAGCGAACAATTCGCTCGCTTCGCCAATGGTATAGGCTTTGCGGACGTGCGCGAAATATGGCGCGCATTCGTCGAGATTGTCCCCCTTGGGCTGCCCGCCGCAGATCCAACGGATGCGTTCGAACGCGGCGAGCGCTGGAGCGGTCGCGGTGGGGTTGGTCGCCTTGCTGTCGTTGACGAAGAGGACACCGTCCTTGTCGCGGATGCGCTCCATGCGGTGCGGCAAGCCCGGGTAGGTTTCGAGTCCCCGCTCGATTGCCTCCCGAGGAATGCCCAACTGGCGGCAAACGCCGACCGCCGCACCGGCATTCTGCCGGTTGTGCGGTCCGGCCAACGCCGGATTTTCTCGATATTCCAGATCGTATTCCGTGAGGCCCGAAGCTGGCGGCGGTTTGCGTGAACGGGCAACTTGAACGGCGACCCTCTCGCTCGGTTCGTCGAAACACTGAATGATCGCGGCGCCCGTCTTCTGCATTTCGAACAACCGAGCCTTCGACGCCGCATACGCCTCGAAGCTCTCGTACCGGTCGAGATGATCCGGCGTGATATTGAGCAGTACCGCGACGTCGCAGTCGAGGCTTTGCGTCAGGTCCAGCTGATAGCTCGACAGCTCAAGGACGTAGACTCCCCCTTCGGGCAGCGGGTCCTGGGCGAGGATCGGAAGCCCGATATTGCCGCCCATCGCCGTCGGCACTCCGGCGGTCTTCAGGATGTGGTGGACGAGCGCCGTTGTCGTCGACTTGCCGTTGGTCCCCGTGATGCCGACGACCTTGTGCGGCGGAAGCTCGGGACGGGCCCGCGCGAACAGCTCGATATCGCCGATGATCTCGACCCCGGCGTCGCGAGCGCGCTGCGCAATTGGGTGGCGGTTGAGCGGCAGGCCTGGGGTGACGACGAGGCTGTCGAACTGGGAAAGGTCGGCCGTGTCGAGGTCGGCGATCTCCGTACCGGCAGGAGCCTTTGCTCTCGCCTCCTCTTTCGCGTCCCAGGCGGTGACCTGCGCCCCGCTGGCGAGCAAGGCTTCGGCCGTCGCCAGGCCCGACCGCGCGAGGCCGTAGACGGCGTAATGCTTGCCGGCGAAGGCCTGGGCCGTGATCACCGGAGCTTGAGGGTCGACAAGCCCGCCAGCGCGAGCACGAAGCTGATGATCCAGAAGCGGATCACGACGGTGGGCTCGGACCAGCCGAGATGTTCGAAATGGTGGTGGATCGGCGCCATCAGGAAGACGCGTTTACCGGTGCGCTTGTAGACCGCGACCTGGATGATCACCGACAGGGCTTCAACGACGAACAGCCCGCCGACGATCGCCAGGACGAACTCATGGTGCGTCGCGACCGCGATCGCTCCCAATGCTCCGCCGAGCGCCAGGCTTCCCGTGTCGCCCATGAAGACCGCGGCGGGCGGGGCATTGAACCAGAGGAAGGCAAGGCCCGCTCCGACGATTGCCAGGCACAGCACCGTCAAGTCGCCGACCCCGAGGATGTGCGGGATTCCAAGATAGGTCGCGAACTTCGCGTTGCCGACGAGATAGGAGATCAACAGGAAGGTCAGGCTGGCGATGATGACCGGCATTGTCGCAAGCCCGTCGAGCCCGTCCGTCAGGTTCACCGCATTGCCGAAGGCGACGATGACGAAGGCCCCGAAGGCGACGTAGACATAGCCAAGATCAAGGAGCGGCCCCTGCCTGAACGGCACATAGAGGTTCGTGGTGCCGTTGCGGACGATCATCCAGGTGGCGAAACCGGCGATGAGGAACTCAAGCGCGAGCCGGGTCTTGCCGCTGAGCCCCGCGTGGTGCGCCTTCTTCACCTTGTCGTAATCGTCAAGCCAACCGATGACTCCGAAGCCGGCGGTGACCAGCAGGCACGCCCAGACGTAGGGATTGGCGAGGTTCATCCACAGCAAGACAGAAACGATCACCGCGATAAGGATCAGTAAGCCCCCCATCGTCGGGGTGCCGCGCTTGGCGAGATGGCTCTGCGGTCCGTCGGCGCGGATCGGCTGGCCCTTGCCCTGCGTCATTCGGAGCCAGCTAATGAATTTCGGACCGAGCAGAAGCCCGATGATGAGCGCGGTGGCGCTGGCCGCACCCGCGCGGAAACTGATGTAGCGGATGAGGTTGAGGATCCCGGGGAAGCCGAGCTGCTCGGCGATCACGTAGAGCATGCGACGCCCCCTGCCACGCGATCCACCAGCTTTGCGAGTCCAACCGAATTCGACGCCTTGACGAGCACGGCGTCGCCCGGGCGAAGCTTGGCAAGCAGGCCTGCGATCGCTTCGTCGACGCTGCCGACGAGGTCGAGCGAAACCTTGCCGACGACCAGCTCGGCGAGCGGCCGCATTTCTTCGCCGATCAGGATCAGCTCATCGACGCGGGCGTCGAGCACGGCCGGGGCGAGAGCTGCGTGGAGCTCTTTGCTATGCGCTCCGAGTTCGCGCATCGGGCCGAGCACCGCGATCCGGCGGGCGGCGTCGCGCTCGGCGCCTAGACTCTTCAAGGTCGCGGCCATGGAGGCCGGGTTGGCGTTGTAGCTCTCGTCTATGAGCACCGCCTCGCCGTCCGCGAGCTCGACCACGTGGCGAGCGCCGCGGCCCTTCAAGCCACCCATGTCGGCGAGAGCCAGCGCCGCAACTGCGACGTCGGCACCGATCGCCTCGACTGAGGCGAGGACCGCGAGAGCGTTTGACACCCAATGGTCGCCGGGCTGCGAAATAGTGAACGTCAGCTCGCGCTCGAGAAGCGCCGCGCTGATGAGGCTGCCTCCGCCGTCCGATCCGACCGCGTGGATTGCGTGGACGTCGGCGTCCCCGCTGCCAAATGTGATGATCCGGTCGGCATGTCGCCGAGCGGCCCTGACGAGCCGGTCGCGATGAGGCGTGTCGTTGGGCACGATTGCGATGCCGTTCGGTTCGAGGCCCTCGAATATCTCGGCCTTGGCGTCGGCGATCGCCTCCTCGGAGCCCAAGTTCTCGATGTGCGCGGGAGCAATCGCGGTGACGATCGCGGCGTGGGGGCGGACCTGTCGGGTGAGCGCCGCGATTTCGCCCTTATTGTTCATGCCCATTTCGAACACCGCATATTCGGTTTCGCGCGGCATCCGCGCAAGCGACAGCGGAACGCCCGTATGGTTGTTGTAGCTCTTGACCGAGCGGTGCGCCCGGCCCGGAGCGATCCTCTCGATTGCCGCATAAAGCGCTTCCTTGGTGCTGGTCTTTCCGACCGAGCCGGTGACCCCGAAGATGGTCGCCTTTGAACGCTCGCGCGAGGCGCGGCCGAGCGCCTGGAGCGCTTCGAACGTGTTGTCGACGAGGATGTGCGGATGACCGACCGGCTCCGACACGATCGCCGCCGCAGATCCTCTTTCGAAGGCTCCATCGACGAATTTGTGGCCGTCATGCGCTGTTCCCGGCATGGCGATGAACAAAAAGCCCGGCTCGACCTCGCGGCTGTCGAACGTGACGCCCGTGACCTCGAACGGCTGGCTGGCAGTCCCGCCGGTCGCCGCGGCGATTTCCTCGGAAGTCCAGAGCGCGCTCAAGCTGCGCACTCCCGAGCCACGAGCGCGTCGTCGAACGGAAGCACCCGGTCGCCGACGATCTGGCCGGTTTCATGGCCCTTGCCCGCGATGAGCACGATGTCTCCGGCGGCGGCGATCCTGATCGCTTCGGCGATCGCCTCGCGCCGATCGCCGACTTCCATCGCTCCGGGGGCGCCGCCCATGATCGCGGCACGGATGGCGGCGGGGTTTTCGCTCCGTGGATTGTCGTCGGTAACGATGACAACGTCTGAGAGACGCGTTGCGACTGCACCCATCTCGGGGCGCTTGCCCTGATCGCGGTCGCCGCCCGCCCCGAAGACGGTGATGAGCCGCCGTTCCACGTGCGGCTTCAGCGCGGCGATCGCGGCTTCGAGCGCGTCGGGGGTGTGCGCATAATCGACGTAAACCGGCGCTCCGGCAGGGCTGATCACCGCGCGTTCCAAGCGGCCGCGCACAGGAGCCACGCGCTGCATCGCCGAGAAGACGCGGTCCCATTCGCCGCCAGTCGCTAGGACCAGAGCGGCGGCCGTGAGCACGTTCGACGCCTGGTATGCGCCGATGAGCGGAAGGGCCAGGCGATAGGGCTTGCCGTCATGTTCCAGCTTGAGGTCCTGGCCGAGCGGAGTCGGTGATTGTTCGACGAGGCGGATAGTCTCGCCCTTCCGACCAATCGTCAGGATTTCGTGGCCGCGCTTCTTCGCGCGCTGGATGACCTCGTCCGACTTAGGATCGTCGGTCCAGATTATGGCGGGCTTCCCCGGGGGCAAGAGCTCCTCGAACAGACGCATCTTGGCCTCGAAATAGGCCTCCATCGACGGATGATAATCGAGGTGGTCGCGCGAGAAATTGGTGAACGCGGCGGCGGCGAGCGACACGCCCTCGGCACGGTGCTGGTCGAGGCCGTGGGACGAGGCTTCGTAAGCGACATGGGTGATGCCCATGCGCTTCAGGCCCGCCATGTTATTGAGGAAAGTCACGATGTCGGGGGTGGTGAGGCCAGTCTTCACCTGGTCGTCGGATGTCGTGACTCCCAAGGTCCCGATGGACGCCGAGCGGTCCCCTGTCATGCGCCAGATCTGGCGGGTCATTTCGACCGTCGAAGTCTTGCCATTGGTTCCGGTAACCGCGACGACCGTCTCGGGATAAGGGGCGTAGAATCTGGCCGCGAGCTCGGCGAAACGGCGGCGGGGATTGTCGTCGCCGATAACCGGAACGCCATCCACCTCGGCCTTCGGCCGGGCGACGACCGCGACTGCCCCGCGCTCGATCGCCTTGGGAATGAATTCCTCGCCGTTGAAGACGGCGCCTCGGAAAGCCCCGAAGACGCTGCCCTGGGCGACCTTGCGATGATCGATGGCAAAGCCGGTGACCACCGAATCCGAGTTCACGTCGGCGAGTTCGCGCAACCGCACTGAAGCTTATTCCTCGTGCGTGTCGTGGACGAACGGCAATACCTCGGACATGTCCGGCTCACGGTTCTTGTCGGGACGAACGCCGAGCATCGGCGCGATTCGGCTGATGGTCCGGCTGACGACCGGCGCGACGTTCCAGCCGGCCGTGTGGAAACCGTAGGTATCCTTCGTCGGCTTGGGATCGTCCAGCATCGCCACGACCACATAACGGGGTTCGTCCATCGGGAAAACGCCGGCGAAGGTCGTGACCACCGCCGAGGACGTGTAATGGCCGTTGAGCAGCTTTTCCGCGGTGCCCGTCTTGCCTCCTACGCGGTAGCCCGGCGCATCGGCTTTCTTGCCTGTGCCGGCGAGCACGACCTCGCGAAGCAACGCCCGCATCCGGTAGCTCGTATCCTCACTGAAGACCCGGCGGCCAGGCCCGATAGGGTGGTTGCGGTCGACCTTGAGCAAGGTCGCCGGGCGATAGATGCCGCCGTTGAACAAGGTCGCATAGCCGGTCGCCAGATGCAGCGGAGTGACGGCGATGCCGTGGCCGTAGCCGACGGTCATCACTTCCAGCGGGCCCCAATTCGCACCTGGGGTCAATGCGCGAGCCCGCTCCTTGAGCTCGATCTGCACGGGCCCCATGAAACCCATCTTGCCCAGGAAGAATTTCTGCCGCTGCGCGCCCACCTGGGCTGCGATCTGGGCCGTGCCGATGTTCGAGCTCTCCTTCATGATCTCGGCGACGGTGCACTGGCGCCCGAACGGATGGGTGTCGTGAATCGCGTGCCCGTAAGCCAACAGCTCGTCCGGACAATTGTAGATCTGCCCGAAGGATTTGATGATCCCGCTGTCCATCGCCATCGCGACGGTGAAAGGCTTGAAAGTCGATCCGAGCTCGTAGACGCCGAGCGTCGCGCGATTAAACCGGGCCTCGTCGGACCCCTGTCCAGCGGCGTTGGGATTGAGCTGCGGAAGCGAGGTCATGGCGAGCACTTCGCCGGTGTGCATGTCCATGATGACGCCGGCGGCGCCGATCGCCTGGAATTCGTTCATCGCATCCGACAGCTCATGTTCGAGCGCCTGCTGAAGCGGACTCGAGATCGAAAGCGTAAGCGGCTGACCGCGGGTTCGGGCATCGGCGAGGCGGTTGTCAAACGCTCGTTCCATGCCCGCAACGCCATGCCCGTCGATGTCTGTGTAGCCAATCACGTGGGCGGCAAGAGCGGTCTGCGGATAGAGCCGGTCGGGCTCCCGCTCGATAGCGAGGCCCGGCTCTCCGATTGCGTTGACGGCCTCAACCAGGCCCGGAGCGGCGCGGCGGCGAAGATAGAAGAAGGGCCTGTTCGAACGGAGGAGCGCAAAATACTGCGCCTCGCTGTGCTCCGGCATCAGCTCCGCGAGCCGGCGCGCAAGCGCGAGCTTGTCGCCGATCACTTTCGTTGGATGGACGGCAATGGTCCAGGCGTCGATCGTCCGCGCGAGCGGCTGGCCGTTGCGGTCGACGATATCGCCGCGCTCCGGGATCAGGGCGAGCAGTCCCTCCTTGCGGCCGGCATGGTCGCCGAATGCTGCGAGCCACAGGATCCGAACGACGATGAGCGCCACGATCCCGGCATAGACCAACATGCCGAACATCAGCCGCTGGTGCATGACGGCGAGAATTTGCCTGCGTTGGCCGACCAGTCGGAGCCGCTCGGGCCGTGGCGCGACGAGAGCGGGCGACGGGGCGTTCATTGGCCGGAGACGTTGTCCTTCAGTGATTTCCTGACGGGCTTGTCCGGCAGCGGAGCAAGCGGATCTGTCTTCGCAAGATGGACCTGTTTTGTCATCGGCTTGGCGGCCGCGAGGCCCGGCTTATCCACGGATTTCTTTGGTGCCGGTATTGCCGCCGCAACCGGCTGATCCGTGGACTTCGTCTTGATCGGCTGCCGTATTAAGGCAGCGACCGGCGTAGCCGGGGCCTCGCGCGTCCCGGTTTTCAGGCTTGCCTGGTGGAGAAGGTCTGGAGTCGAAGCGCCAGAATCGTCGGTGTCAGGCTGACCGATCGGGGGCGCCTTAGGCTGAGGAGCGGGTGCCGCGGCAAGGACCACCGGAGCCTGGAAATCGACCGCGCGCTGCGGCTGCGTAAGCTTGGCGAGCTCGAAACTGCCATCGAGAATCTGGTCGGCCGACGGCGCGGAGAGAGCGAAAGCGCCGGCGTTCCAGCGCTCGAGCTGCGACAAGCGACCGCGAGTGCCGATCTCCGTCTGAAGCAGGCGGATGTCGCGTTGCGCCATCACGATCCTGGTCTCGACGTTTTCGAGCGCCGAGCGCTCGGAAGCCACTCGGAGCGAGACGAGATAACAGCCAAGCGCCGCTCCGGCGCAGCTGGCGACCATGAACACCGACCTGAAGCTTCTTGCGCTCATTGCAGGCTTCCCTTCCACGCGGGAGCTGAGGTTCGGATCGCGCTGCGCAGTCGCGCCGAGCGCGCACGCGGATTCCCGGCCAGCTCGCGCTCCGTCGGGGAAACCGGCTTCGCCACCCGCTCGAACGTCGGTTCGCGCGGGTCGGTCTGCACGGGACGGTGACGCGAGCCGGCCGGCATTCCTCCGCTGCGTTCGCGGAAGAAGCGCT